>NZ_FOVS01000002.1:0-428016 GCF_900115235.1 Pseudomonas sp. NFACC24-1
TTGCCCGAGTGGTATTCGCCCTGCTGAAGAACCAGAGCGAATACTTACCGAAAGGCATTTAGGGGGTAGCCCTGCACCATAGAATCTCCCACAGGATCCGTGAACGCCAAAGATCCAGTGTGGAAGCGAGCTTGCTCGCGATGGCGGCCTTGTCGCCCTACAAAATCACCCCGCTCCTGCGCAATTCGGCAATCCGCTGCGCACTGAACCCCAACGCCTCCAACACCTGATCCGTATGCGCCCCCAGGCCCACGCCAATATGGCGAGGTTCGGGCAGCCCCTCTGAGAACCGCAACGGACAGGCCATCTGCGCCTGGCTCGAACCATCCCCTCGGGGCACCTGTTTCACCAGCTCCCGAGCCTGTAACTGCGGATGCCGGACAGCTTCCTCCAGGCTCAGCACTGGCTCGACGCAGGCATCGATCCCGGCAAACAGTTGGCAAAGCTCGGCAAAATCATGCTTTTCAAACTCGGTTTGCAGCGCCTGCTTCAGGACGTGTTGTTGTTCAGGCTTGGGCGACAGTCCCTGGGTTGCCAGTTCCGGGCGCCCCAAAGCCTCGCACAGCGCCTGCATGAAGGCCGGTTCCAGGCTGCCTACCGACATCCAGCGACCATCGCGGGTACGGTAATAGTCGTAGAAGCTGCCGCCGTTGAGCATCTGGTTCTCCCAACCCGGCTCAACACCGCAAGCCAGGTAACCGGCACCGGCCATGGCGTTGAGGCTGAATGCGCAGTCAGTCATGCTCACGTCCAGGTGCTGGCCCTGACCGGTCTGCTGGCGGGCGATGACCGCCGCCAACAGTCCGATCACCCCGTGCAATGAACCACCGGCGATATCCGCCGCCTGAAGGCCCAGCGGCAACGGCCCGCTGTCGGCACGGCCGGTGTGGCTGGCCAGCCCTGCCAGGGCCAGGTAATTGATGTCGTGACCGGCGCGGTCCTTATAAGGGCCGGTCTGGCCGTAGCCGGTGATCGACACGTAGATCAGCCGCGGATTGATGGCTTTCAAGGCTTCGTATCCCAGGCCCAGCCGCTCCATCACGCCGGGGCGGAACTGTTCCAGCAGGATGTCGTAGTCCCCCAGCAACTGCGTGACCACCTCCAACGCTTCCGGCTGCTTGAGGTCCAGGGCCAGGCTGCGCTTGTTGCGGTTGAGGTAGGCGTGGCTGGCCGATATGCCCTGGTCATGGGGCGGCAGTACCCGCAGCAAGTCCTGACGGGTCGGCGACTCGATGCGCAACACCTCGGCCCCCATGTCCGCCAGCAACAGCGAGGCGAACGGGCCAGGCAGCAGTGTCGAGAAGTCCAGAACCTTGAGCGATGCCAGTGGGCCTTGCATGGGTGGTCTCCAGTGACTGATGACTGGAAGACTAGGCAGGGGTTGGCGATGGGGCAATTACTGGATTTGTCACTTTGAATGACGATTGTGCTCACGGCCGACAGGGATCCCTTGCCACAAAAACAAATTCCTACCTGAATAATTCAGCTCAATAAAAAACCCGCCGAGGCGGGTTTTTTATTGCAACCTGAAGATTACTTCACAGTGCCTGGAGCAGAGGTCTCAGCCGCTGCAATCTGCGCCGCCGCGATCTGCTCGTCATCTTCGCGAACGTCGGAGATACCGCGACCACCGGAAGCCAGCTCGGTCTGCAGTTGGTCTTCGTCCAGCTCCTTGACCCACTTGGCAACCACGATGGTGGCGACGGCGTTGCCCACCAGGTTGGTCAGGGCGCGGGCTTCGGACATGAAGCGGTCGATGCCCAGGATCAGCGCCAGGCCGGCCACCGGCAGATGACCTACGGCCGACAGGGTCGCCGCCAGTACGATGAAGCCGCTGCCGGTCACGCCAGCCGCACCTTTGGACGACAGCAACAGCACCAGCAGCAGGGTGATCTGGTGAGTCAGGTCCATCGGGGTATCGGTGGCCTGGGCGATGAACACCGCCGCCATGGTCAGGTAGATCGAAGTACCGTCGAGGTTGAACGAGTAGCCCGTCGGGATCACCAGGCCTACGACAGATTTCTTGGCACCCAGGCGCTCCATCTTGATCAGCATGCGTGGCAGGGCCGATTCCGAGGAGGAAGTACCCAGCACGATCAACAGTTCTTCACGGATGTAGCGGATCAGCTTGATGACGCTGAAGCCGTGGGCGCGGCAGATGGCGCCCAGCACCACCAGCACGAACACCACGCAGGTGATGTAGAAGCAGATCATCAACTGGCCCAGTTGCACCAGCGAACCGACACCGTAGGCACCGATGGTGAAGGCCATGGCACCGAACGCGCCCAGTGGAGCCAGCTTCATGATCATGTTGATGATGATGAACATGACGTGGGCGAAGCGATCGATGAAGTCCAGCACCGGCTTGCCGTAGGCACCCAGGCGATGCAGGGCGAAGCCGAAGAGCACCGAGAACATCAGCACTTGCAGGATGTCGCCGTTGGCGAAGGCGCCGACGATGGTGTTCGGGATCACGTTGAGGATGAAGGCAATGATGCTCTGGTCTTTACCAGCCGAGATGAAACCGGCGATCTTGCTGGTGTCCAGGGTCGATACGTCGATGTGCATGCCGGCGCCCGGTTGCACGACATTGACCACGACCAGGCCGATCAGCAAGGCGATGGTGGAGACGATTTCGAAGTACAGCAGCGCGTAGCCGCCGGTCTTGCCCACCGATTTCATGTTCTGCATGCCGCCGATACCACTGACGACGGTACAGAAGATGATGGGGGCGATGACCATTTTGATCAGTTTGATGAACCCGTCGCCGAATGGCTTGAGGGCAACACCGGTCTGCGGGTAGAAGTGGCCGAGCAAAATACCGATGGCAATGGCTACGATCACCTGGAAATACAGGGATTTGTACAGTGGCTGACGAGTCGTCATGGCAAACCTTCCTCAAGAGTCCCGCATGACGACTTCCACCTGTCGTCCACGGCACCTCAATTGCGAACCCTCCTGCACTGGAGGGATTTGTTTTTTTCGGCTGCACGGGGCAGACCTACCCAACGCATCGCAAAGCGCGTGCCATTTTTGCGAAATGCCCTACACCCGGTATAGCAGACGGGCTTGCGGTTTCCACACGCGACTAAACGCAGTGTGCAAGTGGCGGATTTCCGCCTACAGACCATCCCGCGCTCCGGGATTTGGCGGATATCCGCCTTGTCCAGCCTCAAGCCCCTGCTACCATTCGCCCGCTTAACGAACGGATTTCTGCCATGCGCCAACGCACGATCGCCAGCCACTTCGCCCGCGCTGCCCTGGGCGGCGCACGTCGGCAAGGTTTCGACTATTTTCCCTTGCTGCAACAATTGAGCATCAGCCCTGAACTGCTGGATGAACCGCGCGCGCGCATCGCGCCGGAGCAGTTCGCCCGCCTGTTGCAAGCGTTGTGGCTGGCAATGGAGGACGAATACCTGGGATTCGGCCGGGCGCCGAGCAAGCCCGGGACGTTCGCCATGATGTGTCATGCGTTGATCCACTGTCGGACCCTGGGCAAGGCCCTTCAGCGCGGCTTGCTGTTCTACAGTCTGTTCCCCGACGCCCCGCGACTGACGCTGGAAACCGAAGGCGAGCGGGTGCGGCTGGTGCTGGACGACTCGACGTTGTGGGACCCCGATCACTTCCTGACTGAAAGCCTGCTGGTGGTCTGGCATCGCCTCGCCAGTTGGCTGATCGGCCAGCGGATAGGCCTGGAACAGGTGACTTTCGGCTATGCCAAGCCCGCCCACGGGGCCGAATACGACTTGTTGTTCCCCTACCCGCTGGTGTTCGACGCGCCCGGCAGCAGCCTGTTGTTCCACAGTCGCTACCTGGACATGCCACTGTTGCAGGACGAACGCACCCTCAAGCATTTCCTCGAACACTCCCCTGCCGACCTGCTGTCGCGCCCGGACGATGGCCACAGCCTGAGCAGCCAACTGCGCCGCCTGCTCAGTCGCGACACGGCACACTGGCCCGACCTGGACACCGTCGCCGCCCACTTGCACATCAGCCCGCAGACCTTGCGCCGGCATCTGCGGGAGGAAGGCACCAGCTTCCAGGAGCTCAAGGATCAGTTGCGGCGGGATATCGCCATCTATCACTTGGGGCGTGCGGATTTGTCGTTGCAGCAGATTGCCGAGCAGTTGGGTTTCTCCGAACCGTCGGCGTTTCACCGGGCGTTCAAGAAGTGGACGGGGCTGACGCCGGGGGCCTACAGGGAGTTGGAGAACTGATTTCCTGATTGGTTTTTTGTGGTGTGCTGACGGGCCTCATCGCGAGCTTGCTCGCGATGAGGCCCGCAAACACACCGAAAACATCCCAGTCAAACCACCGGAAAATGAATCCGGAACGCCGCCCCGCCCAGCTCCGAATCCCCCAGGGTCAAGCGGGCGCCGTAGCTTTCGATGATGTCCTTGACCACCGCCAGGCCAATGCCCTGCCCCGGATGCTGACGGTCCAGCCGTTCGCCCCGTTGGAGGATCCGCGCACGTTGATCCGGCGGCACACCCGGCCCATCGTCCTCGACGCTCAACTCCGTACCGCCAAGGGTCTGGTGCACGCTGACGCGCACCTCGCCCAGGCACAGTCGATAGGCGTTCTCCAGGAGGTTGCCGAGCATCTCCAGCAAGGCGCCCTGCTCGATCGGCACCTGGCAGTGCTCCGGCAGATCGAAACGCACATTGACCCGCTTGTCGCGATAGACCTTGTCCAAGGTGTCGCACAGGCTTTGCAGCACCGGGTGCAAGCGCACCTGATGGCGCACCAACCCGCTTTTGCGCAGGCTGGCGCGCTGCAACTGGTAGCCGATTTGCTGGCTCATACGCTCGATCTGGGTTTGCAGCACCCAGGCCTGGCCACGGTCTTCGGGACGCCGGGCCATGTCTTCGCTGACGCCCTGCAACACCGCCAGCGGGGTCTTCAGGCTGTGGGCGAGGTCATCGAGGGAATCACGGTAACGGCTGCGCTGCTCCCGCTCGCTGTGGAGCAAGCGATTGAGGGAACCGGTCAGGCGCAACAGTTCCCGGGGATGCTCGGTACTGAGGCTTTCCCGGGCACCGCTTTCGATTTCGTCCAGCTCCTGGCTCAGGCGCCGCAGCGCCCGCAGGCCCCAGGTCAGGCCGATCCACAACAGCGCCAGCAACACCGCCAGGGCCGCGCCAAAGCCCAGGTAGAGATTGTCCCGCAGCCCCTGCAAGGTCACTTCGTAGTCGCGCACCGGTTGCAGGGTAACGATACTGAACGCCGCGTTCTGGCCGCCAAGCAGCTTGATCTCGACGTCATAGACGAAAAATTCCTGGCCGTCGTTCTCGCGAATGCGGGCGAACTGGTTGCCCTGGCCGTCATAGCGCGGCGTGTAATTGATGTTTTCTTCCTGGGTGGCCTTCGACCGCCAGACCAACCGCCCCTCACGATCATAGATGTAGCCCAGCAGGCGGGCATCGGCGAGGTTGAAGCGCTCATCGGGCAACTGCGCCGGCATCTTCAAGCGGTTGTTTTCCACCCGTGCGGCGGAAATCAGCGTGGTCACGTCCGAGGCCAGGCGTTGCTCGATGGACTCCTGCAACGCCAGGCTGAACGCGCCTTGCATGGCCGGCAACAAGGCCAGCATGAACAGCACCGCCAGGGTCATCGCGGCCAGCATCAGCCGCAGCCGAAGCGAACGAATCACTGGCAGCGCTCGTTGAACAGATAACCCAGGCCGCGCACGGTGTCGATGGGCTTGAAGCCGGCGGGGGCTTCCAGTTTGCGGCGCAGGCGTCCGA
Organism: Pseudomonas sp. NFACC24-1; assembly: GCF_900115235.1. Taxonomy (NCBI): domain Bacteria; kingdom Pseudomonadati; phylum Pseudomonadota; class Gammaproteobacteria; order Pseudomonadales; family Pseudomonadaceae; genus Pseudomonas; species Pseudomonas sp. NFACC24-1. Next base: position 5,748 of record NZ_FOVS01000002.1, read on the forward strand.
CCAGCACTTCGATGACATTGGGATCGCGCTCGTCATCATCGGGGTAGAGCTGCTCCATCAAGCGGTCCTTGGCCACCACCTGCTGGTGATGGCGCATGAGGTATTCGAGGATACGGTATTCGTAGGCCGTCAACGCCAGCGGCTCCTCGTCGAGGGACGCCTGCTTGCGGTTGAGGTCCAGCAACAACGGCCCGGCGACGATGGTCGACTGGGTGAAGCCGCTGGAGCGACGCAACAAGGCGTTCAACCGGGCCTCCAGTTCTTCGAACTGAAACGGCTTGACCACGTAGTCGTCCGCGCCGGCGGCCAGGCCTTCGACCTTGTCCTGCCAGTTGCCGCGGGCGGTCAGGATCAGGATCGGAAACGTCTTGTCCTGTGAGCGCAGCCGGCGGATCAGCTCCAGCCCGCTGATACCCGGCAGGCCGAGGTCGATCACCGCCAGGTCGTGGTTGAATTCCCGGACCTGGTACAAGGCCTCTTCGGCATTGGCCACGGCCTGCACCACATGACCGCTGTCAGTGAGACGGGTTTGCAGGTGATGACGCAACAGCGCTTCGTCTTCGACGACCAGTAATTTCATGGAGCCTCTCCCCAGGCAAATCAAACAATCGCGCGCGGCGCACCTCAACGAAAGGCGCCGGATCGTCTTCGACCGATCCGGCTGGATACACCCACCCTGGCCCGCTTAGAACGTGTAGTTGGCGGACAGGTAGGTCTGGGCGCTGCTGGTCAGGTCCAGCGAACCGACCTTGTCACCACCGTGCGGGCTCATCTCGGTACTGGCGTTGCTGCGCAGGTAACGGTAACCCAGTTCAACCGAGGTGTTCTGCGAAATTTGTTGCAGCACGCCGCCCTGCAGGCCTACCGCGTAGCCGATGTCGCTGTCGCGGCTGAAACCGGGCGAATCCTGGGTCAGCTTGGTCAGGCCCGCCGTGCCGCCACCAAACAGTTTGGTCGTGCTGGTGACCGGAAGGAACACATCGTAGCTGCCCAGCAGGTTTTCCTGGCGCAGCTTGATGCCGTTGTGGGTGCCCGAGACGTTGTCGTAGGTGGCGTAGTAGCGGCCCTGGTCATTCTGCTTGCCCAGGCGCAGGCCATACGTGGTGTCCTTGCCGATGATGCCGTCGGCGTTCGGGTGGTTCAGGTTGGCATCCAGGGCGTCGGATTTCTTGACCTTGTCGCTGGTCTGGCCGAGGGTCAGGCTGGCGAAGTTGTCATCGGCGTGGGCCAACGCGCTGGCGCCCAGCACGGTGAAAGCCAGCAACAGTTTTTTCATCTGAGTCATGGTCGAGCTCCTTTGAAGCATGGGTGGTGGGTGAAGTCGCTGTCACGTTAACCAGCGCTCCCTGAACACCCCTTGAACGTTCTCTGAACCTGCGCTGAATGAATCGGCTAATCTGTGCGGACCATTTTCATAAGGAGATCCGTCATGCGCAGGCTGCTTGCTGTTGTACTTCTGGTCATGAGCGGCGTGAGCCACGCCGCCATCCAGACTCAGGAGATCCCCTACACCAGTGCCGATGGCACCAAGCTGATCGGTTACTACGCTTATGACGACGCCGTCAAAGGCCCGCGCCCGGGCGTGGTGGTGGTTCACGAATGGTGGGGGCTGAACGATTACGCCAAGCGTCGTGCCCGGGATCTCGCGGGCCTGGGCTACAGCGCCCTGGCCATCGACATGTACGGCGACGGCAAGAACACCGAGCACCCCAAGGACGCCCTGGCCTTCATGCAGGCGGCGCTCAAGGACGGCAAGGCCGCCAGCGCCCGCTTCCAGGCCGGTCTCGACCTGCTGAAGAAACAGCCCCAGACCGATCCGGACAAACTCGCCGCCATCGGCTACTGCTTCGGCGGCAAGGTGGTGCTCGATGCGGCGCGCCAGGGTGTACCGCTGGCCGGCGTGGTGAGCTTCCACGGTGCGCTGGTGACCAACACCCCGGCCACCCCGGGCAGCGTCAAGGCCAAGATACTGGTCGAGCATGGCGCCTTGGACAGCATGGTCACCCAGGACAACGTCACCGCGTTCAAGAGCGAGATGGACAAGGCCGGTGCCGACTATAAATTCGTCAGCCTCGAAGGCGCCAAACACGGCTTCAGCAACCCTGACGCCGACCGCTTGAGCCACGGCGAACATGGCGGGCCGGACATTGGCTATAACAAGGAAGCCGACGAGAAGTCGTGGGCGGACATGCAGAAGTTCTTCAAGAAAATCTTTGACTGACACATAACCCTGTGGCGAGGGGATTTATCCCCGTTGGGGCGCGAAGCGGCCCTGAATCTGACACTCCATGTATCAGATGCATCGCTGCTGTTGGGGCTGCTTCGCAGCCCAGCGGGGATAAATCCCCTCGCCACAACAGTGTTCGCAACGTTAACCCGCATCAGACCAAGGGGAGCAAGCTCCCTCGCCACCAAAGCCCTCTCCCTTCCATCCATGAAGCGCGCCCCACTACCCAGCCTCCCACCAACCCGGCAAAATGCCGGGCATGAACGCACTCCCCGACCTGCCCGCCTGCTGTACGCCTCTGGATGATCAATGGCTGTTGCCCGAAGCCCTGTCCGATACAGTGCTGTTGAGCACCTGCTTTGATCCACTGCTGCTGACCGGCAATGACTTCCCCAACAGCGCCATCGAACCCCCGGCGAGCATCCAGCGCTCGGTCGCCAAGCGTCAGGCAGAATTCCTGGCCGGGCGGATCTGCGCCCGGGCGGCGTTGCAGCGGCTCGACGGCCTGGCCTGCGTACCGGCCATCGGCGAAGACCGCGCCCCGGTGTGGCCGGCTCATATCAGCGGCTCGATCACCCACAGCACGGGCCGGGCAGCGGCCATCGTCGCGAAAAAAGACCACTGGCAAGGCTTGGGCATGGACGTGGAGAACCTGCTCGACCCCGAGCGCGCCGAGCGCCTGGCCGGTGAAATCCTCACCCCGCCAGAATTGCAGCGCATGACCCGGCTCACACGCAATGACCAGGCCTTGCTGGTGACCCTGACCTTTTCAGTGAAGGAAAGCTTGTTCAAGGCGCTGTACCCCATCGTCAGGCAGCGTTTTTATTTCGAGCATGCCGAGGTGCTGGACTGGACACACGACGGACAGGTGCGGCTGCGCTTGCTGACGGACCTGTCGACCCAATGGCGCCATGGCAGTGAGCTGCAGGCGCAGTTTGGGGTGAAGGATGGGCAATTGTTGAGCCTGGTGGGGATCAGGACCTGAGGTTTCTGGTGTCTGGGAGGGCCTCATCGCGAGCAAGCTCGCTCCCACAGGTTGGACGCATGGCCATGTGGGAGCGAGCTTGCTCGCGATGAGGCCGGCAGAGGCACCGCACCTCTCAAGACCTATCCTGATGCCTTGGCCAACTCAGGCTGAAACAGGCGCCACCCAGGCTCTTGCTCTTGCCGATCAACGCCCGGCCATCGTGCCAATGGATGATCCGCCGCACGATCGACAGCCCCAGCCCATGACCGCCCGAAGCGCGGGCGCGGCTGTCGTCCAGGCGCAGGAAGGGTTTGAAAATCCGCTCCCACGCCGCTTCCGGCACGCCGGGCCCGTCATCTTCCACGTCCACCCGACAGCGCAACTGGCCCACCTGGTAGCTGACCGTGACCTTGGAATGGGCGTGGCGCATGGCATTGCCCACCAGATTCTGCAAGGCCCGATGCAGAAAGCGTGGCTCAGCCTCGACCCAGGCGCCATCGCAATCGGCGGCCGACAGGCATAGACCGCGCTCGACCGTGATCCCGGCCCGCAACGGCCCCAGCTCATCGATCACCTGGTTAACCAGCGCATCCAGATCCACCCGCTGAAAATTCAAGGCCGGTGAACCCTGTTCCAGCCGCGCGTAGGTGAGCATTTCGTCCACCAGCCGATCCAGGTCTTCGATGTCGTGGTCCATGCCCGCCAGGTATTTGTCCCGGGCCTGGGGCGTGGTGGCGCTGCCGAGCATTTCCAGGCCAAACCGCAGGCGCGCCACCGGGGTGCGCAATTCGTGGGACACCGCTCGCACCAGCTCGCGCTGGATCGCCAACAGTTGCTGCAAGTGCTCGGCCATGCCATTGAACGCCGCCGCCAATCGCCCGACCGAATCGGCGCCTCGGGCCGGCACCCGGGTTTCCAGGCTGCCCTGGGCGATCTGGGTGGCGGCCGACTCCAGGCCACGCAAGCGCCGCTCCAACTGACGCACCAACAGGTAGACGATCAACCCGATCAGGCTCAACCCCAGCGCCGCGATCAGCACCAGCCATTGCGGCGGATAAGGGTTCATCTGGTACAGCGGGCCGATCTCCAGGACCCACGGGGTGCCGACCATGCCGGCGAAGACCCGGATCGAATCGCCGCCCTTGCCCAGCGCCATCACCGTATCGCCCTCGGACACGCGACGGCGCTGGTCTTCGTCCATGTCGGCCTGCTCGGCGGTCATGAGTCGCAGGTCGAAACCAAACCCTTTTTCCTGCTCCAGTTGCGCCAGCCGCTTGGGTTGCTCGGCCACGGGGTAACGCACCAGTTCGTCGGCCAACAGGTAAATGGTCGCGCGGGCCAATTGCTCGCTGATCTGCTGGACTTCCCCGACCAACATCAATTGCTCGGTTTCATTGACCAGTCGATAGACTTTTGCCGCATGGGGCCCGGTCTGCTCGACCAACGCCTGGCCGCGCAGTACACGGGTACGCTGACCGAGATCGAGGTCGGTCTGGGAGAAGGTCTGCAACGCCAGAGGAATGCCCAGCAGGCGCTCCCACACCAGCAGTGCCCGGTGGCGCTCGGTGTCGTTCATGGGCCGCAGGTTGTCGGCCATCAACGAAAACGTGCCGTGGGCCAGGCGCTCGCGGTATTGCTCGCTGCGGGTCTGATTGAGCAGGTGCAGGGCCAGCACACCGAGGACCGCCACCAGCACCAGCGCCGCGCACATGCCGCCATAAATACGCAGGAAGATCGAATTCACGGCGCCAAGTCTGCGCAAGCTTCAGGGACGAACAGGTAGCCTTTGCTGCGGATGGTCTTGATCAGCCGGGGATGGTCCGGGTCGTCGCCGATCTTGGGCCGGATGCGCGAAATACGCACGTCGATGGAGCGGTCCTGGCCGTCATAGCCGATGCCGCGCAGGGCGGTGAAGATTTCTTCCCGGGACAGGATGCGCCCGGCATTGGACACCAGCAGCCACAGCAGGTCGAATTCGGCGCTGGTCAGCTCGATACCGTTGCCCTGCAACCAGGCTTCACGCAGGGCGTCGTCGACCACCAGCGGGCCGAATTGCAGGCGCCGCTGCTTCTGCGCCACGCTCGGCTCCGGCTCGCTGCGTCGCAGCAGGGCCTGGATCCGCGCCAATAGCAAGCGCGGGCGAACCGGCTTGCAGACGTAATCATCGGCGCCCAGGTCCAGGCCCTGGATCTGATCGGTGTCGTCGGTGCGGGCGGTGAGCATCAGGATCGGCCCATCATAGTGCTCGCGCACCTTGCGGCAGATACTAAAGCCGTCTTCGCCGGGCAGCATCAGGTCGAGGACCACCAGGTCCGGCTGCTCGGCAATGATCCGCGCCGCCGCCACCGCACCGTCACCTTCGATGGCGACACGCAACCCGTTGCTTTCGAGGTATTCCCGGGTCAGCTCGGCCAGACGCTGGTCATCCTCGACGATCAATACCTGCCAGGCTTCTTGTTCCATGGGGGCCTCGTCTTGCTGTGAATATAAAAGGAAGGATGGCCACAATCCTGTGGCGAGGGGATTTATCCCCGCTGGGCTGCGTAGCAGCCCCCAAAAATGCTCACTGTTGTAGTCAGACAGAATGCAGGGGCCGCTTCGCGACCCAACGGGGATAAATCCCCTCGCCACAAGTAGCCGCTCACCCCGGGCATTCGAATACAGCCCCCTCTTTTTGTCATATCAAAGGAGGATAAACATGCCAGCACACCGGCCGATTGTATAAACGTCGCCCCCCTAGAAAACAAGCGGACAAATGCGTTCGGTCGAAGCAGGTTTTATGTGGTAACGTCCGCGCCCGCAAAAAACCATCGGGCAGTTTTCAGACCGTTGAAACCGATGAAAAAAGGTCCACTCCAGCTAGGTCGCGGCCTACAGAGCAGTTCCACGTTTCGCACACAAATTACGCACAGGCTTATCCACAGGTAGTACGTTGCATACCCCCCAAAAACGCATTATCTTGTAGCCCGCCGCGTAAAAAACCCTACATGTAGGGTTTCAGGCCAAAAACCAAACACAAGTCGGGCAGCGAGTTCAAGCGCTTTTTCTTGCTTCTGTTCAACTGAAACATCGCATTTCCCCAAGCCCAGACCGCCCCTGCGGATGGCAGCTGTTTCAAGGTCGAAAACGACCGAAACGGTACGGGTGTTGCAGTCAATTGCTGCCACCCCGGCAATCCGGTTTCGAGCCTCGCTCGCAACCTGAGAACTTCGGATGGAAGCGGCATTAAACGCCTGCTTCCTACTGTCCCGAAGTTGTTATGCCCGGCGCCAGTCGGTTGTAGTGCTTCAGGACGGAACGGTGGGCACCGTGATGGTGCCCAAACAAACATAAAGAACGTGGAGACACCCATGCACACCGACACAACTCGCGAGAACCCGCAGGGCACCGCGCCGCTGGCCGCCGATTCGAGCCCGGATCTGTCCGCCACCGCGCCGGGCCAACTGCGTGTGATCAAGCGTAACGGCACTGTCGTTCCTTACACCGATGACAAGATCACCGTCGCCATCACCAAAGCGTTTCTCGCAGTTGAAGGCGGCACCGCTGCCGCTTCGTCGCGAATCCACGACACCGTGGCCCGCCTGACCGAACAGGTCACCGCGACCTTCAAGCGTCGCATGCCCTCGGGCGGCACCATCCACATCGAAGAAATCCAGGACCAGGTCGAACTGGCCCTGATGCGTGCCGGCGAGCAGAAAGTGGCCCGCGACTACGTGATCTACCGTGACTCCCGCGCCAAGGAGCGTGCCACCCGCTCCCCGGCCGACGCACCGGTCCAGGCCCACCCTTCGATCCGCATCGCACGCGCCGACGGCAGCCTGGCGCCGCTGGACATGGGCCGCCTGAACACTATCGTCACCGAGGCCTGCGAAGGCCTGGAAGAAGTCGATGGCGACCTGATCCAGCGCGAAACCCTGAAGAACCTCTATGACGGCGTCGCCCTCAAGGACGTCAACACCGCATTGGTGATGACCGCCCGGACCCTGGTGGAGCGCGAGCCGAACTACTCCTTCGTGACCGCCCGCCTGCTGATGGACACCCTGCGTGCCGAAGGCCTGAGCTTCCTGGAAGTCGCCGAGAGCGCGACCCACCACGAAATGGTCGACCTGTACGCCAAGGCGTTGCCCGCTTATGTCGCCAAGGGTATCGAGTTCGAATTGCTGAACCCGGTCCTGGCCGAATTCGACCTGGAAAAACTCGGCAAGGCGATCAACCACGAACGTGACCAGCAGTTCACCTACCTGGGCCTGCAAACCCTGTACGACCGTTACTTCATCCACAAGGACGGTATCCGTTTCGAACTGCCGCAGATCTTCTTCATGCGCGTGGCCATGGGCCTGGCAATCGAAGAGAAGCAGCGCGAAGACCGTGCGATCGAGTTCTACAACCTGTTGTCGTCCTTCGACTACATGGCGTCGACCCCGACCCTGTTCAACGCCGGCACCCTGCGTCCACAGCTGTCGAGCTGCTACCTGACCACCGTTCCGGACGACCTGTCGGGCATCTACGGCGCCATCCACGACAACGCCATGCTGTCGAAATTCGCCGGTGGCCTGGGCAACGACTGGACCCCGGTTCGCGCATTGGGCTCGTACATCAAGGGCACCAACGGCAAATCCCAGGGCGTCGTGCCGTTCCTCAAAGTGGTCAACGACACCGCCGTTGCGGTCAACCAGGGCGGCAAGCGCAAGGGCGCGGTCTGTGCCTACCTGGAAACCTGGCACATGGACATCGAAGAGTTCATCGAGCTGCGCAAGAACACCGGTGATGACCGTCGTCGTACCCACGACATGAACACCGCCAACTGGATCCCCGACCTGTTCATGAAGCGTGTCTTCGATGACGGCAAGTGGACCCTGTTCTCGCCATCCGAAGTGCCGGACCTGCACGACCTGACCGGCAAGGCCTTCGAAGAGCGCTACGAGTACTACGAAGCCCTGACCGAGTACAACAAGATCAAGCTGTTCAAAGTCGTCCAGGCCAAAGACCTGTGGCGCAAGATGCTTTCGATGCTGTTCGAAACCGGTCACCCATGGCTGACCTTCAAGGACCCGTGCAACCTGCGCAGCCCGCAGCAGCACGTGGGCGTGGTCCACAGCTCGAACCTGTGCACCGAGATCACCCTGAACACCAACAAGGACGAGATCGCGGTCTGCAACCTGGGCTCGATCAACCTGCCGAACCACATCGTCGACGGCAAGCTGGACACCGCCAAGCTGCAACGCACCGTGAACACCGCCGTGCGCATGCTCGACAACGTGATCGACATCAACTACTACTCGGTGCCGCAAGCGAAGAACTCCAACTTCAAGCACCGTCCGGTCGGCCTGGGCATCATGGGCTTCCAGGACGCGCTGTACCTGCAGCACATCCCGTACGGTTCCGATGCCGCGGTCGAGTTCGCCGACAAGTCCATGGAAGCGGTCAGCTACTACGCGATCCAGGCTTCCTGCGACCTGGCCGACGAGCGTGGCGCCTACGAGACGTTCCAGGGTTCGCTGTGGTCCCAGGGCATCCTACCGCTGGACTCGCAACAGATCCTGATCGCCCAGCGCGGCCAGAAGTACATCGACGTCGACCTGAACGAATCCCTGGACTGGGCACCGGTTCGCGCCCGTGTGCAGAAAGGCATCCGTAACTCCAACATCATGGCCATCGCACCGACCGCCACCATCGCCAACATCACCGGCGTGTCGCAGTCGATCGAACCGACCTACCAGAACCTGTATGTGAAATCGAACCTGTCGGGCGAATTCACCGTGATCAACCCGTACCTGGTTCGCGACCTCAAGGCTCGCGGCCTGTGGGACTCGGTCATGATCAACGACCTGAAGTACTACGACGGCTCGGTGCAGCAGATCGAACGCATCCCGCAAGAGCTCAAAGCGCTCTACGCCACCGCGTTCGAAGTGGACACCAAGTGGATCGTCGACGCCGCCAGCCGTCGCCAGAAGTGGATCGACCAGGCTCAGTCGCTGAACCTGTACATCGCCGGCGCTTCGGGCAAGAAGCTGGACGTGACCTACCGCATGGCTTGGTACCGTGGCCTGAAAACCACTTACTACCTCCGTGCCCTGGCCGCCACCAGCACCGAGAAGTCGACCATCAACACCGGCAAGCTGAACGCGGTCTCCAGCGGCGGCAACCACGGTGACGATTCGGTCCTGGCTGCTCCAGCAGGACCTGCGCCAGTGCCAAAGGCCTGCGCGATCGACGAGCCGGATTGCGAAGCTTGCCAATAAGCTGAGCGGGTGGGCGCGTAAAGGCGCCTGCTGAAATAAGCCCCCGATAGACCGCTGGTTTATCGGGGGTTTTCTTTTGCCTTGGAAACGACGTCGCCTGGGCTGCCCTCATCCATATTCAGGGTGACATTCATTGTGGCGAGGGGATTTATCCCCGCTGGGGCGCGGAGCGGCCCTGAATGCCAGCGACCCGGTAGGTCAGGCAGGTCGTATTGACTGCTTGTGGAGGGCTGCTGCGCAGCCCAGCGGGGATAAATCCCCTCGCCACAAAAGGAAACCTGGCATGAGGACGGGCTCTAGCGGGTATGAAAAAGCCCCTCTTGCGAGGGGCTCCTTGTACAGCCTTCAAGCAACCGTCGACATCAGGCCATCTGAATGATGGTCTGCATGATGGTGCTCTGGGTGGAGATGGTCTTGGCGTTCGCCTGGTAGTTGCTCTGGGCCTTGATCAGCTCGACCAGTTCGTTGGTCAGGTTGACGTTGGACTCTTCCAGGGAGTTGGAGACGATCGAACCCAGGGTGCCGGTTTCCGGGGCATCGTAACCCGGGATGCCCGACGCGAAGGTTTCTTTCCAGCTGGTGCCGCCTACCGGCTGCAGACCTTGCTCGTTGGTAAAGCTGGCTAGCGCGAGCTGGCCGATCGGCTTGGTCTGGTTGTTGCTGAAGTTGGCCAGCAACACACCGCTGCCGTCGATGGTCAGGTTGGTTATCTGGCCGGTGGCGTAGCCGTTCTGGGCTGGAATCGAGCGGGCGGTGTCGGCGTTGAATTGGCTGGTATTGCCCATGGAAATCGTGATGGTTGGCGCACTCGCGGCGCCGTTGGCGGCCCATACGCCGTTGGTCACGGTGCCGGGAACCCAGCCGGTCAGTACCAGATCACTATTGACCGTCGCTGGCGGAGTGGTGACCGTGGTCAACTTGCCGTTCGAATCGAAGTTCATGGTCGAAGGGATCGGCGCAGTCGCACCGGTCGTGGTCGGCAAGCTGCCGTTCAGGTTACGACCATCGATCAAGGTATAGACGTTCCAGGTGTTGCCGGCAGTCTTGACCATGTACTGGTCCATGGAATGCTGGTTGCCCTGGGTGTCGTAGACCGGGGTGGTGAACTGCTTGGTAAACGTAGCGGTGTCGTTCGGATTGAACGCCGCAGTGATCGCCGTCGCTGTCGAGTTCAGGTTGATCGTCGACGAAACCAAACTGGTGGCATTCGGCGGCAGGTTCGAGGTGTCGATGCGCAGGTCGGTCAGGATACCGTTCTGGATCTTGCCGTTGGCATCCACGCCATAGCCCTGCAGGCGCGCAGTACCATCGCTGTTGGTGATGAAACCTTCCTTGTCGGTCTTGAACGTACCGGCACGGGTATAGCTCAGGGAGCCGTCGTTGCTCAGGACAAAAAAGCCCTGGCCCTGGATGCCCATGTCCAGCACGTTGCCGGTGTTGTTCACGTCACCCTGGCCGAACTGCTGGGAAACGTTGGCCAGGCGCACGCCGTTGCCGACGGTCTTGCTGCCCGAACCCAGCTTGGTGGCCGAGTAGACGTCTTCGAATTCCGCACGGGACGATTTGAAACCGGTGGTCGCCACGTTGGCGATGTTGTTGCCGGTCACGTCCAGCTGTTTGTTGGCTGCATAGAGACCGCTAAGGCCGATGTTAAAAGACATGTTGACTCCTTTTGCCGGTTAGTCGGCTCTACATACCAATAGTTTGTACTTTGGACAGGGCAATGCTGCCCAGCCCGGCCAGGTTGAGCATCAGCTCGCCGCCCGTCTGGCTGATGGTCACGCTGCTGACCGTGGCCGGCAGGTTGGTGATCAGCGACGTGGCCTTGCCGTCGATGGTGGTCGAAGCGGCGAAGGTGTAAGTACCCGATTCAACGACCGTACCCGCGTCGTTCTTGCCGTCCCAGATGAAGGCCGAGTTGCCGGCATTCTGGCTGCCCAGGTCGATGGTGCGAACCGTCTTGCCGTCCTTGTCCACGATCTTGACGGCGACGGAGGACACCGAGGTTGGCACCACCACTGTACCGTTGAGGCTCTTGGAGGTATCGACCACCGCCTTGTCACCCGGGGCAATGACCGAGCGGCCCACCAGCGACGAGGCCTGCAGGGCCTGGGACGAGTTGTAGTTGCCGGCGATGCCGCTCACCGTCTCGTTGAGGGTGGTGATGCCTTCCAGGCTGCTGAACTGCGCCAATTGGGCAACGAACTCGCCGTTGTCCTGAGGCTCCAGCGGGTTCTGGTTTTTCAGCTGGGTAACGAGCAGTTGCAGGAACGCATCCTTGCCCAGTTCCTGGTTGCCGGTCGCCGCCTTGGCCGCGCCCCCGAGACCATCGGAGGTGTTGTTGGTCTTGACCGAAGAGTTGGCCAGAATCTCGTTGAGGCTCAAACCGCTTGTAGTGTTGGTAACGCTCATGTGACTCGCCCCTTATCACTGACCGAGGGTCAGGACCTTCTGCATCATGGCTTTGGCGGTGTTCATCATTTCGGCGTTGGTCTGGAACGAACGACTGGCGGAAATCATGTCGGCCATTTCTTCGACGACGTTGACGTTCGGGTAGTAGACATAACCCTTGGCGTCCGCGGCCGGATGGTTTGGCTCATAACGTGCTTCGAGGTTGCTCTGGTCTTCGACCACGCCAAGCACCTGTACGCCTTGCCCGGCCGCTTCCTGGTCCTGGAACAGCGAGTCGCTGCCACCGGACTGGCCGCCCTGGAACATGGTGGCGAATACCGGGTGGCGGGCGCGGTAGGTCTGGTCGATGCTCGACGAAACGGTCTCGGCGTTGGCGATGTTACTGGCGACGGTGTTCAGGCGAGTGGTCTGGGCACTCATGGCACTGCCGGCAATGTTGAATACGCTAGCAATCGACATGGCTTACTCTCCGCGCAGGGCCGATATCAGCCCTTTGAACTTACTGTTGAGCAGGGTGAAGCTGGCCTGGAAGTTCACGGAGTTTTCCGCGTAGTTGGATTGTTCCAGTTGAGCGTCCACGGTGTTCTGGTCGATCGACGGTTGCATCGGCGTGCGATACATCAGCGACTCGTCGCCATTACCCAGGCCTTCGGCTTCGATATGACGGTTGTTGGTCATGTTCAAGGCGAAGTGGCCGTTCTTGGCCTTATCGTTCTGCTCGGCGAGCACCTTGGAAAAATCCAGGTCCCGCGCCTTGTAGTTCGGGGTGTCGGCGTTGGCGATGTTGTTGGCCAGGACTTCGGCACGCTGGGCGCGGAAGCTCAGGGCCTGTTCGTGGATACCGAGCGCTTTATCGAAGCTGATGCTCATGTCGGAAACCTTTGGGTGACCAGAATGTACGTACGTTGGCTATAGCAAGCGGCGTGCCACTTTCCAAAGCCCCGTAAACCGGGGCTTTGCGGGCATCGGCAAGGCGGCAATGCCAGAAAAGCGGCAACTGGCTTCCGCAAGCTGCCGCTTTTCTGCCGCTTCTCAAGGGCAATGGCATTCAAACTGTGGGAGCGGGCTTGCTCGCGAAAGCGGTGTGACAGCGACATTTATCTCGACTGACCGCCGCATTCGCGAGCAAGCCCGCTCCCACAGGGATAATGGTGATAGGGAGGAATTAGCGGGCATAAAAAAACGGGAGCCCGTGGGGACTCCCGTTTTTTGTCAACCCAAGCCAATCACTTCGCCTGGTAGATGATCCCCGGGCTGCACTGGACCATCTGGTAATGATCCGGCAAACCGTTCAACGCCTCGGAGGCGCCAAGGAACAGGTAGCCACCCGGCTTGAGGGTGCTGTGGATACGCAGCAGGATGTCTTTCTTCACTTCGGCGGAGAAGTAGATCAGCACGTTGCGGCAAAACACGATGTCGAACTTGCCCAGGCTGGCGTAGCTGTCCAGCAGGTTGAACGAGCGAAACTCCACCCGGCTCTTGATCGGTGCCTTGACCACCCACTTGCCCGGCCCTTTCGGGTCGAAGTAGCGTTGCAGCCGGTCCGGCGACAAACCACGGCCGATGGCCAGGCTGTCGTACTCACCGGTCTTGCAGTTATTGAGCATGGTCCCGGACAGGTCGGTGGCGACAATCTGCACGCCGCCTTTCAACTGGCCCAGGTTGGAGCGTTCGAACTCATCGATGGACATCGACAGCGAATAGGGTTCCTGCCCCGACGAACAGGCCGCCGACCAGATCCGCAAGCGCTGGCCCGGACTGGCCTTGATGGCGGCCGGCAGCACTTTGTTCTTCAGCACCTCGAACGGATAGGTGTCCCGAAACCACAGGGTTTCGTTGGTGGTCATGGCGTCCACCACCAGCTCGCGCAAGCCGCTGCGCGGTTGGGTCTGGATACGCTGCACAAGCTCGCCCAATGACTTGAGGCCCTGTTGCTCCATCAATTTATTGAGACGGCTCGACACCAGGTATTGCTTGTTTTCACCAAGCAAGATGCCACAGGCTTTTTCCAGGAAGACCCGGAACTGTTCGAAATCCAAATTACCCGTAGACAAGATACCGCCTCTTTCATCGTGTTGACTTGCCGGGCGCACAACGCGCCAGACCTTTACTTTATTCTGCTGTCTTGATCCGATCGACGACCCGGGACGCCAGGTCATCGGGACGGAATTTCGCCAGGAAATCGTCGGCACCGACCTTCTTGACCATCGCCTGGTTGAAAACCCCGGACAACGAAGTATGCAAGATGATGTGCAGCTTTTGCATGCGCGGATCGCTGCGGATTTCCGAGGTCAGGGTGTACCCGTCCATCTCCGGCATCTCGATGTCGGAAATCATCATCAGGAACTCCTCTTCGGGCTTCTTGCCCTCGTCGACCAGTGCACGCAGGTAATCCAGCGCCTGCCGCCCATCGTTCAACGCCACCACTTCCACACCGACCGTTTGCAGGCAACGGGTCACCTGCTTACGTGCCACCGACGAATCATCGACAGTCAGCACCCGCAGCGAAATCGCCTTGTGCTGGGTCTCGGCGTCCACCACACCCGCAGAAATCGCTTCCGGCGTGGGCGCCACTTCGGCGAGGATCTTCTCCACGTCGATGATTTCCACCAACTGGTTGTCGACCCGGGTCACAGCCGTCAGGTAGTGATCGCGGCCGGTGCCCTTGGGCGGTGGATGGATCTCTTCCCAGTTCATGTTCACGATGCGCTCCACCGAGCGCACCAGGAAACCCTGGGTCTTGGTGTTGTACTCGGTGATGATCACGAACGGATTGCTCTGGTCCAGTAACCGACCGGAACCGGTCGCCATCGCCAGATCGAGAATCGGGATGGTCGCACCCCGGATATTGGCCACACCGCACACGACGGGGCTGGACTTGGGCATCAGGGTCAGCTTGGGGCATTGCAGCACCTCGCGGACCTTGAATACGTTGATCCCGTACATTTGTTGGCCGTCGAGACGGAACAACAACAGCTCCAGGCGATTCTGACCGACCAGCTGAGTGCGCTGGTTCACCGAATCCATTACTCCCGCCATGCCCTGACTCCTACCTAACGCTAAAGTGTCCGACGCGCATTCATCACTAAACGGCACGGGGCTTGCTATTGAACCGGCATGAACGCACAAACGACATTTTCTCGACGCCTGACCACTCACTGCCGCCACTGGCTCGGTGCACTGCTGGCTGCCTGCCTGTTCACTTCGGGCGGTCCTGCCCTTGCGGCGGCTCCGGTTACCTTGCCTGATCTCCTTATCGGCGTCACTCAGGGCTTTCTTGAATTCACCGTAGAAGACTACCTGGCAACCAGTCAAACCGAAGGTCGTTACGAAATCGAAGTCAACCAGCTCGACCCGCGCCTGCGCATGCCCATGTGTGACAAGGAATTGACTGCTTCGCTGGAGAGCCCGGCCCGCCCACTGGGCCGCGTCACGGTGAAGGTTCGTTGCGACAGCGCCGCGCCCTGGACGGTGTTCGTGCCCGCTCAAGTGCGCCTGTTCCGGGAAATCGTCACCACCACGCGTCCGCTCAAGCGGGCCGGGATCGTCGAGCCCCAAGACGTGATGTTGCGCGAACGGGACATCAGCCAGATCACCCAGGGCTTCCTGACCTCTGTCGATCAGGCCATCGGGCAGAAACTTGTCCGACCAATGGTCGCCGACCAGGTCGTGACGCTGGTGCACCTGGAACAGGCCGAGGTGGTCCGCAAGGGCGACCAGGTGGTCATCACCGCCCGCAGCGGCTCACTGGCCGTGCGGATGCCCGGCGAGGCCCTGTCCAACGGCGGCATGCGTGAACAGATACGGGTAAAAAACCTCAATTCCCAGCGCGTCATCAAGGCGCAAGTGATGGCTCCAGGCCAAGTGGAAGTGGCGATGTAATGACCCGGTAGAGGAGGTAGAAAGCTGGCGCTTGATCCCGGTGTTCCCTAGACTGTGCCTTACGCCAAGGCAAGCGCAGACGTGCGCACGTTCATTGAATAAATGAGCCTAAAGTTTTTTTGGGGATGGCCGAAAACATGGCAAGCGTCCAAATACCCAGAGGTTTTTTACCATGGTCATCGATTTCAATCGTTTAAACAGCTCTTCACCGCTGACAGGCACTACGCGTACCAGCGCCGCCAAGGAAACCGTCGAATCCGACAAATCCGCACCGGTGTCCACGCCAGCCGAACAGGTCAGCAACGGGGAGTCGGTACACCTCAGCAATGAGGCTCAGCAGTTGCAGAAGCTCACTGACAAGCTGCGCGATCAACCTGTCGTCGACAACGCCCGCGTGGCCGAGTTGAAAGCAGCCATCGCCGATGGCAGCTACAAAGTCGACAGCAACCGCGTAGCCAGCAAACTGCTCAACTTCGAAGCCCAGCGCTAGGCCGCCGCCTGCGCCAGGCTTTTGGACGCCAAGACCCAAGGCCAGCCATGCACGACACTCATTTATTGCAACTGATCATCGACGACTTCGTTCCAGCGCAACAACTGCTGGAGCTATTGCAGGCCGAATCCGTGGCCCTGCACGGTCGTGACATGCCTTTGCTGGAAACTATCCTGGCGCAGAAACAGGCACTGATCATCTTGCTCGACCAGCATGGCCGCAAGCGCAGCGAGATCCTCGCCAGCCTCAACCTGCCCGCCAGTCATGACGGCCTTGAGCAGTTGGCCGCCCAGTCGACCATCGGCGATCAGCTACGGTCCCAGAGCAAAGTGCTCAACGACCTGCTCGCCCAATGCCAGGCGACCAACGCCCGCAACGGCCAGTCGATCCTGATGCAGCAGGCCGCCACCGCCAACCAGTTGCGCATTCTCAACGGTGGCGAGATCCCGACGCTGTATGACGCTAGCGGCTCGACGGCCAGAATGGTCAAGCATCGTCCGCTCAGCCAGGCATGAAACGAACAATGCCTTCGCTCTATCAACGCGCGATACATGCTGGCAAAATGCCGGCCATTCGTAGTCGTATTTTGCCTGGAGATTGACCCACCGTGTTCAATGCCTCAAACGCGGATGACGCTCCGCAGCCCCCCAAGGTCCTCACCACGCCCCTGGAAATTTCTGGCAACCTGCGGATGCTGCAAGATAGCCACGACCCGCTGATCATTACCTTCCATGAACGTACCCAGCGCTTCCAGAGCTATCTGGTCAATGTCGATCGCGAGACCAATTCCATCGCCCTGGATGAAATGATTCCCCGGGACGGCGAGCGTTTCCTGCTGGCCGGCGAGCCGTTTCGCGTCGAAGGTTTCCATGACGGCGTACGCATCGCCTGGGATGGCAAGGGCCCACTGACCATCGATGAATCCAGCGACGGTCGCTGCTATCGCGGCGCCCTGCCCGACGAAGTGGTCTACCACCAGCGTCGCAACGCCTTCCGCGCCGCCCTGAAACTGGCCCAACTGGTAAGCGTTGAACTGGGCGGCGAAAAGCTCAAGTCCCCCGTGGACGGCAAGCTGCTGGACATCTCCGCCACCGGTTGCAAGCTGCGTTTCGACGGCGACATCACCCAACGCCTGCAATTGGGTCAGGTGTACGAGCGCTTCATCGCGGCCCTGCCGTTTGGCAACATGATCGCCCCGGTCGAGCTGCGTTACCTGCATTTCGAAGAAAGATTCAACACCACGTTCGCTGGCGTACGCTTCCACAACATCAGCGGCCTGGTGCAACGGCAGGTCGAGCGGTTCGTCTACCAGCTCCAGCGTGAAGCCCGACGCTTCGATAAAGACGACCTTTGATCGTCCAGCCATGAAAAACGGGCAGTCCCTTGCGGTGACTGCCCGTTTTTTCATGCCCGTTTCAAGGCCTGGCCTGGGTAAAGCTGGGGGGCTCAGGCGCTTCGGCGTCAGCTTCAACCACGGTCTCAGGGGCGGGCTCAGGCTCCACCTCCGGGCTGGCCGGTGCCTGCATCTGCTCCTGCACCACTTGTTCATCCACCCGCGGATCGAGGCACGCCACCAAAGGCGAACTCGACATGCTGTCCGGCATTGCCACGTGATGCAGCGGCGCGTCATCGACCTGATGCAGGTTGGTCACCGCTTTCGGCCGGATCCGCCACACCAGTACCAAGGCGAAGAAGGCGAAAAAGCCGTAGAGCATCTGGCTACCGAACATCTTCATCAGCACCCCCGCCACCAGCGGCCCGATACTGGCGCCAACGCCATAGGTCACCAATAGCATCGCGGTCAAGGACACCCTTCGATCCGCTTCGACATGGTCGTTGGAAAACGCCACCGCCAGCGGATACAGGCAGAACTGCACCAGCGAACAGAAGAACCCGGCGACGAACAGCACCTCCAGCGGCACCGCCGGAAGGATCGCCAACGGCAGCGCACAAATCGTCAGGACCAACGCAAAGCAGCGGATCAGCAGCGCCCGGTCGTAGCGGTCAGAGAGCCAGCCCAGCGGCCACTGCACCAACAATCCGGCAAAGATGCAGCTCCCCATGAACAGACCGACCTGCTCGGTCGACAGGCCCTGCTGGGAAGCGTACAGCGGTGCCAAACCATAGAACGAGCCGACGATCAGCCCCGAACCCAACACCGTGCTCAACGACTGCGGCACACGCTTGATGAAGAAACGCGGCTCCATGGGCGCCGGATGCAGCGCCGCCGGGTGAATTCGCCGGGTCAGCGTTACCGGCACCAGGCACAGGGCGAAGCACAGCGCCACCAGCATCAGCAGCTCCAAGCCCAGGGCCGGGTGCATGACCAGGATCAACTGGCCCAGCACCAGCCCCAGGTACGAGGCGATCATGTAGCCACTGAACACCACCCCACGCTGCTTGGCATCGGCCTGCTCATTGAGCCAGCTCTCGATGACCATGTACTGGCACATCATGCCCAGGCCCACAATCATCCGCAGCACGACCCACGCCGGCAGCCAGTCCACCAGGCCATGGCCCAGCACCGCCGCCCCGACGATCCCGGCGCAGGCCGAATAGGCACGGATGTGCCCGACGCGGGCGATCAGCCGGTGGCCGATCTTGCCACCCAGCACCAGGCCGAAATAGTTGGCGGCCATCAGCGCACCGACCCAGAGGCTGTCCACATGGTCGGCGGCCAGGCGCAAGGCCAGGTAAGTACTCAAGAGGCCAGAGCCGATCAACATCATCAGCGAGGCGAAATAAAGCGCTCGAAAAGGTTTCCAGATTTGGCGCATCGGCGTTCCGAGCGGCTCCTTGAGGTGAGTAAGGGCTATCTATTGAAGATAGCCCGAATGCAGCGGTTCTTTATGCCTGGGCCGCCAGGACACGTCGCTCCCAGGGGGTGATTTCATCGAAGAAGCTGGTCAGCTCCAGGGTCTTGGAAGCGATGTAGCCTTCGATGAACTCCGTGCCGAACAGTTCCTTCGCCAGATGACTACGCTTCAGACGCTCCAGGGCGGCATGTAAGGTACAAGGTAGCGACAGATTATCCGGCACTTCGAATTCGCCCTGGATCGCCGCGCTCGGCTCCAGACGCTGTTCGATCCCGTACAACCCGGCGGCCAGGCTGGCGGCAATCGCCAGGTAGGGGTTGGCATCGGCCCCGGGCAAGCGGTTCTCGACCCGGCGGGCCACTGGCGAACTGGCGGGAATCCGCAGCCCGGCCGAACGGTTGTCATGGGACCAACAGGCATTGTTCGGTGAAGCGAACGGATGACACAGGCGCTGGTAGGAGTTCACGTTCGGCGCGAACAATGCGGTGAAGTCCGCCAGGCAAGCCTGTTGCCCACCGATGAAATGCCGGAACGCGGCCGTCGGTTCGCCCGCTTCGTCGCTGAAGACGTTGCGGCCGCTGTCCGCCTCGACGACGCTCTGGTGGATATGCATCGAACTGCCCGGCGTGTGAGCCAGGGGCTTGGCCATGCAGACCACGGTCAGGCCGTGCTTGAGGGCCACTTCCTTGAGCAGGTGCTTGAACAGGAAAGTCTGGTCGGCCAGCAGCAGCGGGTCGCCGTGCAGCAGATTGATCTCGAACTGGCTCACGCCCATTTCATGCATGAAGGTGTCGCGCGGCAAGCCCAGCGCCGCCATGCAGGCATAGACTTCGCTGAAGAACGGACGCAGGCCGTTATTGGAGCTGACGCTGAACGCCGAGTGGCCGTCTTCGCGACGTCCATCCAGGCCCATTGGCGGCTGGAACGGCTGGGTCGGGTCCGGGTTGGGGGCGAACACGAAGAATTCCAGCTCGGTCGCCACCACCGGCGCCAGGCCAAGGGCGGCATAGCGTGCGACAACGGCCTTGAGCTGCCCGCGCGTCGAGAGCCGGGAGCTTTCACCGGTCAGTTCGTCGGCGTCGCAGATCGCCAGGGCCCGGGGCTGTTGGCTCCAGGGCAGGCGGTGGATCTGTTTCGGGTCGGCCACCAGCGCCAGGTCGCCATCATCGCTGCCATAGAAACGCGACGGCGGATAGCCGCCCATGATGCATTGCAGCAGCACGCCTCGCGCCAACTGCAACCGCCGCCCTTCGAGGAAACCTTCGGCGGTCATCACCTTGCCCCGCGGCACGCCATTCAAATCCGGCGTGACACATTCAATCTCATCAATGCCCGTCAGTCGCTGCGCGAGTGAACGCTGGCCATCGGTCGTCATGACGCAATCCTTGTTATGTGCGAGCCGCGAACGGCAACCCGTACAAAATAGGCTCCGGCTGTTCGGAATATCAAGCGCCCGGAGGCAATTAAAATCTTATGCAATACGACTGTGGGAGCGAGCTTGCTCGCGATAGCGCCGGTCCAGCCAATATTGAGTTGACTGATACACCGCTATCGCGAGCAAGCTCGCTCCCACAAGGGATTTGTGTTGCCAGGGATACTCATGGAAGGCCTGTTCAGGGCAAGTAAAGCCGGAACACCCCGCCGCCCAACACACCGCCATTGGCAATCTCGGTCCGTCCGCTCACGCCGCCGCGCTGGTGCAGCCCGGCGATTCGCGCGGCGAAGTACAGGCCCAGCCCGGTGCTGCCGCTGCTGTGGTTGATGCCCTGCACATACTCGGCCTGACGCTCGATCATCTCTGGCGGGTAACCGTCGCCGTCGTCATTGATGGTCAGCACCAGTTGCCCGGCTTCGTCACTCACACTGATCAGCAGCGCCTGGCGCGCATGGCGAATGGCGTTGTTGATGCAGTTGTCGAGCACCGAAGCCACCAGCTCGCGGTCGAAAAAACCCAAGGGGCTGAGGGGATCGACATCGTAGGTGGCCATGATTCCGCGGCTGCGGAACACATCCTGATGGCCGGCCAGTTGCGCCTCGATGAAATCGTCCAGCTCGTGGTAGGCCGGGTGCAACGGCAACTGGTTGACGCCGAGCTTGTACAGCCCCAGCAACTGCACCATGAGGCCATTGAGGTGGGCGAACTCGAACTCGATGACACCCTGCTCCGACGTCTGCCGCTCGGATTCGGGCAGGCGTTCGAGCCATTGCCCATGTGCCTGCATGAGCAAGGTCAGGGAGTTTTTCATATCGTGCACGGTCGACGCGATCACCGTGGAAAAATCGAGGGCCTGTTCGCTGTCATTCATCGCCAAATGCCTTGCTTCGCAGTTTTTGATAACGCGCAAAACGCGCATCGGAGTCGGGCATCATGCCCACCAGTTTCAGGCAGTCGCGGCACTCCTGCAGCAGCTCCGACTCCACGCTGGTGTCGGTACCATGCAGCAGCGATTGCGCCATGTTCAGGGCAATACTGATGTTCTTCGGTTGCATCTTCAGCGCACGGCGGAACAGCTCCCGCGCCTCCGGCAATGCGCCGGTCTTGTAGACCCGCACACCTTCGCGGTTCAACTCGGCGGCGGCATTGCCCTGATTGAGGATGTTCGGGTCGTCGGTGAGCTTGGCAATGCCTTGCATCACCGCCGGGTCATCACCGTAGATTTCCGCGCAGTTCTTGAGCATCGACTCCCCGGCGCTGGTCTGGCCAAGCATTTGCAACTGCTTGGCCACCAGCAACGCGGCCTCGGCGCTCATGAACTGCTCCATGCCATCGAGGCGCTGCAAGGCCTGTTCGGTGAGCTTCTCGGCGGTTTCGGCATCGTTGAGCAACAGGCTGGTGGCCTTCATCAGCCGCGCCCGGACCTGCAACCCCGGGTCATTGAGGTTCTCCTTCGCCACGGCGCTGAGGGTCGTGTTGATCTCCAGCCGGGTGCGGGTATCGAGGCCTTTTTCGCTGCCCTTGCTGATCAGCGCGTGGGCCAGGCCGAGGTTGCTTTCCGGGTCCTTGAAGCGCGACTGCGCGCCCTGCCCGACCGCCTGGCGATAAGCCCGGGAAGCCGTGTCGTAGTCTTCGTTGGTCATCGCCAACTTGCCCAGCAACGACTGGCGACGCACGGCCAGCGGCGACAGGCGCACCGCCTCTTCCAGAACGTGCTGCGCCTGCTTGGTGTCACCTTCGGCCATCAACACTTCGGCCATGCCGTCGTACAACGCCGGCATCATCGGAAAGACTTTCAGGGCTTTTTCATAAACGGCCTTGGCCTGCCCCACCTGGCCGCGCTTGAACATCAACTTGCCCAGCCCCGCGTAGGCCCACGGCAACGGGCGATCCGCGAGGATGGAGTTGTACAGCCGCTCAAGGGCCTCGTTCTGATTCAGGTCGCGCAACGCATCGGCCCGATAACGCAGGCACAACGGCCCGTAGCGCGGGTCCTGCTTGCACAAGGCGATGCAGGCATTGAGCACTTCCATCGGCTTGCCACGATCGAGGGCCTGCAGGATCGGCTTGAGCAGGGTCTTGCGCTGCTCGAGCCGCTCCAGCCGCTGGGCCAGGCCGGAGCGGTTGAACGGTTTGGTCAGGTACGCATCCGGCTCATGCTCCAGGGCACTGAGCACCATCGCCTGGCTGGTCTCGGCGGTCACCATGAGGAACACACTTTCATGGCTGATCAGCTTCTCGACCATCAGGTCTTCCAGCACCTGCTGGCCATTCTTGCGCCCATCGCCCAGGTGATAGTCCTGCAAGATGAAGTCATAACGCTTCTGCGAGCACATGCGCAGCGCCACTTCACCGGTGTCGGCGGTGTCCACGTCCTTGACGCCCAGCTCACGCAGCATGGACCGGATCGAACTGCGGAAATCCGAGAAATCATCGACGATCAGAAAACTTTTTTGGTGGTACGCCAGCATCGAGGATGTCCAGGCAAGTAAGAAAATAACCCAATGGCATAACAACGAAACGCCGTGTCACAACCCCGAGGCGCGCAGATGATAGCCACCAGCCTGCAACGTTCAAGGGATTTCAGTAATCGCTTGGTCTGGCTGTGTCGTGACGCACATTGCGAGCCAAAACGAAGGAGACAACCGGGCTCATCGGGTTATCGGCAGCAGATGGCGTTCCGTTAAGGGGAAGGTGTGGGAGAAACCGAGTGCAGAGAATCAGACCGTGGCGAGGGAGCTTGCTCCCGCTGGGCCGCGCAGCGGACCTGTTTTTTGGCGGCTGCTGCGCAACCGAGCGGGAGCAAGCTCCCTCGCCACAAAGGATGATGTCAGGCTTCATCCCTCAAACAATCAGCAAATAACTTCACCCTCACCATTCACACCCTCCAGTAGCATCCCTCTGAGACCCGCACGCTCCAGCCGAAGCTTCACGTCCTCGCTAACGATCAATGCCCCCAAGTGTTTCTTGATACGAAAAATATGTTTTCCCTGGACCTTGGCAGGATCAATGACGAGATTCAGAAAAACGCTGTATTCGCCAGCTCGATCAGGTCGTACGGGATCATGGACCTCATATTTTTTGAAAGCGGAGCGTGATTCGTCTACGCAATCCAATTGGGTCTCGACAATCATCACATAGTAACGATCATGAGCTTGCTCGCCTGCAACCGACACAGGCTCGAGCACGACATTCATATACGGTTCATCAACGTCGGGAACGCCCAACAATGCATCCCTGGCTTTTTCACTCAAGACCGGCACAGAGGCATATCCAGCCAAGGAAAAATCCAGACTCACACCTTCCTCACAAACCTCAAGGGCGTAAGTACATGGCTCCATGTACTCAGAAGGGGGGTCGATGAAGAGCCAATTGTTGCAGTGCTTTATATCGCCCAAATACCAGCGTTCAGGAAACTGCACATCTTCCCGCAACAAGTAATACTTCATTTCAGCTCACCGCATGTCGTTGCTTAACTGAAAAGGGTCGCGCCTACGTTTAAAGCCCGAAGAAACGCTCGTAGGCCGTTTCCACCCGGACAGCAAGCTGATCAGAAATGATGACCAGGTGTTCTAGCGCAGCCGTCTCTGCGGACAATAAAGGGCTCGACACCGCTGGAACAGTTAAACCTAGCTGCTGTCGGACCTGGAAAATCGCGTGGATCTCCACAGGCAACAAATCGAAAGGCGCATATTTGAATTCAGGGTCCCACGCCCCACCGCGGTCTTCCGCATGGGTGAGGTGATATTGACATAGCTCTTCCAGAGCATGAGCCAGCCCTTGTTCATCTGTCCATTTGTCTATCACGTTTTGATAAATCCCCAGATCCATCGACTTGATTTCTGAAAGCGTCTCTCCTTGCGAATAGACTGAATAAAGCCAGAGCATGAAAGGCTCGAATCGACGCTGTTCAAGATAGCTGGAATCCACGGCGCCATTGATAGTCAGCATTCCGGCCAGCACATCGGCTACGGACGTGGCCAGATCTCGACGATCAGCCACTATCAACCCGGCCAGCAAGCATCCAGCAATGC
Source organism: Pseudomonas sp. NFACC24-1 (assembly GCF_900115235.1). NCBI lineage: Bacteria > Pseudomonadati > Pseudomonadota > Gammaproteobacteria > Pseudomonadales > Pseudomonadaceae > Pseudomonas > Pseudomonas sp. NFACC24-1. The sequence continues at coordinate 30,253 of NZ_FOVS01000002.1, forward strand.
TCAATTGGTTAGTCAAATTGGGGACGGTTTTGATGCCTTGAAGAAAACTCGTTTTTGAGAAAGTCTTGGCTTTGAGCATCAGCGCCCAATAACGGTACATTATCGAGCTTGAGACGTCTTCCCAACCAGAAGCCTCTCCATCACTGACCGCGACTTCGCCCCGAATGCCGTAATATGTCGCCAGCATCCCCAACGAGTCAGCCACATTGTTCAATCCGCTTAATGAGTCGCTGGCAAGATCCTCATCGATATAGCCAAGCTCTTGAGCCGTCAGGCCTACCGACTGGGAAAGCCAACGACGGTGCCGATCAAGCCGGACGTTGATTTCATCCATTTCGATACACTCCTTTTACACCAGTACGACGTCCTTCCGCTCACCGTGCTCACTCAGGACCGCATCTGTCGAAGGATCGTTAAGTGAACCTCTAAATTGCACTTAACCAACTGATCCAGCGAAGCCGTCCCTCCAAAAAACAATGCAGGCTCAAAGCCATAGACCTCACGCTCGCCAAGTGCACCCAACTTCTCCAGCGCCCGTTCAAATAGAAACTCACCTTGATTATCCTCCAGATCATAACGCTCCTTATCAGACATAGCGAAAAATGTCTGAAGGGCTAGATCCGGATCTTTATTAGGCATTTTCAGTTTACTCATCAACGCGACGATAGAGCCCGTCGGACATGAAACTAAAATTTTCTGATTGTATTTCTCCCCCCAAGCATAAAGAGTCCCAAACGCGCTCCTTGCAATAACGTGGTAATTATCTATCTGTGGAAACTCAGTACCCGAGAGCCACATATCGAGCAGATCTTTATAATCATCCGGGTTCACTGTCCAAAAAAGACCATTGGCATATCCACACCAACCCTCCTCCTGCCAATAGTCAAGCAGCGCGTCAGGGAGAACTTTACGGTACTTCGCAATTTGGGAATCAGACACCTGTCGATGAGATGTGGCCTCTCCCATCACGCTGATGAAATACTGGAAATCTTCATCCCTCAACTTGCCGGCGCTCCTCTGAGTAGCTCTGAAAAGAAAGGGACAGATCTATCTAAGAGCAATTAGATAATACCTACCCCCTTTCCTATCAATGCAATATCCTCGGCCCCCTACCTTCACAAAAAACCTAATCATCATAATTATAGTCAATACTAATTTTCATCCGCTCTACATCCAACGTAACTGCACACGAAGACCAAGCCTTTCCATTTTGGCACAATCCATTTTCAACATAATAGCGCCGAAGCTCAACCAACAACTCCGTCAAATCTCCCACGGCCCTGCTGTCTGGATCAAACCAACTTGAGCGGTTTGTCTTATCGAAATAATCAAACTCATAACTTCCTCCGTCGCCCTCGGCAAAAAGTCTAGCTCTAACAACTATTTTCTGAGCCTCCGAGGGACCAGCGTCCAATAAAAGCTGGCCAATTTTTTGATACAGCCTCTGTTCACTCATCAGTTTCCACCTTTAGGTGCATTTTTAAAATCAACAATCACAGGACGTCCACCATCAATCGAGTACCTAACATTGAATCTATCCGGCCTGAGGCCAGCATCTGTATACACAGGCTCGATTTTTACGCTAACGCTCTTACCCTCCTTGAGTGCGGAAGCCCATGCATTCTCCATCACCTTCCACTCACCTTTGTTTAAATTCCCATTCATGGGAAGTAAATTTAACTTCTCACCAGGACCGTTAAAAATACTTGCAATCAGATGCCCTCCCTCATCACCAGCAACTCCGCACTTACCAGCGACACACTGCTGGTATGTGTTCCTATCATTTTTCATAAGCGAAAGTTCAGACTCAACCTTTTCAACGCGCCCCAAACTATCTGTTTGATAAACTTTATTTCCATCAACCTTATAAATTGTATTAGGTTCAGGCTTATTGAGCTCTTTGGACCATGCGCCCTTACCACCAGAGTTAATTTCTACTTCGCGAAGCACTTTACTAGGTTTTTTTATCCCAGCACTGTAATCCCCAGGATTCTCGACAACCTTCCCATTAACGGTCGTCGTGCCAGGGCCATATCCCCCATCAAGCTTCCCGCTATACGCCCCCTCCACACTGGTCCAGTTCATCGGCTTACCAGCCGACGCTTCAGCTTTGGCAATTTTGGCCATATCGGCCATCTTTTCAAGCCCTTCCGCCCCCACCTTGATCCCGGCTTTCGCCAAGGTCAAGCCGCCCTTGGCCGCCGTCCCCACGCCCGTGACGATGGTGCCGACTTGCCAAACCAGTTCGCCAATATCCTGGCCCAATTGCACGGCACGTTCGTCGCCGCCGTGTTCCAGAGCGTCTTGGATGCGCTCGATTTTGGCGTTAGCGTCATTGACCAGGGAGTCGCCGAGTTTCTGGCGAGCCTCGGGATTGTCGATCAAGGCTTTGATCCCTTTGATCCCTTCAACCGGGTTAAGGAGGAATTGCGCCAGCCCTTCGACGTCGCTCCAACCCGCCTGCGCCAAGCCCTTGCCGATGCCGAACCGGGTCAGAACTTCTTGTTTTTGGTAGATGTACCCCCACTTGGCAACCACTTTAGCTTTACCCACCAGGTCAGCCTCAGCATATTCCTTCTCGGCCTGGACCAATTGCTGGGTCGCCAGCCAGTTGTTGTCCACCGCGGCACCGGCCGCGCTGGTGGCGGTGGCCGGGTCCAGCGAGGAGCTGGTAGCGGCCAGCCCAGTGACGATGCTGACAATCAGGTTGCGCTTGGCTTCGCGCTGGGCTTCGCTTTCATCGGGGCTGGCTTCGGAGAACAGGCCGGTGAGCAGGCTCGATGCCGCCGCGCCCGCGGCGCCGCTGCCACAGCTCTGGCTGCTGGCGGCGGCACCTGCGCAGGCGACGATGCCGTGCAGGGCGGCGTGCAACGGCGAGCCTTCGGTGAGCTTGCCGTCCGCCACCAGGTCGCCGATGTAGCCGGCGCCCTGCTGTTGCACGTAATTGACCACCAGCCCTTGGACGAACGCACTGTTGCCGCCACTGATATTGCCGCTGGCCGCGCCCACCAGGGCGGTGGTGATCTGCCGGTAGGTACCGCCCGCGCCCCACTTGTCGGCGATGCCGCTGGCTTCGGCATTGAGGCGCTGAGCGTTGCCGAGCAGCGCCAGGCGTTCGGTGTCGGTGAGTTGGGCGTTGGGGTCCAGGGCCGCTGCCTGAGCCGCCTCGGCCTGTTTGCGCTTGAGGTCGACTTCCTTGGCCTTGTTGGCGAGCAAGGTGCTGGCCTCGTTGGCGAACGCTCCGACGATTTCGAAACCGGCACGGATTTCGTCTTCGTCGAAGATCGGCTTGAGCGTGTTGGTGGTGTCGCGGTCGCTGGAGACATCGCGGTTGAGGCTGGCGACGGTTTGCTCGCCATTCTTGCCGGTGCGCTTCTGTTGCTCGGCGTCGTTGCTGATGACGATGGTGCCGCCGCTGATGCCGCTGCGGGTGACGCTGCTGGCGTCGTCGCTGGCACTGATGGCAATCGGCATGGTGGCGCTGAGGTCGTTATCGTTCTTCGGCAAGTCGGTGCCAGGGGTTTGCGTGCCGCCGCTGGTGGCGTTGCCCTGCTGGTCCTTGCCGACTTCGCGATAGCCGCCACCGACGCTGACGGTGCTGGCGTCGTACTCGGCCTTGTTCTTGATGTCGCGGCTGGTGAGGCTGGCGGTGACCAAGCGGTTCTTGCCGTCCTGCACCGCCTTGTCGCTGCTGGCGATGACGCCGCCAACCAGGTCGGTGTTGCCGCCCACGCGAATGTCGAAGCCGTCGTCCCCGGCCTTGATGCCCGATTGCTCGGTCACGCTGGCGTAGTTGGAATCGATATCCGTGGCGCCGAAGCTGCCACTGGCACCGCTGACCGAACTCATGCCGTAGCAGAACGGCGGAATGCACAGGCTGATGCCAACGCCCAGGCTCTTCTCATCGACCACATAGGTGTTGGTGTCTTGCAGGCTTTCGATGTTCAGGTCGCCGCCGATGTCGGCCAGGACCTGTTTGCCGCTGGCCACCGCGCCTTTGAGGTTGGTGTCGCCGCCGGAGGCCAGCAGCAACTGGTTGCCGGCCTGGACATGGGTATTGGTGTGGGTGAGTCCATCGCCATCCGCTTGGCCGCGACTGCCGGATACCCCCAGGTCCAGGGTGAAACCGTTGCGGGTACCGCCCAGGGAAAAGCCGATGCCGATGCTCGCGCTGCTGCCTTTGCTGTCGGTTTCCTGCTTGTCGGTATTGCGGGCGGCGAGCAGGTTGATGTCACCGTCCGCCAGCAGGCTGGCGTTGCGTCCGGCCTTGATATCGCTGCCTTGCACGGTGATGTTGCTGGCGGCCCCGGCGCCCGTGGCGCGCAGGCGGATGTCATTGCCGGCGGTCATGGTCGAACCGGCCGCGCTGTCGCTGGTGTAGGTGGTCGTGCTTTCGTTCTTCTTGGTGCCCAGCGACAGGCTGATGTTGATCCCGCCGGCCGAACCCGGGTCCATCGCCACGGCGGTCGCCGCGTTGTTGGCGGCCAGCACGGCGGTGGCGGCGGCCAGGGCCTTCATGCGCCCGTCGTCGGTTTTCTCCGAGGCCTGTTTCATTTGCTGGGAGGTCTGGATCGCGCTGATCACCGGGTTGGTCACGGTGAGGGTGAACCCGGTCTGCTTGAACAGGGTTTCACGCTCACGTTCGCGGGTGTTGCGCGCCTCGACGACGTCGATGGTCTGCGCCGTGACGTCGATGTTGCCTTGTGGCGCCGACACCTGGCTGCCCACCTGGCGATAGCCCTTGCCCGCTTCGATCAACACATCGCCGGCGGTCGAGCCGACGGTGCTGGCCGCAGCCGTGTGCTCGGTGGTGAGGTCCTTGACGCTCTGTTGCTGGGTCCCCAGGGTGACGGCGATGCCACCGCCGCTGAACAGGCCGCTTTTCTTCACGGACTTGTCGTGGCGCTCGCTGCTGCTGGCGGTGTCGGCTTCGATGTTGACGTTGTTGTCCGCCACCAGAACCGTCTGGGTCGTGGACACCACGTTACTGCCCTTGAGGTTGATGTCGCGACCGGCCTGCACATAGGTCTGTTCGCCACTCAGGGTGGAGCCTTCGACCGAGGTCTGGCTGATCGTGTCACGGGTTGTGGTGGTCTTGCTGGAGAACATCCCGTTGCTGCCTTTGACCTTGTGCGCTTCATCGGCGAACTGGTAGTTCTGGCCGGCGGTCAGGTTGACGTCGCGCTTGGCCTCGGCGAATACCGCGCCTTGCTCGCTGGTGACACGGGCGGCGCGGGCGTTGAGGTCCTGGCCCGCGCTCAAGCGCACGTCGCCCTGCCCTTGGACCAGGGAGCCGACTTCGGTCCGGCTGGCGTCCTTGCGCCAATTGCTGCTGTTCCAGGTCAGCCCTTGCTCGTGCGCTTCGCCCACGGTGGCCAGGTTGATGTTCTTGCCCGCCTCCAGCAACGTGCTGCCGCCCTTGCCGGCATTGACCACCTGGGCCCCGGTGAGGTTGAGGTCGTTGCCGGCACTCACACCCATCGTGCCCTGGTCGCCGCTGACGAACAGCCCGGCGACCCGCGACAGGTTGGTGCGGGTGCCTTGGGCACTGCTGCTGTCCCGGCTGCTGGAAATGACATTGATGTCCTGCCCGGCCTTGACCGACAGGCTGTCCACGGCACCGATCAGGCCGCCGAGGTTGTTGAGGTTTTCCCGCGCGGTGAGCGACGCCTTGTCGGCCTGGATACGCCCACCGAGGTTCTCGATGTTCTGCGCGGTGATCGCCATGACGCTGCGCCCGGCGAGGCTGCCACTGTTGACCAGGTCGCCGGCGATGTTCAGGTTCAACTGCTGCCCGGCAATCAGGGCGCCGGAACCGTTGAGGTCGCCCTCCTGGACCCGTACGTACACTTGCGGCACCAGCACGTTGCGGATGTCACCGTTGGCCAGGGTCACCTGCTTCTGCACCAGCCAGACAATGTCGCTGGTCAACTGGGCCATCTGCGCGGAGGTCAGGGCCACGCCAGGCACCAGTTGCCATTGGCTGGCGACGGTCACGGCGTTGTCGATCAGGGCACGGTATTGCGCTTCGTCATTGGCGTAGCCGTCGAGGAAACGCCGGCCGGTGAGTTGCGCCACTTGCTCGCGAATCAGCTTCTGCTCATAGAAACCGTCGCCCAGACGTTGTTGCGTCAGTGCCGGGTCGACTTGCAGGCGCTGCAACATGTAGTCCGACGACAGCCAGGTGCGATAGCTGGCAAAACGCGGGTCGGTTTCGACCAGGTAGCGGCTGGTGCTCTGGGGGTTGGTACTGAACAGGCTGTTGTTCGGTAATGCCAGGGATGGCCCGCCGCTGCGGATCTGCTCGGCCACGCCCTTGCCGTTCAGGGTGGTCTGGGCCGCAACCTGAACGATGGGCGCCACTTGATAGGTCCTGTCGACCGGGGCGCTGACCGTGCCTGTGGCGGCTATCTGCTCGCTGACGGCCTGTGTGGCGCGGGCGCCGATCTGGGTGCCGGTCCCGTTGCCAGCGGCGTTCTGGGCGAACACGGTCGGTTGCAGGGTGATGTCCTGGATCAAGGGGGCAGGCGTGTAGGCCGTGACGGCTGTTCCTTGGCGGTCCCGGCCCTTGCGCTGGATACGATAGAAATTCGTAGCGGTGCCACTGTCGGAGGTGGTGCGCTGGCCGGTCAATTCGGTGTTGGTCAAGCTGGCAATGTTGGCCTGCAACAACCCACCGGCAATGATGCGGCTCTTGTCGTTGAGCACATCGCCTGCGTTGATCTGCATCGTCCCGCCGGAGAGGATCTGCGCCGGTGCCGAGGTGGCGATCTGAGTTTCCTGGACCACGCGGGTGTAGTCGTAGCGGTTCCAGTTGTCTTTGCGCCCCTCAGGCGTGTTGAGGTAATAGACCTCATCGTGACTCAGGGTAATCTGGTCACCCTGGTAGCGGTTCGGCGAACCGCTGAGCTGGAACTCCTGCAAGGCCGTGCGGCTGATTTCCACCTGTTGAGTGCTGAAGTGTTCATTGGTGTTGCGCACGCTTTGCACATCGAGCGACAGGTTGCCGAGGGCCTCGATGGTCGCACTGGCATTGGTCAGCAGTTGGGCCCGCTCCTGGGCCTTGTCAGTGGCGCTCAGCGCTCCGCCGATGGCGAGGTCCCCGGCACTGAAGATCAGCGCCTGTTCGCGGTTGTCCAGGGTACTGGTGCCAATGTCCAGCGATTCGCGGGCGGCGATGGTCGCGGCGACACCGTTTTCATCGCGGTTGCTCAGTGCCGAGGTGGCGATCGCCAATCGATCACCGTACAGGCGCCCGGTGCCCAGGTTATTCAGCGACAGCGCCTGCACACGCACTTGCTGGCCGTCGATCAGGCCACGGTTGGTCAGGCTGTCGTTGACGTTCAGGCGAACCTGGCCGGCGCTGATCTCACCGCTGGCGGCGTTGTCCAGCGTCTGCGAGTGCACCAGCAGGAGATTGCCCGCCAGCAGTTTTCCGCTGTTGTTGAAAGCTCCGTCGGTGCTCAGGTCAACCTTGTTATTGGCCTGGATCTGTCCACTCAGGTCCAGACCACTTTGCAGGCTGAACGTCAGGTCGCCCAGGCTCAGGGCCCGACCGGTGCCCGCGTAATAGGCGGCGTTGAGGGACAACAGGCTGCCGGCGAGCAACGTCCCGTCGAGGTTGTGCACCGACTGGCGACGTTGCGCCGGATCGCGATCGGTGATGGTCAGGCCGGCCCCCGAGGAAATCAGGCCGCCCTGGTTATCCAACGCTTGGCTGACGCCGATGGACAACCCTTGGTCGGCGCGCACGGCACCGGCCTGGTTACCGAAGGTGTTGAGCGCCAGGCTCATGGCACGACCTTCGAGCCCCTGGTTGGCACCTTGGGTGGCGCTGTTGTCGAGCACGTCGGCAGTCACGCCCAGGGTGCCCGCGCTGCGCACCAGTCCGCCCTGGTTGTTGAGCGTCTCACCCAGCACCAACTGGACATCGCCGAGGCCCTGCAACTGACCGCCACGGTTATCCACCCGGGCGCCTTCGACCTGAACGCTCTTCTGGCCAATGATCTGGCCGCCGCTGCCGTTGGTCAGGTCGGTGGCCTTGAGCACCAGCGCGCCCTTGGCCCCGAGGAAACCGGCGCTGTTGTTGAAATGGGCACTATGGATTTCCACCGCGTCCTGGCCGCTGATGCCTTGGGTGGTGCCGGACTGAAGGTTGTTCAGCGCCTGGCTGCCGGTGTCGATGAACAGCTTGCCCTTGGCCTGGATCAGGCCCGCCGCGTTGCGCAACTCACCGCTGCGCAGGTCGAGGGTCGCGCCGGCATTCAACGTGCCCTGGCTGTTGTCCATCAGCAGGCCGTGGCTGTTCAGGTCCAAGGCCTGGCCACTGATCACCCCGCCCTGGTTATTCAAACCTTGGGCCGACAGCGTGATATCGCCCAGCGCTTCAAGGCGCCCGCCGCTGTTGTTCAGCGCATCCGCCGAAACACTGACCAGCAACCCGGACTTCACCGAGCCCAGCACGCCGTTGGTGTTGTTCAACTGCCCGGCGATGATCTCCATGCGCTGGGTCGCGGCCAGGGTGCCACCGATGTTGTTCAAGCGATCGAACGTTGCGTCCAGCTCACCGCCGGCACTCACCGTGCCTTGGGTGTTATCCAGCGCCTCGCCGCTGATCTTTGTCGTACCGCTGGCAGCCAGCGTCCCGCTGCCGTTATTGATCTCTTTGTCGGCCGTGACGGTCAACGCACCGTTATCGGTGGCGAGGACTTTGCCGCCCTGGTTGTTCAACGTGCCGACCGTCAAGACCACCGCTGCGGGACCGCTGACTTGCCCGGCCTGGTTGTCGAAGCGTTCACGGGCGGTGACCTGCAACGGTTGCGCGCCGGTCTGGAGAATGCGCCCACGCTGGTTGGACAGGGTCGTGGTGTCGAGCGTGATCTGTTGGCCTTGGGTCAGGCCGTCATCGACCACCACCTCACTGGCCTTGACGCTCAACTTGCCATTGCTCGCCAGGGTGCCTTTGCTGCCGGCCAACTGGTTGGCCTGGATGTCCAGGGTGCCTTTACCGGCGTGCTCGACCTTGCCGTTGCCGTTGTCGAGGCGATTGGCGCCAAGCTTCAGGTTGCCGGCGTTGGAGGCTATACGGCCACCGCTGTTGTCGAGCGTGGCGGCGGCGGTGATCGAAGTATCGGCGATACCCGTCTGCACCAGTTCACCACCGGTATTGGACACATCCCGCGCACTCAATTGCAGGTTGCCAGCGCTGACTTTCGCCCCATCGGTGCGTAGGGTCTTGGCCGCTTTGGCGGTCAGCACCTGGGTCGCATCGACTTGGCTGCCACTGAGGTTGGCATCGCCGGAACTGGCCGTCAGAGTGACGTTGCGGCCCAGGGTCTGGCTGCCGCTCAGGTCCAGGTCAGCGGCCCCGACGCCGAGATCACCGCCGGCAAGGTTCTGGCCTTGCGCCTTGATCGTGGTGGCCCGCAGCGCGAGGTTGCCACTTTTGCCCAGCTTGCCGTCCGCACCAACGCCCGCCGCCAGGCTCGAGGCCTTGGTGCTGCGAATGGTCTTGGCGGTGAGTGTGGTGTGGTTCTGGCTGGCAACGGTGCCGCTGTTGTCGATATCACCGACGCTGTCGAGCCTCAGGTCGCCCTTGGCGTAGAGCGTGCCGCTGTTTTCAACGCTGGCGGCAGTGATTTGCGTCGCCGTTGCGCTGCTGATCGCACCCTGGTTTTGCAATTTGCCGTCGGCGCTGATCACCACCTCGCCAGCCATGGCGCCGATCTGCCCGGCGTTGCGCACACCCACGCCGGACTCCGTGCCCACCAGCATGATCTTCCCGGCATACATGCCGCCGAGCTTGGCAACGTCGATGGCAACAGTGGGTTTTTCTCCCTCGGCGCCTGGCAGCGGCGTGGCCTGGGTGTTGTCGGCATTGACCTGATTACGTCCGGCGGTGACCTTCAAGTCGTTGGCCCATACCCCGGCGTTGACCTGCACCGAGCGGGCAATCAGGTCCGTGTAATCGGCCTCGCGGGCATCCAGGCCTTTGCCTTCGATGTTGATCGCGCCGCCCTGCACGGTGTAGCCCGTGATGCGACCGTTCTCCAACTGCGCCCGGCCGGTGCTGAGGGTGGCCCGGTCGGCATTGATGAAGCCGCAACCGTTGCAAGTGATACCGGATGGGTTGGCGATGACCACTTCGGCACGCTGGCCGGCGACTTCGACGTAACCGCGCAATTGGCTGGGGTTGCTGGAGTTGACTTCGTTGAGGATGACCCGCGCGCTGCCATTGCCCAGCATCGGGTTGCCTTCGATCCAACCGCCCAGTTTCGTCTGGCTGTTGCCCGTGCCGTTGTTGAGGATCACCCCCCGGCTATCGACATCGAACTGGTTGTAGGTGTTGCGCGAGACACCGCCGGCGCTGGGCGCGCGGATATTCACCTGCGGCGTGCCGTTGGCGCTCTGTATCACCGTCGGTCGTTGGCCCGCCGGAGCGCCTGGGTCGGCGACGATGGTGCCGGCCCAGGTCGGTGCCACGCTCAAGGACACCAGGCCGATCGCTGTCATGACGGCAAAGCGCAACGCCCCCAGTGTCGCCGTGCAAGCCGCTGCGCCCGTCGTCGGTCCGGAGCGGGTCCCCGGCGCCTTGACCTGGCTGGTGACGTTCTCGGCCACGACCATCAACAGCCCGCGGGCCTTGTTGAAAACGATTCGGTAAAGATGCTTGTTCATAGCAATTCCATTTGCGGAGCCTGCCCGCACGACCAGTGGTTGGAGTTACGCTTCGACTGCCAGCGGGTGGGCGGCAAACCAGGCCTGGGCCTGTTCGGGGATGACCCCGATCCCTTGGAATGTCTTGACCCGCAGGCCACGCTCGTCGCCTCGGTGATAGAGGGCTCGGGCGCAGCGATCGATGAAAAGGTGACGTTGCAACAGGCGGCGCAATACCGCCGTGTGGCCAAAGGGGGCGACCCAGTCGTTGAGCCAGAGGCGCTCGCCGCTGTTCCAGTCCTCTTGGCTCAGCGCCAGCGGCGACTGGCGCAGGTAACGTTGCTCTGCTGCCTCGTCGAGGTTGAGCCAGGACAGGTAGAACACCGGCTTGCCGTGTTCGGAGCCGAGCACGAACTGGCGATGCTTGAGCGCCGGCAACAGCAACGTCGGCAAGGTGTGCAACGGCGCATCGCGATGGGCCTTGGAATGCATCCACAACCAGGTGGCGGAGCCGAACACTGCGGCTTCGCTCCAGGGTTCGTCGATCAGGCCGGGAGCGATAATGTCTAGCGTCTCGAACTGCATGGGATCACCTCAGAATGACCAGATGACGGTGAACGCGCTGGTCACGTTGGCCGTCTCGAAACCATCGGGTTTCTTCAACGGCGTACCCACCGACCAGTCATAGGACAGGCCCTTGTAACCGCCGCGTATGCCCACCACGGCCCCCGCCAGGCGCTGGCCGATCAGGAACTCACTGGATTGGCCGCTGACTTCGCCATAGTCGATGCCGGTGTAGAGCTCCTGGCCGGTCTGGCCCAGGGACAGGCCGATTTCGTTGCGCAGGGTCCAGCCACGGTCGGCGGAAAGAATGTTTTCACCATCGAAGCCGCGCACGCTGTAGCGCCCGCCGATGGAGAAGCGATCCTGGGGCACCAACGGCGTGCGGTTCCATTGCGCGCGCCAGCCACCGATGTAGCGCAGGCGCTGATCGCCGACCTGGAACGGCACCTGCAATTGGGCATCGGCGGTGATGATCTGCGAGCGCGACGTACCGGCGTCGAAATCTTCCTCAGGAGCCCTGAGCGCGTCGTGGGCACCGGTGCCGCGACGATAGGCGACACCCAAGTCAAGAATCGAAGCGCCAATGAACTCCCGATGGTCCAACCCCAACTGCCAGCCGGCCATGCGGCGTTTCTGGTTGCCGACCTCGGTGTCGTCGATGAAATTCTCCGACGAGCGCGTCCACAGGCTACCCCAGGCGGTGGTCTTGCGAACGGCGTCGCGGTACAGCAGGCGTGACAGGCGCAACTCGTTGTTACGACTCTCGCCTCGGTACTGATAGGTTTGGTTAGCACCGGCAACAGACTGTTCGTAGTTGTATTCGCTGCTGGTGAACCCCAACTGCCAGTAGCCGAACGGCAGCGAATAATGCAGCGTGCTGCCATCGGAACCGCGGTGCCCGGACTCGCCGCCGCCCAAGTCATGGTTGACGCTGGCGTAGAACAAATCGTTGAGCGACAGCAGGTTGTCCAAGGACAGCGATACGTTGCCCTGGTATTTGCCCGTGCTCTTGCTGCCGGAATTGTCCACCGACAGACTCACCCGGGCGGGGAACCGCTGGCTCCAGGCGATCACCACGTCGCTCTCACCGGGCCTGGCGTCGGCGGCACGGGCTGGTGCGATCTTGATGTCGGCCTCTGCGGTCGGCACGCGCTTGAAGTTCTCCAGCGCCTGTTCGATGTCGCGCAAGTTGAGCAGATCGCCTGGATTGGCCGGCATCGCGTTCCAGGCATTGGCGCGGGCGCTGGTACCCTCCTCGAAACGAATCTCGCGAATGCGCCCTGGCACCAGGGTCAACACCAGCACCCCACTGTTCAAGTCCTGGGCTTCGGCGAGTACGCGAGTGGTGACGTAGCCGGCCTCGATGATCGCATTCTGCATGCGCTTCATCGTCAGGTTGATCCCGCCGCCGCCCAGGCAACGACCGATGGCGGGATCATCCTCGGGATTGGCGGCGCGCAACGCCCACTGGAATTTTTCCGACGCCTCGCCGATCAGGCGGATGTCATTGATGGCGAAGCAAGGCGTCTCCTTGGCAGGCAAGCGCTCGATACCCTCATCCACGGGTGCCGCCTGCAGGCGCACGTCCGGCCGGGATTCCAGTTGCTCCCTCAACCCCCGCTCGCGCTCTTGCTGGCGCAATAGTTCGTCTTCAGGTCCAGCCGCTTGCGCAGCGCTCCACGCGCCCGTCATCCACGCCGCTATCAGCAGCAGGGCGAGACGCTTGGCGTTCTGTGCGGATGAACGGGTTCCACCAGCACAACGGCGAGGGCTGTTCGGGTTAAGCGTTCGGCAGGGTGCGGCTGGCTGCATGTCACATCCTTGTGGCCTGAATCGAAGACACGGTGAGTCAGGCCCGCCGGAAGCGGCATTGACACTGACACAGATAAATAACGAGGTACGTAATCCATCGGAAACGAAGGAAAAGTCCTACAACGTACCGAGACGGTCTGATAGCAGAGTGGGGAGAAAGTTTCCCGTGACCGAAATATGTTCGATACAAATGGGTAAAAATGGGCAGTTGGTCACAGCTTGGGGGAGTGAAGCGCTGTGCGAGGCATGAACGGCACGCCCAAGCCTGGTTTGAATCGTACGGGGGGATGGGACTCAAGCAGGAAAAGTGAGCGGCAATTGCGCTAACCCACTGTTGATAATGGTGTCCCAGGGCAGGTTCGAACTGCCAACCTTCCCCTTAGGAGGGGGATGCTCTATCCAATTGAGCTACTGAGACACAAGCCGACCACGAGAAACGTGGTGCGCGGGACGGCGTGCATGGTAACGACCTGCCCTGCGTTTGTCATGTCGTCGCTGTTTTTTAAGTGTAGGCAAATGGTACCGCCTGGAAGACAGACAAGGCCCTAGCGGCCGATGATGGCCACCATTCATCTGTCCCAGGCTCGTTTATCCTAGTAAATCGGCCATTTGCCACTATCCTGTACAAGACAGGGACGGCAGGTGCTTTTGTCCATTTCCGTTATCCGCCAGACGGTATGGCACAACGACACAATTCGACGGTCACAAAATGCGAACCTGTTGTTTTTTTCCAACCAGTCCGCATTTTTTGATGAAAGGTGCTGGCATAACGCCTTTACCCGGATCAGAATTTGTCACAGAATTGGCGCCAATGATCTGGCAATTTTGAGGCATGATGCGGGCCTCTTAACAATTCAGGTTGAACATTTGGCAGTGGAGCTTGTCCTATCGACATCCTGCGGCCAATCCCGAGAACCGCTCCCCTGAACTAACCGGTTAAATAAATATGCGCCCAATGACAAAGGCAATTTATTCCAGCCGTACGGCTGACAAGTTCGTCGTGCGTCTGCCAGACGGAATGCGGGAACGCATTGCCGAGGTGGCTCGTAATCATCACCGCAGCATGAACTCTGAAATCATTGCGCGCCTGGAGCAAAGCCTGATTCAGGAAGGCGCACTGGGTGAAGAGCTGAGCATGCGTCTGGACAGCCCAGAGCTGTCTTTGCATGAGCGCGAGCTGCTTCAACGCTTCCGACAACTCTCCCACCGCCAGCAGAACGCCCTCGTTTCGCTGATTGCACATGACGTAGAGATGGCCGCAGACGCGACCTGATCACAGCCAAAACACTCAAGCCAGCCTCGTGCTGGCTTTTTTGTGCCTGGCGTTTGGCCCAGCTGAAATGCATGACAGCACACATATCGTGAACACCCACGACCCCATGTGGGAGCGAGCTTGCTCGCGATAGCGGTGGTGCCGTTGCATAGCGGCTGGACCTGCCGGCTGCTCTTGCTTTGGACGCTTGATCTCGACGCCCCATCAATCGAAAGAAGCGCAAAAAAAACGGCGCTTCCCATTTCTGAAAGAAGCGCCGTTTTTTCCAAGTGGACAGTTTATGCCAAGCAGGCGGGTTTCTTGATGAGCGATTCAGAGCAGGAAAATCGTCGCCAACCCCAGGAAAATGAAGAACCCGCCACTGTCGGTCACCGCGGTAATCATGACACTGGCACCCATGGCAGGATCGCGCCCCATGCGGGCCAGGGTCATGGGGATCAAGACCCCCATCAAGGCCGCCAGCAGCAGGTTGAGCGTCATTGCCGCCGTCATGACCACCCCCAGCGACCAGCTGCCATAAAGCAGATAAGCCACCACACCAATCACCCCTCCCCAAATCACGCCGTTGATCAAGGAGACCGCCAGCTCCTTGCGCATCAAGCGCGATGTATTGCCGGTGCTGACCTGGTCCAGTGCCATGGCACGGACGATCATGGTGATGGTCTGGTTACCGGAGTTGCCACCGATACCGGCGACGATAGGCATCAGCGCCGCAAGCGCCACCAGCTTCTCGATGGAGCCTTCGAACAGGCCGATGACCCGGGAAGCGACAAACGCCGTGATCAGATTGATCGCCAGCCAGGCCCAGCGGTTACGCAGGGACTTCCAGACCGAAGCGAAGATGTCTTCTTCTTCGCGCAGACCGGCCATGTTGAGGACTTCGCTTTCGCTTTCCTCACGAATCAAGTCGACCATTTCATCGATGGTCAGACGGCCGATCAACTTGCCGTTCTTGTCGACCACCGGTGCGGAAATCAAGTCATAACGTTCGAATGCCTGGGCCGCATCGTAGGCATCTTCGTCCGGGTGGAAACTCACCGGATCGCTGGCCATGACCTCGGCCACCTGCTTTTCCGGGTCGTTGACGAGCAAACGCTTGATGGGCAGCACGCCCTTGAGCACGCCGTCGTAATCGACCACGAAAAGCTTGTCGGTATGACCGGGCAGTTCCTTGAGACGACGCAGGTAGCGCAAGACCACTTCAAGGCTGACATCCTCGCGGATCGTCACCATCTCGAAGTCCATTAACGCACCGACCTGCTCCTCGTCATAGGACAACGCCGAGCGCACACGCTCACGTTGCTGGCCGTCGAGGGCCTCCATCAGTTCGTGGACAACGTCCCGTGGCAGTTCGGGCGCAAGGTCGGCAAGTTCGTCGGCGTCCATTTCCTTGGCCGCCGCCAGCAACTCATGATCATCCATGTCGGCGATCAGGGTTTCGCGAACCGAGTCCGACACTTCGAGCAGGATGTCACCGTCCCGATCAGCCTTGACCAACTGCCAGACCGTCAGACGCTCTTCCAGGGGCAAGGCTTCAAGAATGTAGGCGACGTCGGCGGAGTGCAGGTCATCGAGCTTGCGTTGCAGCTCGACGAGATTCTGCCGATGGACCAGGTTCTCGACCCGGTCATGATTCGGGCCTTCCTGGCGATGCGTCAGGTCTTCGACGACCCGCTGGCGCTGCAGCAGCTCAACGACCTGAGCGAGACGATCCTGAAGGCTTTCCTGCGTTTTTTTTACTTCTACTTGGGTCATAGGCGAACTCCACTCCCAGCAGTGGAGCACGCCGGAAGGATCAATCAGTTAATTCATGATTGGCAAAACTAAATATTGAGTAACTACTGGGTAAGTCCATGGAGATATTCCAAAGCCCCGGCGGGGCTGACGGGCGCAATCATACACCGCTTGACGCTTTAAAACGCTAAAAAATCATGGCAAGAACAAGCGCTTGCGAGACAAACCTGAACGCAGGCTGAACCTTTGCCTTTACGACGACTTATCCGGAAAAGAAAACACACGCCTCGACAGAAATGCGGCGACTACCCTGTTCTCCTGCACCGTCAAGGAGGACGACCGGATGCCCATCAACCACTACCTGATCCTGCTCGCCAGCCTGCCCTGCCTGCCTTTGTGGGCCGCCGGGCAAACCGTGCATCGCTGCGAAAGCATCGCGGGGCACGTGACATTCACCACCTTGAGTTGCGGCCCGGGTGAAGCCCTGTCACTCCAGCAGATCCATCCCTACAGCCCAGGTTCGATCGAGCCGACGACCGAGGCGATGCTGCCCGAAGCGGAGCGTTGGCAAACATCCGGCAACACAACCACGCGCAAGGAGCCGACCGTGGTCGGCCAGTTCCAGGACCGCTGCGGGAACCTCATCGATGCCAGGCAACGCCGCGATGCCATTCTGGAACGACGAATCGTCGCCGGCATGAGCCAACAGGACGTCGAGAGCGCCCTGGGCAAGCCAGACTCAATCAAGATTCGAAACTCGAGCACACGGTATACCTACAAGGCGAAGAAAGGTCGCAGCGCAGAGGTCGTGTTCGATGAAAGGGGGTGCGTGAAAGGCAAATCGTAGACAGCAAAAAGCCCGCGTTTAACGCGGGCTTTTTGGTGTTTGGTGCACTCGACAGGATTCGAACCTGTGACCGCTCGGTTCGTAGCCGAGTACTCTATCCAGCTGAGCTACGAGTGCAAGTTGTGGTTTTATACCAGATCACAACTGGTTGAAGCCAAGTTATTTGCATTGCTGCAAACAACTCTTAAATGGTGCACTCGACAGGATTCGAACCTGTGACCGCTCGGTTCGTAGCCGAGTACTCTATCCAGCTGAGCTACGAGTGCATTTGTTGCCGCGCATTATAGGTCGTCAAATCCTTTTGTAAAGCGCTTTTTTCAGTAATTTCAAACACTTACTGATCAAGCCAGGTTCTGACGCACTAAACGAATAATGGCGGAGAACGGGGGATTCGAACCCCCGACACCCTTTTGAGGTGTACTCCCTTAGCAGGGGAGCGCCTTCGGCCACTCGGCCAGCTCTCCGCAACACGGGGCGTATATTAACCACCTTCATCCCCGTTTGCAAACATAAAAATCGATAAAAATTAATGGCTTGGTTCGTCGTCCTTCTCTTTCTTGATACGCAGGTAGATTTCCTCCCGGTGTACAGCAACCTCTTTCGGGGCGTTGACGCCGATACGCACTTGGTTTCCTTTGACGCCGAGCACGGTCACGGTGATTTCGCCATCGCCAATAATCAGGCTTTCTGCACACCGACGGGTCAGAATCAGCATACCTTTCTCCTCACGCAATTCACTTAAGGGACAACAGTCTGCAAAAAAAAGGCATTGGACCTACAACCGAAACGGTCGAAGCCTACAGGCCTAGTATTGACCAGCGCGGGCAAAAGAACAGTTTTGGGACGCGCCATTCAGAAAAACAAAGGACGCGGTCCAGCCGCGCCCTCTGGATAACGCTTTACTCGCCCTGCTGGGCAGCAGCGTCGAGTTCGAAAGCCGTGTGCAGGGCGCGCACGGCCAGCTCCAGGTACTTCTCTTCGATCACCACGGAAACCTTGATTTCCGAAGTAGAGATCATCTGGATGTTGATGCTTTCCTTGGCCAGGGATTCGAACATGCGGCTGGCCACGCCTGCGTGGGAACGCATGCCGACACCAACGATCGAGACCTTGGCGATCTTGGTATCGCCCACCACTTCCCGGGCACCGATCTCGCCAGCGGTCTTTTTCAGGATCGCTTCGGCAGACTGGTAGTCGTTGCGGTGCACGGTGAAGGTGAAGTCAGTGGTGTTATCGTGCGAGACGTTCTGCACGATCATGTCGACTTCGATGTTCGCGGCACTGATCGGGCCGAGAATCTTGAACGCCACGCCGGGGGTGTCTGGCACGCCACGGATGGTCAGCTTGGCCTCATCGCGGTTGAAAGCGATGCCGGAAATGATCGGCTGTTCCATGGATTCCTCTTCATCAATAGTAATGAGGGTGCCCGGACCCTCTTTGAAGCTGTGCAGGACGCGCAGCGGAACGTTGTACTTGCCGGCGAATTCGACCGCCCGGATCTGCAACACCTTCGAGCCGAGACTGGCCATTTCCAGCATTTCTTCGAACGTGATCTTGTCCAGGCGCTGGGCCACAGGCACCACCCGTGGGTCGGTGGTGTAGACACCGTCCACATCGGTGTAGATCTGGCATTCGTCAGCCTTGAGAGCCGCCGCCAGTGCTACGCCCGTGGTGTCGGAACCGCCACGGCCGAGGGTGGTGATATTGCCCTGCTCGTCCACGCCCTGGAAACCGGCGACAACCACGACACGGCCAGCCTTCAGGTCGCCGCGAATCTTCTGGTCGTCGATCTGCAGGATACGCGCTTTGTTGTGCGCGCTGTCGGTCAGGATACGCACCTGGTTGCCGGTGTAGGACACCGCCGGCACGCCACGCTTGATCAGCGCCATGGCCAGCAAGGCAATGGTCACCTGCTCGCCAGTGGAAACGATCACGTCCAGTTCACGGGGAACCGGTTGCTGGTCGCCGCTGATTTGCTTGGCCAGATCGATCAGACGGTTGGTCTCGCCGCTCATTGCCGACAGCACAACCACCAGGTCATCGCCCGCTTCACGGAATTTCTTAACCTTGTCGGCGACTTGTTCGATTCTCTCGACAGTGCCGACCGAGGTGCCTCCAAATTTCTGTACGATCAAAGCCATTTCAAAGCCGCCTCTGCCCATGAAGGGCGCCCAATAAATCACTCAAACAGCGGCCGGGCTCGTCACTAGACCACGAGCCCGGCGACGCTGCCTTAAATACCCTGCTCTACGAATGCAACGGTCTGGGCCAGTGCCGCGTCCAGGGCGCCGACGTCGGTACCACCGCCTTGCGCCATGTCCGGACGACCACCGCCCTTGCCGCCCACTGCCGCAGCGGCCTGCTTCATCAAATCACCGGCCTTGAGTTGGCCAGTCAGGTCTTTGGTCACGCCTGCGACGAGAACGACCTTTTCCTCATGGACACTGCCGAGCAGGATCACTGCGCGGCCGAGTTTGTTTTTCAGTTGATCGACCAGCGCCAGCAGCGCCTTGCCATCCTGGCCGTCCAGACGCACGGCCAGCACCTTCACGCCCTTGACGTCCACCGCCTGGGCCGACAGATCGTCGCCCGCGGCGCTGGCGGCCTTGGCCTGCAACTGCTCGAGTTGCTTCTCCAGCAGACGGTTGCGCTCCAGCACAGCCGACAGCTTGTCGATCAGGTTGTCGCGACTGCCCTTGATCAGGGTTGCCGCTTCCTTGAGTTGTTCTTCGGCCGCGTTGAGGTACGCCAGGGCCGCGGCGCCGGTGACCGCTTCGATCCGGCGCACACCGGATGCCACGCCACCTTCGCTGATGATCTTCATCAGGCCGATGTCGCCGGTCCGGTTGGCGTGGATGCCACCGCACAGTTCAACGGAGAAGTCGCCCATGCTCAGCACGCGCACGCTGTCGCCGTACTTCTCGCCGAACAACGCCATCGCGCCCTTGCGCTTGGCGGTCTCGATGTCGGTCTCTTCGGTTTCCACCGGGGAGTTCTTGCGAATCTCGGCGTTGACGATCTCTTCCAGCGCCTTGAGTTGCTCAGGCTTGATGGCTTCGAAATGGCTGAAGTCAAAGCGCAGGCGCTGACTGTCCACCAACGAGCCCTTCTGCTGGACGTGCTCGCCCAGCACCTGGCGCAACGCCGCGTGCAGCAAGTGGGTGGCGGAGTGGTTCAGCGACGTGGCATGGCGCACCTCGGCGTCGACATGGGCGGCCACCGGGGCGGCGATCATCAGGCTGCCCGACGCCAGCACGCCGTGGTGCAGGAACGCGCCGCCGGTCTTGGTGGTGTCACGCACATCGAAACGCGAGCTGCCCGCCTGCAAGTAACCGCTGTCGCCGATCTGGCCGCCGGACTCGGCGTAGAACGGGGTCTTGTCCAGCACGATCACGCCTTCCTGGCCTTCGCTCAGGATGTCGACCGATTGCCCGTCCTTATAGATGGCAACGATCTTGGCCGAGCCGGTGGTGCCGGCATAACCGGTGAACTCGGTGGCCACGTCTACCTTGACCAGGCTGTTGTAGTCCATGCCGAAGGAGCTGGCGGAACGCGCACGCACCCGCTGGGCTTCCATCTCGCGCTCGAACCCTTCCTCGTCGAGGGTCAGGTCGCGTTCGCGGGCGATGTCGCCGGTCAGGTCCATCGGGAAGCCATAGGTGTCGTACAGCTTGAACACCACATCGCCCGGGACCACGTTGCCCTTGAGTTCGGCCAGGTCCTGCTCGAGGATCTTCAGGCCTTGCTCCAGGGTCTTGGCGAATTGCTCTTCTTCAGCCTTGAGCACGCGTTCGATATGCGCCTGCTGGGACCTGAGCTCCGGGAAGGCGTCGCCCATCTCGGCCGCCAATGCCGCGACGATCTGATAGAAGAAGCTGCCCTTGGCGCCCAGCTTGTTGCCGTGACGGCAGGCGCGACGGATGATCCGGCGCAGTACATAACCACGACCTTCGTTGGAAGGCAGCACGCCGTCGGCAATCAGGAAGCCGCAGGAACGGATGTGGTCGGCGACCACTTTCAGCGAGGCCTGGTTGTCGTTGGTGCAACCGATGGCCTTGGCCGACGCGCTCAGCAGACTCTGGAACAGGTCGATTTCGTAGTTGGAGTGAACGTGCTGCAGCACCGCACTGATCCGCTCCAGGCCCATGCCGGTGTCCACCGACGGCGCCGGCAGCGGATGCAACACGCCATCGGCGGTGCGGTTGAACTGCATGAACACGTTGTTCCAGATCTCGATGTAGCGGTCGCCGTCTTCTTCCGGCGAGCCGGGTGGGCCGCCCCAGATGTCGGCGCCGTGATCGTAGAAGATCTCGGTGCAAGGGCCGCATGGACCGGTGTCGCCCATGGTCCAGAAGTTATCGGAGGCGTAAGGCGCGCCTTTGTTGTCGCCAATGCGCACCATGCGCTCTGCCGGGACACCGACCTCTTTGGTCCAGATGTCATAGGCTTCGTCGTCAGTGGCGTAGACCGTTACCCAAAGCTTTTCCTTGGGCAGGTTCAGCCACTTGTCGGACGTCAGGAAGGTCCAGGCGAAGGTGATGGCGTCACGCTTGAAATAGTCACCGAAGCTGAAGTTACCCAGCATTTCGAAGAACGTATGGTGACGTGCGGTATAGCCGACGTTTTCCAGGTCGTTGTGCTTGCCGCCGGCACGCACGCACTTCTGGCTGCTTACCGCACGGGTGTAGGCACGTTTTTCCTGGCCCAGGAAGCAGTCCTTGAACTGGTTCATCCCCGCGTTGGTGAACAGCAGGGTCGGGTCGTTGCCCGGAATCAAAGAGCTGGAGGCTACTCGGGTGTGGCCTTGCTCTTCGAAGAAGCGAAGGAAGGCTTCACGGATTTCTGCGCTTTTCATTAGGTTCTTCCACGGAGGCTGCGGCCAAAGGCCTGTGCAAAACGTCAACAGACGAAGCAACGGCAAAGGGCCGCATTATATCGGCCCTGCGCGTGGGGTACAGCGTGTTTATACGATAGAAACTGTCAATTGCCCCGGTTAGCGGGTCATTGGCGAGAAAATTCGACGAAAGTGGCGATCACCTGATCGATTTGCGCCGCGCTCACGTCCATGTGCGTCACCAGTCGCAGGCGTGGCGCCGCGCTGAGCTTGACGCCCCGTTCATCGGCAAACGCCTTGATCGCCTCGGCCCGCTCGCCCATTTGTACGTAGACCATGTTGGTCTGCACCGGCTCGACCTCGTAACCCGCCCCACGCAAGCCCTCGGCAAGCCGCTGGGCATTGGCGTGGTCATCGGCCAGGCGCTGGACCTGATGTTCCAGGGCATACAACCCGGCCGCCGCGAGGATCCCGGCCTGGCGCATGCCGCCACCGACCATCTTGCGCAGGCGGCGGGCCTTGCCGATCAACTCGACGCTGCCGCACAGGACCGAGCCCACCGGAGCGCCAAGGCCCTTGGACAGGCACACCGACACCGAATCGAAATGTTGCGTGATCTGCCGGGCGTCGACATTCAGCTTGACCGCGGCGTTGTACAGCCGCGCCCCGTCCAGGTGCAGGGCCAGGCCATGCTCCTGGGTGAAACGCCGGGCACGGGCCAGGTATTCCAAGGGCAGCACCTTGCCCTGCATGGTGTTTTCCAGGGCCAGCAGGCGGGTGCGGGCAAAGTGAAAATCATCGGGCTTGATCGCCGCGGCGACGTGCGCCAGGTCCAGGGAACCGTCCGCCTGCACCTCGAGGGGCTGGGGCTGGATCGAACCGAGCACCGCCGCACCGCCGCCCTCGTATTTGTAGGTGTGGGCCTGCTGACCGACGATGTACTCATCGCCGCGCTCGCAGTGGGCCATCAACCCCAACAGGTTGCTCATCGTGCCCGTGGGCACGAACATCGCCGCGGCAAAGCCCAGGCGCGCCGCCAGTTCGGCTTCGAGGCGATTGACGGTCGGGTCTTCGCCATACACATCATCGCCGGTCGGCGCGCTGGCCATGGCATCCAACATGCCGGCGGTAGGTTGGGTGACCGTGTCGCTGCGAAGATCGATAACACTCATGAATCTGGCCTCGGGTTCTGGTGGGGGAATTCCCTTTCGAAGGGCAATTACTGCGGGCATGGTGAAGAATAATCAAGACTGATCGACGGAAAGCCTGAAGATTATCCAGAACACCTGTGGGAGCGAGCTTGCCCGCGATGGCGGCAGTGTATCCAGCATCAACACAAGCTGAACCACCGCTATCGCGAGCAAGCTCGCTCCCACAGTAGGTTATGTGTTAAAAATCCTGCGTCGCCAAAAATCATGGCGGCAAAACGTTCTCAGGGCGGGGTGTAATTCCCCACCGGCGGTAATTGCACGCAACGTGCATAGCCCGCGAGCGCTTGGTGCTACACCGCTTTTTGGGGTGTAGCGGCAAGGTCAGCAGACCCGGTGTGATCCCGGGGCCGACGGTCATAGTCCGGATGAAGAGAGAACGGGATTGGCACCCAAGGGCCGACTGCGACTGTCCGTGCGCGGCGTACCCTCGAATCCCCTTCGATTCATGACGCCCTGTTTTTCACACAAACAGGAACCAGAACATGCAACCCACTGCAATCGACAGCAAAAGCAAAAGTCATCCGGGCGAGCGCATCGCGTTCATCCAGGCTTGCTGGCACAAGGAAATCGTCGACCAGAGCCGTAAAGGCTTCGTCGCCGAAATGATCACCCAGGGTTACCAGGAAAGCGATATCGACTTCTTCGAAGTCGGCGGCGCCTTCGAGATTCCGCTGCACGCCAAGCTGCTGGCCAAGTCAGGCCGCTACGCCGGCATCGTCGCCGCCGGCCTGGTGGTGGACGGGGGCATCTACCGTCACGAGTTCGTCGCCCAATCGGTCATCAGCGGCCTGATGCAGGTGCAGTTGGAAACCGAAGTGCCGGTGTTCTCGGTGGTGCTCACGCCGCATCATTTCCATGCGGGGGAAGAACATCAGAAATTCTTCTTCGAGCATTTCGTGCACAAGGGTCAGGAAGCAGCGAAGACCTGTGCCGACACCCTGCACAAGACCCGGGCGTTGCGTCGCAGTGAACAGCGGGCGGTAGCGAGCTAAACATCACCCAAAAAACTGTGGGAGCGGGCTTGCTCGCGAATGCGGTGTGTCAGTTAACCAATATTTTTACTGACACACCGCATTCGCGAGCAAGCCCGCTCCCACATTTGAAAGATGTGGCTTCAAGCCAGGTTTTCGTCAGTCGTCGGCACGATCAGGATCCCGGCCCGCAAGCCATTCTTGACCTTGGGGTTCGGGAAAATGATCCGGGCGCCCTCCTCTTCGATCACCCAGCGGGTCTGGGCGATGTCCTCGGCCAGCACATAACCTTTTTCAAGCTCGGAGAAGTTCTCGATGTCCGCCGGCAGGTTCAGGCGGAAACTGTCGCTGTGCTTGATGATTTCCCGTGCCACGCTGAACAGTTGGAGACCGTCGAGGCCTTCATCCAGCTCAGGCTCGTTGCCTTCGATGATCTGTTGCAGGCGGGTTTCCAGCAGGCTGACGTTGACCCCGTCGTTCTGCCCGAATGGCCGGGCCTTTCCCAGTTCCAGGGTGAAGGACTCGGCGCCGAGCTGATCGTAGGTGTAGGCACTGAAGACGATAGACGGCTTGTTCTGCAGCAACACCGCCTCCATGCCCGCGGCACACAGGCGCGCCAGCTCACGGCGTGAATGCGCGCGGCCTTCCTTCCATGGATAAAGGGCGAACTGCTCGATTTTCGAGCCGCGGATAGCGGTGTGCAGGTCGTAATGCAAGCGACTGCGCTCCGGCCGACTGAAGAAACTGGCGGCCAGCCGCTCCAGCTCGCAGGCCCGCAGCGCTTCAGCACCGCCACTGAGCTCATGGCGACCATTGAACAGCCGGTTGACGTCCTGTTCGACGAAACGCTCACCGCGCCGGATGGCCTCGGGGTTGCCGAACAGGAACAGAATGCGTGCCCGCGGTTTCAGGTCGCCACGGGCAATGTCGTGCAGCAGGCGGTCGAGCAATTCGATCGGCGCGGTTTCATTGCCGTGGATACCGGCCGACAGCAGCAGGTCCAGGCCGTTATCCCGGGCTTCGGGCGGCTTGACCTCCAGCGCGCCCTCGCTCAACCAGCGCATCCGTACGCCTTCGACAGTCAGTTGAGTCTTCTCCGCCGGTTCACGGCCGGCGAGGGTCAGTTCAAGCAGTTTGCCGAGGGCGAGCATAGCGCGGTTTCCTTAGTGGTCGTGGCCGCAATCCGGGCCATGGACATGGTCATCGTCGCCGACGTCCGCCGGTTCCATTTCCAGTTGCAGGCTGACCAGGTTGGTCGCCAATGGACGCAACAACAGGTTGGCGTATTCCTCGTCCCCTTCCTCGACATCGACGCCGATCAGCAACTGACCGCGGCCATCCTGCTGGATCCACAACTCCTTGCCTTGCCACATCACCGCGACACGGGTGCAGGAGGTTTCCAGTTGGGTGCCGTCGGTGTCTTCAAGGATCAGCTGCAGGGTATCGCTCATGTCTTCAGGTTCTCGTCTGGGGATAAGGCAACGCGCCCTGCTTTGACTGTAGTCAGGTCGCGCGCGCTTTCAATTGATCTGGAAAGGATAAACCGCGCCAAGTTTAAGGATTTGTGTCAGTTCATCCAGTGCCCCACGGCATTCGAGCAGCAACTGCGGGTCTGCCAGGTCATTTTCGGTCATGCGGTCGCGGTAGTGCCGCTCGACCCATTGGGTCAGCGAATCGTACAGCGGCGCGGTCATGATAACCCCTGGGTTGACGGCCGCCAGCTCGGTTTCATTGAGGGCCACGCGCAATCTCAGGCAAGCCGGGCCGCCACCGTTCTGCATGCTTTGCTTGAGGTCGAAGACCTTCACTTCGCGAATGACCCCGCCAGCGCCCGTCAGGCCTTGCAGGTATTGCCAGACGCGTTCGTTGCCGCGGCACTCTTCCGGCACGATCAAGAGCATGGAGCCGTCGGGACGCGACAGCAACTGGCTATTGAACAGGTAGGAACGTACCGCGTCATCGACAGTAACCGCCGAACGCGGCACGCACACCGACTGAAATTTCCCACCAACCTTGGCGAGTTTGCCGCTCAGTTCGGCCAGCATCCTGTCGGTCTCGAGAAACGCGTCCTCGTGATAGAACAGTACTTCACCATTGCCCACCGCGATCACGTCGTTGTGGAACACACCCTGGTCGATCACCGACGGATTCTGTTGGGCGTACACCACGCCCTCCTCCCGCAGCCCATGCAGGCGGGCAACGGCCTGGGAGGCTTCCAGGGTCTGGCGCGCCGGGTATTTCTGCGGTGCGGGATAACGGGTGTCGAAGGCGCTGCGACCGAAGACGAAGAATTCGACGCCGGCCTCGCCGTAGGCACGGCAGAAACGGGTGTGGTTGGCCGCGCCTTCATCGCCGAACTGCGCCACCGCCGGCAACGCGGCGTGGTGGGCGAAGTGCTGCTGGTCGGCAAACATCGCCCCCAACACACGACTGGTGGTCGGGTGTTCGATGCTGCGGTGGTATTTGCAATTCAGGTTGGCGGCGGTGAAATGCACGCGTCCATCGGCGGTGTCGGCGCTTGGGCTGACCGTGGCGGCGTTGGCCACCCACATGCTGGAGGCCGAGCAACTGGCGACCAGCAACGGCATCGCCTCTTTCGCGGCCTGCTGGATCACCTGGGCATCGCTGCCGGCAAAGCCCAACCGGCGCAAGGCCGCCACGTCCGGACGCTCCTGCGGCGCCAGCACACCTTGCTGGAATCCCATGTCCATCAACGCTTTCATTTTCGCCAGGCCCTGCAACGCCGCTTCCTTGGGGTTGGAGGACTGCTGGCTGTTGCTCTGGGACGCGACGTTGCCGTACGAGAGCCCGCCGTAGTTATGGGTCGGCCCCACTAGACCGTCAAAGTTGACTTCATAGGATTTCATCAGCGAGGCTCCACGAGAATCTGTTTTTTATAGGCATCAAATAACAACTGCGGCGCGGCTATCGCGAGCAAGCTCGCTCCCACAGGGTCTTGCACTGTCCTTGTGGGAGCGAGCTTGCTCGCGATCGGGGTTCACACCATTCTCACGCCGGGGGTCAGGGCAGCCGGCATGACAAGGCTTGGCGTTTCCAGGGACGCCACCGGGTACGCGCAATAATCGGCCGCGTAATAAGCACTGGCGCGATGGTTGCCCGAGGCACCGACACCGCCGAACGGGGCGCTGCTGGCGGCACCGGTCAGCTGTTTGTTCCAGTTGACGATACCGGCGCGGCTCTGCAGCCAGAATTGCTGGTAACGCGCCTGGGAATCGGACAGCAACCCGGCGGCCAGGCCATATTGCGTATTGTTGGCCTCGGTGATGGCCGCGGCGAAGTCCGTGTAGCGGATCACTTGCAGCAACGGCCCGAACAGCTCTTCATCAGGACGCTCGGCTACGGCCGTCACATCCAGGATACCCGGCGTCAGCAAGGCCGCCTGGGGCTGCGGCTGGGTCATGGCCAACAGCGGCACGGCGCCTTTGCCCAGCAAATGGTTTTGCGCGTCCATCAGCGCCTTCGCCGCGCCCAGGGAAATCACCGAACCCATGAACGGTGCCGGTTGCTGGTCGAAGGCACCGACTTCAAGGGTCGAGCTGACCGCCACCAGGCGCGCCAGCAAGGCATCGCCCCAGGCGCCTTCCGGCACCAGCAGGCGACGCGCACAGGTGCAGCGCTGCCCGGCGGAAATGAAGGCGGACTGGATAATGGTGTAGACCGCCGCATCGACGTCCGCCACCTCATCCACCACCAGCGGGTTGTTACCGCCCATTTCCAGCGCAAGGATCTTGTCCGGGCGCCCGGAAAATTGTTGATGCAGCAGATTGCCGGTGCGGCTGGAGCCGGTGAAGAACAGCCCGTCGATACCCGGGTTCGCCGCCAGGGCGATACCGGTTTCCCGCGCGCCTTGCAGCAGGTTCAGCACACCCGCCGGCAGACCGGCCTCGACCCAGCACTTGACTGTCAGCTCGGCGACTTTCGGCGTCAGCTCGCTTGGCTTGAACAACACGCTGTTGCCGGCAAGCAGCGCTGGCACGATGTGGCCATTGGGCAAGTGACCGGGAAAGTTGTAGGGGCCGAAGACCGCCACCACGCCGTGAGGCTTGTGGCGCAACACGGCGGTGGCGTCGCCCAGGGGGCCGCTCTTCTCGCCGGTCCGCTCGCGGTAGCTCTGCACCGAAATGGCGACTTTGTTGACCATGCTGGTCACTTCGGTCGCCGCTTCCCACAACGGCTTGCCGGTTTCTTCACCGATGCACTGGGCCAGTTCGTCAGCGTGGCTTTTCAGGGCCGCGGCAAAAGCTTCCAGCACCTGGAGGCGTTCATCCAGCGAGCGCCGTGCCCAGTCCGGGAACGCCTGGCGCGCGGCCTGCACCGCCGATTCCACTTGCGCCGCCGTGGCACCGTTGCCCGACCACAACACTTGCTGGGTCACTGGGTTCAACGACTCAAAGAGGTCGCCCTGGCCTTCCAGCCAGCTACCTGCGATGTACAACGACTTCATCATTTCGACTCCCGGGCAGCGGACAACGCAACGGCACGCACCTGATCGCCGGCATTGAGTTGAAGACGTTTGGCGGTCAGCGGATCGACCACCAGAGTGCCTGCGGCGAAACGCGCCGGTGCAGCGGTGATGCGGCAGTCTTCGCGCTTGCGGTTATGGATGAGGAACGGCGTGGCGTCATCGCCCGGCGTGCCAATGGCCAGCACCAGCGCCTGGCTGTCGCGAATCGCGCGGATCTTGCCGGTTTCGCACTCCACCGCCGGGCCGGCGTCGAAGATGTCGACGTAACCCTGATAGCTGAAACCTTCGCTCTTGAGCATCGACAAGGCCGGTTCAGTGTCCGGATGAACCTGGCCAATCACGGCCCGGGCATCTTCGGACAGGAAACAGGTGTACAGCGGGAATTTGGGCATCAGTTCAGCGATGAACGCCTTGTTGCCCACGCCGGTAAGGTAATCGGCCTGGCTGAACTCCATTTTGAAGAAATGCCGGCCCAGGCTTTCCCAGAACGGCGAACGTCCGTTGTCGTCGGACATGCCGCGCATCTCGGCAATGATCTTGTTGCCGAACAACTGCGGGAACTCGGCGATGAACAACAGCCGCGCCTTGGCCAGCATCCGGCCATTGAGGCCACTGCGGTAGTCGGCGTGGAGGAACAGCGAGCACAGCTCGGAATTGCCGGTCAGGTCGTTGGCCAGGAACAGGGTCGGGATTTCCCGATAGATGTTCAATTCCTGGGAAGCGCTGACCGTCAGGCCGACCCGAAAGTTGTACCAGGGCTCACGCAGCCCCACGGCACCGGCGATGGCGGAAATGCCCACCACGCGACCGTCATCGTCTTCGAGCACGAACAGGTAGTCCGCATCACCGCGCCCGGCTTCGCCGCTAAAGGTCTTCTCGGCCCAACCGACCCGATGGGCCAGGCGCTCTTCGTTGGCCGGCAAGGTGGTCAGGCCGGTGCCCGTGCTGCGGGCCAGGGCGATCAGAGCGGGTAAATCGCTGCTGCGTACGGGACGAACGATCATGCTATCTCCTCAAACGGGCCGCTTGCGCCACCCGCGAAACTCATTAAACCGCCACCAGGCGCACGCTGGCGCCTTCGCCAACGCCCAAGGCTTCGGCCGCTTCCATATCCAGGGTCACCGGTTTGCCCGGCGCGTAGTCGAGTTCGAGCAGCACGGCGCGGTAATCCTGCAACTGGGCATTGGCCACCAGGTATTGGCGGCCGGCGCCCTTGACCGGTTCACCGATCTTGACCGGCACCACGCGGCTCTGGGCGATCGAGCGGATGCCCGAGACGCGGGCATGCAGGGTCGGGCCACCGTCGAAGATGTCGATGTAGTGATCGGTCTCGAAACCCTCGCGCATCAGGATGTCGAAGGTGATCTGCGCCCGCGGATGCACCTGGCCCATGGCTTCCTGGGCGGCATCCGGCAACAGCGGCACGTAGATCGGGTAATGGGGCATCAGCTCGGCGAGGAAGGTACGGCTCTTCAGCCCGCACAGGCGCTCGGCGGCGGCGTAGTTGAGGTCGAAGAAGTTGCGACCGATGGCGTCCCAGAACGGCGAGTCGCCATTCTCATCGCTGTAGCCGACGATCTCGGTCACCACCGAATCGGCGAACCGCTCCGGATGGCTGGCGACGAACAGCAGCCGCCCCCGCGAGTTGAGTTCCGACCATGGCGAGCCCACCAGCTCCGGCACCACGTAGAAACTGGTCAGCAGGCTGTTACCGGTCAGGTCGTGGCATTGGGAAAGCACGTGGATCTTGTTGTGGATCTTCAGCTCACGGGAGGCGTGAACGAAGGTCTCGTTGCGAAAGCTGTAGAACGGCTCGGAATAACCGGCCGACGCGACGATGGCCGAACAGCCCGCCAGTTTGCCGGTCGTGGTGTCTTCAAGGACGAAGAAATAGCTCTCTTCACCGTTGAAGCTGACTTCGGCGGCAAACGAGGCTTCGCTTGCGGCGATCTTGTCGCTCAGGCGCTCCACATCATCCGGCAAGGAAGTGACACCGATCGGACTGTCCGCAGCCAGACGCTGTACCTCGCCCAGATCCGCCATTTGCGCGGGGCGCATCACCAGCATGGTGTCACTCCTTAACTTGAAATAAAGGGTTCGACCATAAGGGTCGATACATGAAAAAAATACCGGACCGACTACCGCATCCGTTCAAGCGTGGGAGCGGGCTTGCTCGCGAAGAGGCCATCACTTTCAACGAAGATGTTGACTGATCGATCGCCTTCGCGGGCAAGCCCGCTCCCACATTTGGATCCTGTCCGGCCCTAAGGGATCAGGCCTGGGTCAGCTTCGCCGCGGCCCGCTCGAAGCGGTCCAGGCCGGCGTCGATGTCGGCATCTTCCACTACCAGGCTCGGGGCGAAACGAATCACGTCCGGGCCGGCTTGCAGGATCATCAGGCCTTCCTGTTCGGCGGCGTTGAAGATGTCCTTGGCCTTGCCTTTCCAGGCATCGTTCAGCACGCAGCCGATCAGCAGGCCCAGGCCACGCACTTGGGTGAACAGGCCGTACTTCTCGCCGATCTGCTCCAGGCGCGCCTTGAACTTGGCGTGCTTGGTTTTGACACCACCGAGCACCTCAGGGGTATTGACCACATCGATCACCGCCTCGGCCACCGCGCAAGCCAGCGGGTTGCCGCCGTAGGTGGTGCCATGGGTGCCGACGACCAGGTGCTTGGCCAGGGCTTCGGTGGTGAGCATCGCCGCAATCGGGAAACCACCGCCCAGGCTCTTGGCGCTGGTGAGGATGTCCGGGACCACGCCGTAATGCATGTAGGCGAACAGATGACCGCTGCGGCCCATGCCGGTCTGCACTTCGTCGAACACCAGCAGCGCGTCGTGGGCATCGCACAGGTCGCGGGCGCCTTGCAGGTAGGCCTGCTCGGCCGGCAGCACGCCGCCCTCGCCCTGGATCGGCTCCAGCACCACGGCGCAGGTCTTGTCCGAGATGGCGGCCTTCAATGCGGCCAGGTCGTTATAAGGAACGTGGGTGATGCCGGTAATTTTAGGCCCGAAACCGTCGGAGTACTTCGACTGCCCGCCGACGTTGACGGTGAACAGGGTGCGACCGTGGAAGCTATTGAGCGCGGCGATGATTTCGTATTTTTCGCTGCCGAAACGATCGAACGCAACACGACGGGCCAGCTTGAAGGCGGCCTCGTTGGCTTCGGCGCCGGAGTTGCAGAAAAACGCACGCTCGGCAAACGTCGCGTTGACCAGCTTGTGGGCCAGGCGCAGGGCCGGCTCATTGGTGAAGACGTTGGAGACGTGCCACAGCTTGTTGGCCTGTTCGGTCAGTGCGCCGACCAGCGCCGGGTGGGCGTGGCCCAGTACGTTGACTGCAATACCGCCAGCAAAGTCGATCAACTCACGACCGGATTGGTCCCATACGCGGGAACCGGCACCACGCACAGGTATGAAGGCAGCAGGTGCATAGTTGGGAACCATAACCTGGTCGAAATCGGCGCGTTGTACCGCGGCTTGCTCAACGGACATCGGAGTCTCCTGATGAGGAACACCCGCCTGGAACTGGCGGGCTTGGTAAGGATTGTAAGGACAGTTTTCAGCCCGGCCTTGCCGCCAAGCGACAACTTCTTATAGCGCCAACCCACGTTTTGCGCGGGTTTACGGCAATGCGACAAATAGCGTCGCAAAGGCGCAGTTTAAACGTTGGCGCGAGGTTTGAGGCAGCGACAATCACATTTCCCCTACTTGCTGCCCCCCCCCCCTGTGGCGAGGGGATTCATCCCCGCTGGGTTGCGAAGCGACCCCAAAGCCAGGCAACTCGGGGTGCCAGATAGATTGCATTGACTGTCTTGGGGCCGCTTCGCAGCCCAGCGGGGATAAATCCCCTCGCCACAGAGTGTTGTGTCTGCCCCAACCACAGATGTTGTGCCAGCCTAGCCACAGGGACTCGTGCCTGCCCTAGCCACAGATGTTGTGCCAGCCTAGCCGCGCTCGGAAGGCACCGAGGACAATTCGAACGGGCTGCTGCTGCGCCGCTGGTTGCGATCTTCCCGCGGCGTGGCGCCGAAGAAGTTGCGGTAGGCGCTGGAAAAGTGCGGCCCCGAGGAGAAACCGCAGGACAGGCCGATCTGGATGATGGATTTGCTGGTCTGCATCAACATCTGCCGAGCCTTGTTCAGGCGCAGCTCCAGGTAATACTGGCTGGGCACGCGGTTGAGGTATTGCTTGAAGATCCGCTCCAGTTGCCGGCGAGACACGCACACATGCTGGGCGATTTCGTCGGTGGTCAGCGGCTCTTCGATGTTGGCCTCCATCAGCAGCACTGCCTGGGTGAGCTTTGGATGGCTGGAACCGAGGCGGTTCTGCAACGGGATGCGCTGGCGCTCGCCACCTTCACGAATGCGCTCGACCACCAACTCTTCCGACACCGCGCCAGCCAGTTCCGCACCGTGATCCCGGGCCAGGACCGCCAGCAACAGGTCCAGCACCGACATGCCGCCGCAAGCGCTCAGGCGATCGCGATCCCAGTCAAACAGATGGCTGGTGGCGATGACCTTGGGGAAACGTTCGGAGAAGTCATCCTGCCAACGCCAATGCACAGCGGCACGGTAACCGTCGAGCAAACCCAACTGGGCCAAGGGATAGACACCCGCCGACAAACCACCGATCACGCAACCGGCACGCACCAGTTGCTTGAGGGCGCTGCTCAGGGGCGAGGCCAGGGCGGTCGGCGGCTCATCGGCCAGCAGGAACAGCTTCTGGAACCCCTCGAGCTTGCCGGCCCAAGGCTCGCCCGGCAATTGCCAGGCGCCGGCGGCCGGCGGCTCGGCCTGCAAGAACGACAGCTCGTAGACCACATCCGGATGCACCCGCTGAGCGACACGCAAGGCCTCCTCGGCCAGCGCCAGCGTCAAGGCTTTAGTGCTGGGCCAAATCAGGAAACCAATTCGATGGGCAGTCATGGCGGGCGATCCGAAGCGAAAACAGTGTTAAAGCCAAAAGCGGCTGCAACCAAATTAGACCATCTGGCGCGCGGAGCGCAGCATGACCCAAAACAGGTGCGAAACGGGAGCGATTACTTGAGGCTGCCCGAAAGAAATTGTTGCAGGCGCTCCGATTGCGGATTGACCAGCACTTCACGGGGGTTGCCGCTTTCTTCGACGATGCCCTTGTGCAGGAACACCAGTTGGTTCGAGACCTCGCGGGCAAAGCCCATTTCGTGGGTCACCACCACCATGGTCCGACCTTCCAGGGCCAGGGCCTGCATCACCTTGAGCACGTCGCCTACCAGTTCCGGATCCAGCGCCGAAGTCGGTTCGTCGAACAGCATCACCTCAGGCTCCATCGCCAGCGCACGGGCAATCGCCACGCGCTGCTGCTCGCCGCCGGACATGTGGCCCGGGTAGGCATCCTTGCGATGGGCCACGCCGACCTTGTTCAGGTAGTGCTCGGCCTTCTCCCGCGCTTCAGCCTTGGCCACGCCCAGTACGTGCACGGGCGCCTCCATGATGTTTTCCAGCGCGGTCATGTGGGACCACAGGTTGAAATGCTGGAACACCATCGACAGCCGCGAACGCATGCGCTGCAGTTGCTTGGGGTCCGCGGCCTTCATGGCGCCATCCTTGCCGGCGACCAGTTTCAGCTCTTCGTTGTTGAGCAGAATCTTGCCGGCATGGGGCTGCTCGAGCAGGTTGATGCAACGCAGGAAAGTACTCTTGCCGGAGCCACTGGAGCCGATGATGCTGATCACATCGCCAGCGGCGGCCTTCAGGGACACGCCCTTGAGCACTTCGTGACTGCCATAGCGTTTATGCAGGTCTTGGACTTCAAGCTTGTACATGCGGTCGGTTCTCACAAAACGTCAGTCGTTGAGCAGTCGATCGGATCGATGCGTTATCAGTGCTTGCGCGGGGCCAGGTAACCCAGCCAGCGGCGCTCGGCCAGTTTGAACAGGCGCACCAGAATGAAGGTCAGGCATAGGTAGAAAGCGCCGGCCGTGATGTAGGCCTCGAACGGCAAGTAATACTGCGCATTCACCGTGCGCGCCGCGCCGGTGATGTCGATCAGGGTCACGATGGATGCCAGGCTGGTGGTCTGCAACATCATGATCACTTCGTTGCTGTATTGCGGCAGCGCCCGACGCAAGGCCGACGGCAGCAGGATCCGGCGATACAGCTTGTAGCGCGACATGCCCATGGCCTTGGCCGCTTCGATCTCACCATTGGGCGTGGCCCGCAGGCTGCCGGCGATGATTTCGGCGGTGTAGGCGCTGGTGTTGATGGCAAACGCCAGGCACGCACAGAACGTCGCGCTGGACAACCACGGCCAGAGGAAGCTTTCGCGCACGATCGCGAACTGCGCCAGTCCGTAATAGATCAGGAACAGCTGCACCAGCATCGGCGTGCCGCGGATCACGTAGGTGTAGAGCCAGGCCGTCATGTTGACGATCGGCTGCTTGGACACCCGCATCAGCCCTAGGGGCAACGCCGCCAGCAGGCCGAAGAACAGCGACAGGGCCAACAATTTGAGGGTGGTCAGCAAGCCACTGAAATACAGCGGCAAGGCTTCATAGATGACGTTGTAGTCGAAGATCATAGATCAGCCGCCCTTACGCCTACCGAGTAGCGCTTCTCAAGGTGACGCAACGCCAGCAACGAGACACTGGTGATCACCAGGTACATCGCCGCCACTGCGAGGAAGAAGGTAAAAGGCTCGCGAGTAGCATCCGCCGCCTGCTTGGCCTTGAACATCATGTCTTGCAGGCCCACCACGGAAATCAGCGCGGTGGCCTTGGTCAATACCAGCCAGTTGTTAGTGAAGCCCGGAATCGCCAGGCGGATCATCTGCGGCACCAGCACCCGGAAGAACACCTGGAAGCCGCTCATGCCGTACGCCATGCCCGCCTCGGCCTGGCCCTTGGGAATCGCCATGAATGCACCGCGAAAGGTCTCCGACAGGTACGCACCGAAGATGAAGCCCAGGGTGCCGATACCGGCTGCCAGGGGGTTCAGGTCGATGTAGTCGTCATAGCCGAGCATCGGCGCCACGCGATTGAGCAAGTCCTGGCCGCCGTAGAAAATCAGCAGGATCAGCACCAGGTCGGGAATGCCGCGAATGACCGTGGAATACAGGTCGCCCAGCCACGCCAGCCAGCGCACCGGAGAAAGGCGCAACGCAACGCCGATCAGACCCAGGACGATGGCCAGGGCCATGGACGACAAGGCGAGCTCAAGCGTCAACCATGCGCCATCGAGGATGACAGCCCCGTAGCCTTTCAACATGATTCAGGTCCTCGAAAGTGGGATGAAAAAATGGCGCAAACCGCAGAGATCCTGTTGCTTGCGCCATTTCGCACGAGTGGCGGGACGTCGTTACTTGCCGTAGATGTCGAAGGCGAAGTATTTGTCCTGGATTTGCTTGTATTTGCCGTTCTCGCGGATGGCGGTGATCGCGCCATTGATCTTGTCTTTCAGCGCATCGCCCTTGCGAACCGCGATACCGATGCCGTCGCCGAAGTATTTCTCGTCGGTGAAGGCTGGACCTACGAATGCGAAGCCCTTGCCGGCATCGGTCTTGAGGAAGCCGTCATCCAACAGGGTAGCGTCTGCCACGGTGCCGTCGAGGCGGCCGGCGGCGACGTCCAGGTAGATTTCGTTCTGCGAACCGTACGGCTTGATCTCGGCACCCAGCGGGGCCAGGACTTCACGGGCGAAACGCTCGTGGATCGAACCGCGCTGCACGCCGATGTTCTTGCCCTTGAGCTCGGCCAGGTTGTCGCTGACCTGGGTACCGGCCTTCATCACCAGACGGGCCGGGGTGTTGTAGTACTTGTTGGTGAAATCAACGGACTTCTTGCGATCTTCAGTGATGGACATGGACGACAGGATCGCGTCGATCTTGCGCACCTTCAGCGCCGGTATCAGGCCGTCGAACTCCTGCTCGACCCATACGCACTTGACCTTCATTTCTTCGCACAGCGCATTGCCGATGTCGTAGTCGAAACCGACGATGCTGCCATCCGGGGCTTTCGAGGCGAACGGAGGGTAAGCCGCTTCGATACCAATCTTCAGGGGTTTCTCATCAGCGAAGGTCGGCAGGGACAGCACGGACAGTGCCAGGGCGCCAAGCAGCACAAGTTTCTTCATCTTGGGACTCCATCGGTAAAGGGCAAAAACGGCAGAGTGAGCAACAGCCCAATATGCGAATGGGTGGAACGAACGTGGGTGCTGCGTCCTGGGAAGCTCACGGTTTATTCGACGCGAGCCACGACGAGCGAGTGATCGGCATTCTAACGACAGGCCCGAAGCCGATATTTCTTCAATGCGACAACAAATTACAGAAGCACCGAGAAAGCGGTTCGAGCATATTGACAGCCCCGCAAATTCATGCAAGAGCAAAAGAAGGGAAACCGATCTATGCTGCAAATAGCGGGCCCATTATTCGCAAACCCTTCTAATCCGGCAAGCACAGCGTGTCGGCTTATTTTCCAGAACGCCCGAAGCCGCCCTATGCCGGGGCTTCGCGTTTCACATCGCCCCGTTGTGGCGCCTTTGGTTACACATTTCGAAACACCGGTAACGTTCAGACACCTCCCACTTCAAACGCCGATATTTATTCATTCGCCGAACCCGTGGCGAGGGAGCTTGCTCCCGCTGGGCTGCGAAGCAGCCCCAAGCCAGGCACCGCGGCCTTTCGAACCCCCAACCTGTGGCGAGGGGATTTATCCCCGCTGGGCTGCGAAGCAGCCCCAAAGCCAGGCACCCCGGTCTTTCGAACACCCAACCTGTGGCGAGGGGATTTATCCCCGCTGGGCTGCGAAGCAGCCCTAAAACCAGGCACCCCGGCCTTTCGAACACCCAACCTGTGGCGAGGGGATTTATCCCCGTTGGGCTGCAAAGCAGCCCCAAGCCAGGCACCGCGGCCTTTCGCCCCCCCAACCTGTGGCGAGGGGATTTATCCCCGTTGGGCTGCGAAGCAGCCCCTAAAACCAGGCAACTCGGTGTATCAGGAAGAATGAGTTGAGGATCTTGGGGCTGCTTCGCAGCCCAGCGGGGATAAATCCCCTCACCACAAGGGCTATATGACGCGCACAAAAAAGCCCCGCCAGGCAAATGCCAGGCGGGGCTTCTTGAGGTCACAAACCGCCGTCAGGCAACGTTCATGGTCTTGTGTGTCTCGATCAAGTGCGCCACCACACCCGGGTCGGCCAGGGTGGAGATATCACCCAACCCGTCGTACTCCGCCGTGGCGATCTTGCGCAGGATGCGGCGCATGATCTTGCCGGAACGGGTCTTCGGCAGCCCTGGTGCCCACTGGATCACATCCGGCGACGCAATCGGACCGATCTCCTTGCGCACCCAGTTCTTCAGTTCCAGGCGCAGGGCCTCGCTGGTTTCTTCGCCGGCATTGAGGGTGACGTAGACATAGATGCCCTGCCCCTTGATGTCGTGCGGCACACCCACCACCGCCGCTTCGGCGACTTTCGGGTGGGCGACCATGGCGCTCTCGATCTCGGCCGTACCCATGCGGTGGCCGGACACGTTGAGCACGTCATCCACTCGACCGGTGATCCAGTAGTAACCATCCTCGTCGCGACGGGCGCCGTCACCGGTGAAGTACATGCCACTGAAGGTCTTGAAGTAGGTGTCGACAAAGCGGTCATGATCGCCGTACAGCGTACGCGCCTGGCCTGGCCACGAATCGAGGATCACCAGGTTGCCTTCGGCGGCGCCTTCGATCAGGTTGCCGAGGTTGTCCACCAGCGCCGGCACCACACCAAAGAACGGGCGAGTAGCCGAACCCGGCTTCAACGCCGTGGCGCCTGGCAATGGGCTGATCAGCACGCCACCGGTCTCGGTCTGCCACCAGGTGTCGACGATCGGGCAACGTTCCTTGCCGACATTCTTGTAGTACCAGTCCCAGGCTTCCGGGTTGATCGGCTCGCCCACCGAACCCAACAGGCGCAGGCTGCTGCCATCGGCGCCTTCGACGGCGGCGGTGCCCGAGGCCATCATCGCGCGGATGGCGGTTGGCGCGGTGTAGAGGATATTGACCTTGTGCTTGTCGATGACCTTGGCCACCCGGGTGATGTCCGGGTAGTTCGGCACGCCTTCGAACAGCAGCGTGGTCGCACCGTTGGCCAGCGGGCCGTAGACGATATAGCTGTGGCCGGTGACCCAACCCACGTCGGCGGTGCACCAGTAGACCTCGCCTGGCTTGTAGTCGAACACGCGCTCATGGGTCAACGCTGCATACAACAGGTAGCCTGCGGTGGTGTGCTGCACGCCCTTGGGCTTGCCGGTGGAACCGGAGGTGTAGAGGATGAACAGCGCTTCCTCGGCGCCCATTTCCTTCGGTGCGCAAACGGTGCCGGCCACTTTCATCAGGTCTTCGTACCAGATGTCGCGGTGCTGGTTCCACTTGATGCCACCACCGGTGCGCTTGCACACGATGACTTTCTGGATGCTGCTGGTTTCCGGGTTGGTCAACGCGTCATCGACGTTGGCCTTGAGCGGGATCTTCTTGCCGGCGCGAACGCCTTCGTCGGCGGTGATCACCACTTTGGATTTGCAGTCGATGATCCGCCCCGCCAGTGCTTCAGGGGAGAAACCGCCGAACACCACCGAGTGAATCGCACCGATCCGGGCGCAGGCAAGCATCGCGACCACAGCCTCAGGGATCATCGGCATGTAGATGGTCACCACGTCGCCGCGATGCACGTCCTGGCCACGCAGGGCGTTGGCGAACCTGCAGACTTCTTCGTGCAGTTCGCGATAGGTGATGTTGCGGCTCTCGGA
Organism: Pseudomonas sp. NFACC24-1; assembly: GCF_900115235.1. Taxonomy (NCBI): domain Bacteria; kingdom Pseudomonadati; phylum Pseudomonadota; class Gammaproteobacteria; order Pseudomonadales; family Pseudomonadaceae; genus Pseudomonas; species Pseudomonas sp. NFACC24-1. The sequence goes on from NZ_FOVS01000002.1 coordinate 69,402, forward strand.
CGGGTCATCACCCTCCCAGATAATCGCAATTTGATCGCCGCGCTCGGCCAGGTGACGGTCGAGGCAGTTGTAGGACACGTTCAAGGTGCCGTCGGCGAACCACTTGATATCGACATGGTGATCGTCGAAGGAGGTCTGCTTCACCGTGGTGAAAGGCTTGATCCAATCGAGGCGCTTGGCCTGCTCGCGCCAGAAGCCGTCCGGGTTGACGACCGACTGCTGGTACATGGCCTTGTAGGTCGCCTCGTCAGTCAGCGTATTGGCCGCAACCTCGGGACGAACGGGATACACAGAAGCCGCACTCATCTTTCTTACCTCGGTGAATAGTTGTTTTTGTATGGTCCCGTTGTAGCCCGGGGCGGGCCTATAGAACCATTCGACGATGGTAGTAACAAGTCCCTACAAAATGTCGGTACTAACCTGAAACCCCCTCCCGCCAGGCTTTTCCCTGTGTGGGAGCAAGCCCCCCTCCCACAGTTTGTCCTACACCACAGATCCAATGTGGGAGCGAGCTTGCTCGCGATGACGGCAGCACCTCCAACATAGATGCCACAGACAACCCCACCACCTGCAGCGATTATTACCAGATCAACCAACAGTGTTTATCAAAACCAAGGCTTTTTGCGCCCAGCCCCACTCCCTAAAATTCATCTCGCCAACCGGCAAACACGATTAACGCAACACAGCCCCCACGAAGGCCGTTAATCCAACTTCCAATACACGTTCCACACGCAACCCCAAAAAGGTTGCGTGACCCCACTCGACCTGAAGAAAGGTGAATTAGATGAAAGCTTTATGGGTTCTGGTCCTCGGCAGCCTTTGCGCCAGCGCGATGGCAGACGAGGTCCCGACCGATGTCGCACAGCAAAAACCCGCCATTGAGGAGTACACCTACTCCACCCACCTGGATATCGCCAAAGTCATTTCCATGAGCGACATCCCCAATGTCTGCGAAGTAGTGCCAGCGAAGATGGAATACGACGACTCCAAGGGCCAGCGCCATATCCTGCGCTACAGCGTCATGGGCAACGGCTGCTCCAACGGCTGATCGACTTCGAACGAACCAGGAGCAACCACCATGAAAAGCAAACTGTTCTTCGCCTTGGCCCTGTCCATACTGGCCGCCAATAGCTTCGCCGCCGACGGTTTCGATCGCACCGGTTCCGCCGCCGCCACCGACCGCTACAACCCCACGGATGCTGCCACGGTCGCCACCGACGATCACAACCACACCGACCCGACCACGGTCGCAGCCGATGGCAACGACCGCACCGGTTCGGCCCGTACCGATTGATCATTACTGGCATTTTCCACGGCCCGGTTTCGATCGGGCCTGGTTGTGTCTGAAACCGCTGAAAACCCTCCGAAAACACAACATGTAGTGCAAAACCACAAAAAACGCTCGTTTTTTGATCAAAACCAACCGCCGTTCGACCCAGGCAAAAAAAATCTTCGGCGGCCAAAGCCTTGTAAATACTCGCTCCCACGCAGATATGCCCTTCGCGACGCCTTCTGTGAGCCATTTCGCCGCAGCACGTAGGCAAAAAAGTCCTTATAATGCCGCCTCAAACGGGCCTGCAATATTCCCTTACAGGGGATCAAGGCTGCCTGAAGCCCACGCCAGCGCCAAATGCCTCCCGGCGTTCTGCGCCGCTTCGGAACGACCCGTACATTTTTCTGTTTATTGCCTGCGTCAGCTGCTGCAACAAACGATTTTTCAAGATCCACCGCGGCCAGTAGGCCTTCATCGGGCATCTGGCCCTCACGCAGGAGACGACACGTCATGCTGAGCTGGGACGAATTCGACAAAGAAGACGGCGAAGTTGCTGTAAAAGGCGCCAACGCCGGCCACGCTTCTGAAGCCAACATGGACCGCCTCGACAGCGCCGGCGGTGCCGCCGCCCTCGAAGCCCGGGCCGTGACGGCCAACGACTCGGCCGCGATCATTCGCGCCAAGGCCGCCCTCGACAAACTCGATGTCGCCGAAGGCCTCGCCGAACTCGAAGGCGCCTCCGCCCGTGTCGCCGTCGATGAAAAGCGCATGATCAACTGCCGCGCCGACCTCAACCAGCTCGTACCTTTCAAATACGACTGGGCCTGGCAGAAGTACCTGGACGGCTGCGCAAACCACTGGATGCCGCAAGAAGTCAACATGACCGCCGACATCGCCCTCTGGAAAAACCCGGAAGGCCTGACCGACGACGAACGCCGCATCGTGATGCGCAACCTGGGCTTCTTCTCCACCGCTGACTCCCTGGTCGCCAACAACCTGGTCCTAGCCGTGTACCGCCTGATCACCAACCCGGAATGCCGCCAGTACATCCTGCGCCAGGCCTTCGAAGAGGCGATCCACACCCACGCCTACCAGTACTGCATCGAATCGCTGGCCATGGACGAAGGTGAAATCTTCAACATGTACCACGAGATCCCATCGGTCGCGAAAAAAGCCGCCTGGGGCCTGAAATACACCCGTTCGATCTCCGATCCGAAGTTCGAAACCGGCACCCCGGACACCGACAAAGAGCTGCTGCGCAACCTGATCGCCTACTACTGCGTCCTGGAAGGCATCTTCTTCTACTGCGGCTTCACCCAGATCCTCTCCATGGGCCGCCGCAACAAAATGACCGGCGTCGCCGAGCAGTTCCAGTACATCCTGCGCGACGAATCCATGCACCTGAACTTCGGCATCGACGTGATCAACCAGATCAAAATCGAAAACCCGCACCTGTGGGATGCCGAGATGAAGGAAGAAGCGACCCAGATGATCCTGCAGGGTACGCAGCTGGAGATCGAATACGCCCGCGACACCATGCCTCGCGGCGTGTTGGGCATGAACGCGGCGATGATGGAGGACTACCTCAAGTTCATCGCTAACCGTCGCCTGTCGCAGATTGGTCTGAAAGAAGAGTATCCAGGCACGACTAACCCGTTCCCTTGGATGAGCGAGATCATGGACTTGAAGAAAGAGAAGAACTTCTTTGAGACGCGAGTGATTGAGTATCAGACGGGTGGGGCGCTGAGCTGGGATTGATCAAAAAACTGCCGAAAGGCAGTTTTTTTTACTCCCAAATAAGCCAAAGCAGCGAGTTGACGCCCGATGTAGGTATCCGAAGCGCGGTATGGCAAACGAAAAATCAAAGCTACGATTCCTTGCTGGACAGCCTCTACCAACCAATAGTAGCTTACTGTCATCATCATATTTTTTTAGCCTAACAAGGAGAGACGTATGGCTAAGCTACGACCTAGGGCGCGAATAGTAAGAACTATTGGCGATCAGCTTATAAGCGGGCCAGAAGCAGCACTTATCGAGCTGGTTAAAAATGCTTATGACGCCGACTCTCCATACGTAAAAATAAAAATTATCCCGCCACAAAATGGGGACTGGGAAAATGAGCCCAGCTGGATAATAGTTTCCGATGCTGGTCACGGAATGACCTCAAATGATCTCTTAGATAAGTGGCTGGAACCTGCGACAAGTGACAAAGTAACACGAAAAACAAGCCCAATAAAACACAGGAAAATGCTCGGAGCAAAAGGTGTCGGTCGCTTTGCTACTGCTAGACTAGGAAAGCGCCTCGAGTTAGAAAGCACCACCTTAACAGCTGATCACACTCTCGAAACATCATTAATGAAAGTTGATTGGCAGCAATTCGAACAAGCAAAATATCTTGATGAAGTTGATATAGAAATAACACCCACCATTGCTGCAGAGAAACCCGGCGTCACTTTAACAATTAGCGAGCTGAAAGATACTTGGTCCCAGAAAAAACTTGAAAATCTAATCAAGGAACTTAGAAGAATGGCATCCCCCCTTTCCTCTCAAGATTCCGACTTTAAAATATTTTTAGATATCAGCGCTTTTAACAAAGACACACACAATTTCGACGGTCACGACCTACTACTCAACCCATTCGAAAAAAACTCACCTCGCAGTCCAGAACAGGTGATAACCCCCCTATCCATAGAGAGCCTTTTTCATTACAAACTTGAAGGAGAGTTTTCCGCCGACGGTGGATTCATTGGTACATTTTTAAATGATAGAGGAGACCGGGTACAACATCCCCTACACTTGCCAGCGAGCAAGCTGTATCCAGAAGAAGACAGCTGTGGCCCCGTAAAAATACGACTCAACATCTACGACAGAGAGAGCGATGCGATACAAAGCTTGTTCCAAGGCCTAGGATTTGGTGCTATGGGGCGCATGGAGTCAAGAAAACTCCTTAATGAAAATATAGGCGTCGGAATATATCGCGATGGGTTCAGAATTAGACCCTATGGCGATGCGGAAACAGATTGGCTTGAATTGGAGCGTATGCGCGTTCAAAACCCATCAAAAAAGCTGGGTTTAAATCAACTCGCTGGCATTGTTACAATAGATGATGAAAATTTATCTGGTTTAATCGAGCGAAGCAGTCGAGAGGGACTGGAACATAATGGCGCCTTCGCAAGACTAAAACGGCAAATAGCAGAGCTACTTTCTCATATTGAATCGATTCGTCAAGATTTTCGAGAACGAGCCGGACTAAGTAGAAAACCTATTGGCAGTACAAACAACGTTCATAGTAGCTCCACAATGGAGGCTACAGCTAAAGCAATTGCAGAGTTACCTACGATCTACAGAGACAAGATTGAAAAGGCGTTTATTAAGGAAACCACAGCTCTTAAAACTGCAATCGAGGATCTAGAGACGTATCAGCAAGCATTAATTTCACACTCATCTCTAGGCCTAGTGATAACGCAGGTATTACATGACGGTAGAAGATATTTATCTGACATATCTACCAGGTCGGAAGAAATCGTCAAGGACTCTCCCAGACTACTTGAAGAAAGTACTTTCGGTGAGTATATCCGAGCAAACCTTCCTGAGAATGCTAAAAACATCCTAAGCTCCGCAGGAGGTTTAAGTTCGTTGTTTAAGTCCTTAAATCCTGTATCAGGAAAAAAAAGAGGTGCTCCTAGCAAACAAGATATTGTTGGAACAATTAATCGCTGTCTAAAGCTATTCACCAAAGATTTCAAAACTGAAAAAATCAATGTAAAGTTCGACCCAGCAAGCAAGAATTTATTTTTTTTAGGCCATGACGGCGACCTTATGGCTGCATTACTTAATCTTCTAGACAACGCTACACACTGGCTATCAACATCAACATCTGACAATAGAACCATCACAATCCAGACAAAAGAACAAGATAAGTATTTACAAATATTGGTTTCTAATAATGGCCCAACGATTGATGAGCGCTACATACCCAAGCTTTTCAATGCTGGCTTTTCTTTAAAGCCTGAAGGATCAGGTATTGGACTCGCTATCGCTCGCGAAGCACTTAGAGCTAGCAAGGCTGACCTTGCATTCGATGACTCCGCAGAAGAAACGACCTTTATAATTGAAATGGTAGCGATCAAAAATGACTGAGCTCAAATTACCTACGTTATACCTATTAATAATAGAAGACGAACAATCCATGATCGACTCATGGGGACGTGTTTTCGAAAGACACAACCATGACAAGGAAAAACAGGGTTTTGGAATTGATTTCGTTACAGCAACTTCTATAGCTGCAAGTGAAGCTCTTCTTGAAGCCAGGCGCTTCGATGCAGTCATAGTAGACTTAGGCTTAAGGGGAGAAGGCGAGGCAGCCGAGTTAAACTCTGAAGGCAATAAAATAGTAAAATTCATTGTCTCATCCCAGCCCATTGGGGTAGTAATTTATACAGGTCAAATACAAGAGGCTGAAGACTTCTCAAAATATTTCGTTAAAGTCATTGACAAAAGCAACGGCCAACACAAAGTCCTAGAGTGGATAGAGGAAAATAAAAGCGTATTTTTGGGTATAAGAGAAACTGAAATTGCCTTCAGAGGTGAAACAGCGCGCGTCTTCTTTAGTCAAATTTGGCAACGATGGAAATTTTGGACTGATGGTGCTAAAACCTCCGGGGAAGACATCTCCAAACCTGTCGCCCGTCATATTTTGGCTCATGTACACGATGCATTGCTAAGTGCTGATGAGGACATGGCTCATCCAGAAGAGGCTTATTTTATGCCTCCACTAAAGGATCGGCTAGACACTGGTGATCTAGTAACCATCGATGGAGAGAAGTGGATTATTGTCAGTCCACGATGCGATCTGGCCAATCCAAAAAAAGTGGATACTATTCTGTTAGCGCGTTGCGTTGAACATATCAAAGTCTGGACTGAAACCAAAGACAAAGACAAAAATAGAATAATCCAACATGAAGGCTCACCAAAACAACACTTTCTTTTCCCTCTTCGAGACAACGAGGGAAATGCTCATGGGCCGTGGATGGTGCAATTCCACAACATCAAATCTCTACCTACAGCAGAAGCAATGAGCGTTTTGCCTACTTTAAGGTTCGCATCTCTATCTCCGCTCTTTGTACCATCTTTGGTAGAACGTTTCGGTAGCTATTTCAGCAGAATTGGCACGCCTGGCTTCTCCAGTTAACCCTAAAAAATTTGGCTCCCTGTACTGTTGTACAGGGACTCTTCAAAATTGCTAAATCATGTCTTCTAAACCCGACTCATCAAGATTTTCTTTATCACCTCTGCTATCTGTAGTGCCAAAAGCGGTGGAACAGCATTTCCGACCTGATGGTATTGCTGTGTACGATTCCCCATAAAAAAATAATTATCTGGAAAAGTTTGAATTCGGGCTGCCTCACGCACAGTTAAACTGCGACACTGTTTCGCATCATAGTGGATAAAATAATGGCCATCTTTGGAAATATGGCTCGTTATCGTCGATGAAGGCGCCGACTTTATCTGAACCTTAAATCGATCACAAAACTTTCCCGTTTTCCAGTTTTTATGATCAGGAGCTAGACCAGGGAGATCAAATTCAGCGTGTCCCTTTGGAGATCGACCATGTGCGTCAGCAAAAATTGCCGCATAAACATATCTCCTCAGATCAGAGCTCATATGTCCACGCGCCTGATGATTCAGCCATACACTTAATTTATCATCCTTGAACCATTTATCAAGATCCACTCTTCCCGTATCACCATTCCATCCGGGAGACGTTTTTTCTCTATTAGACCCACTCCCGTAACAATCTCCCTGAAAAGAAGAGAGAGCAATTTTAAGACTTTTTTCTAAAAGCGGATCCTTATCTTCTTTTAACGAACACGCAAGATAAAGCTCTTCTATATGCCGCATGACTTCTGCATACCAAGCGTCGACTGAGTCTACTGCTTTAGTTAGCGTACTCCGCAAAGGGGGAAGTTTCCCAATTAAATCCCCAACTCCCACGCCCTTACTAGGCTTTAGACACACCCCATTCAACCCATTGGGAAAGTCTTCCGAAACCCCAACCAAAATTACTCGATGACGGCCTTGGGGAATCCCATACTCATCTGCCTTTATTACAAAGTTACTGAAGTTTACCGAATCAATGTCATTTCCACTTTCATATGTTTCACCTGTCACCAATGAGCATATCTTGTATTTTGTCTTCCCCGTATCCGGAAGTCCAAGGGCAGAGTCGGGGTCAGCAAGATCCTGTAAAATTTTTGAAAAAATCAGCTCACCATTTATTTTAGACGAGAGAATACCTTTGACGTTCTCCATTACAAATATAGCAGGCCGCTTACTTTGAATTATCCTTAAATATTCTAAATAAAGAAAATGACGATGATCCTCTTCTGGCTTATACTCCGCCTTCCCTCTATTTCTAGACCTGCCCACCAAAGAGTATGCTTGGCAAGGAGGACCACCGATCAGAACCCACGGTTCGTTATGTTTAAGCTCATTATCCAGAACGCTATCTAAATCTTTATTTCCCTCAGGACTCCCGAGCTTTATCAAACGGGCCTCTATATTAGCGGCATCCCACTCCTCTTTGCTCTTTGCAGTCCATGGTAGAGCTCGCTCTGAGGACTCACAGAATCTATAATAATCCTCTAGCGCCTCGGAATTGCTTCTCTTCAGCTGTCGAAAAAACGCACGTAACCTTAAAGTGGATCGGGCTGCAGGATCCACTTCAGCGGAAACTATAGTCTTAAATGCTTTACCGTCATCAACAGAAGCAAAACCTTCCCCCAAGCCTCCAGGGCCAGCAAATAGATCTACTATCTGCCAAGGTTCATGATTACTCATTAGATATTTCTACTTGAGGGTTTACGAAATGGATGTGGTCGACAAGGCAACGCGGTCCAGAATGATGAGCACCATCAAAGGCAAAAATACCTACCCCGAAATGATCGTCAGAAAATTTCTTCATGCAAATGGCTACCGCTTCCGCCTTCATCGGAAAGACCTTCCTGGAAATCCAGACATTGTAATGCCCAAGCTAAGGACCTGTATATTTGTCCATGGATGTTTCTGGCATCGCCATCCAAATTGCACCTTCGCAACGACGCCAAAGACGCGTACAGAATTTTGGCAACAGAAATTTGCAAAAAATGTTGAGCGTGATTTGAAAAACCTCTGTCAGCTTCGCAGTCAGGGCTGGTCCGTGTTAGTCATTTGGGAGTGCGATCTTAAGCTAGGTAGCGCTGTACTGGTAAGCCTGCTCACAGAACTGAAAACGATATCCATCCGTATGTCCCAATCAGTCTCGTCGGATCGCAGCACTTGACCCTCAAGGAGTCTTCTCCTAACCTCCTCCTGAGCCTAAGAAACTCTACAACCAGAGCGGCCCTCCGCACCCGACAGTCAGCGGCTTTTTTTCGCCTGCGGTTTCTCTACGCCTGCGAAAATTCCCCGTTATGTCGGGAGTGGGCGAATACAAGACCCGAAAGGGGAATATGTCCGGCCCGTCTCTGGTGGGTTTCTTAGCTCCCGACACCCATAACGAATGCCCTAAGAAAGCAGCCAGAGGTAAAGGATATGCCTGCAAACCTGACCTTCAAGATGAAGGTAACCAGCCCTACCCGCACGTCAGCTCATGCACAGCCGTTTCTGGGGCCTGCCATGTCTGACCCGCTAATTCCTACTCAATTTATTCGACACAATATCCACCTGCATGCCCTCCTGGTTGAAAACCAGGCCTGGTTCAGCGCCTCCGATTTAGGGCGTTTGATGAGCAAGCACCTCGATGAACGCATGACCCGCAAGCTTGACCCTGACCAACGTCGGATGATGCTCGTGCATGTCCACGGGTTGACCGAAGAGCGTCTGATGCTGAGCGAGTCAGGCGTTTATGCGTTGCTGGTTTATCACTACTGTCCCGAGTATCGGTTACTGCGTGAGTGGATCACGCATCAGGTAGTGCCTACGCTGCGGGATGAGCGCTGCTCACATAAGGTGGAGCGGCCTACGTTGAGCGTGCTGGACTGGCCGAAGATGTCGCTCTGCATGCTGCATTGGCAGGATGAGCCATGGATTCGCTTGCGGGATATGCCCGCGGTGCTGGTGGATGATCCGTTTAGTCAGCATGAATCTTGGTGGCGGAAAGCATCGCGGGTTTTGAGAGGGTTTTGACATTGAGATGCCGTCGTCCTCGCTCGGGCGACGGTTTCTATTGCCTCCAGGGAATTTGGAGCTGCTTTAAGGCCCAGTGCACGCCCTATCCGCAGCGATCTTTACGGGAGAAGAACTTTCCATGTTTGGCTGCTCAATTGATGACATAAAAGAGGCGGGCTTCCTCGGGATACACTGATGTACCCTACAAGGGAGATGACAAAAGCGTTCAGCGGCTCGGATTATTGCAGAAGAAATTTATGGGCAACGAAATGATAGAACAATACTTTTCTAAATATAACATCCACCTAACTCTAGGGATTAACCATGCAACACCTCATTTATTCATCCCTAGACGTATATTCCCAGCTACGAGACGAGTTGCAGCGAGTTATTGAGAAAACGAGAGAAATCGACCCTAAATATTCCTCGCACGCGGGAATGGTTTTACATTACTACTCAGAGAGATGCCAGTCCATAAACCTCCTTCTTCAGGAATGGAAGCTCTGGGACTGCGATATCATAATGCGGTCGGCACTTGAGTGTGCTACTCGGTTCTTATTTGTAAGTATCGCGCCCCCAGATGAGCGCGGATTACGTATAGACGAATACTCCGTATTCTTGAATCAAATCGAAGATCTTCAGCGTTCAGAGAGGGCTAAACCCTTTGCTACCGAGTCAAATAATCAAGACACTCAGATGCTCATTGGCGGTGTTATTCTGAGCCCCGACCAAGAGGCCGAGCTTCGCGCAAAGTGGCCAAAGTCCAAGCGAAACGCTCTTAAGCAAAAGTGGTCATTTACCGAAATGGCCCGTGTTCTTTGTGAGTTCCACGATGATGGGCTTGATTTACGAGGGTACAAGTCTTTTTTACATGGCTATGGTATCAGCAGTCACTTCATACATGCAGACCAGACAGCAATGGACCTCATCTGGGATCGTGCTACAAGAGAACCACAAGAAAGGGCACTTCTTGAGAACGCGCATTTTGCCGGCCTTGCTACGGAACCGGTTTCAATTTTATTCCTTTGCTGGCGGGCAATGGTGTATGCAACCGGTATTGATTCTTCGAGAAAGGATATTGTTCAGAATGTCCTGGCGCTGAATGGGCAAGCAGACATTTACCATCGAGAGTTTGCCGAGTCGCAAGTACATCGTTACAACAAATCGGACGACACTACAGCCTAGTTTGACAATTGAGTAACAACAGCTGATATCCACGCTCGGGCGGCGATTTTTGTTGCCCAAGGAACGGGCTACCTATATCGCAGCCCAGCGGGAGCAAGCTCCCTCGCCACAGGTATCGGGTCATAGGTTGGTGTAGGGCTTGGTTGCTGTGTTGTTTTGAGAATCGCGGGCAGGTTTCCACGGCTTTGGGATGCGGAATAGTGGTTTCAGGAAACACCCTGTTTCTGTTGGGCGAAAAAGAACACATGGGGATATGCAATGACGGAAAAAATAAAGTGAGGCCTTCGAGTCGATTCACAGTTCGGCTGAAGCACTGCTGAAAATCGACGCTATCGACGAGGCGACCATGGGGGAATTCGACCAAGCTTGCATTGTTGAAGTGCCTGTTGACCCGCCTATTGACGACGAGGCTTAGTGCCACGAATGGGTGCATTAGAGGCAGGCTTTTCCTGCCCAAGCGGCGGCGTGTAAATGGTTTGTGGCGCTCTGGTCAGCCCGAGACGCAGTCCGAACTTCCTCATGATGGCGTCAATGGTGCTGAGGGTCGGATTACCCTTGTCCTTCTCGATCTGGTACAGGGCTTTGGTCGACATCTTGCACATCAGTGCAAAGGTTTCCTGGTCCAAACCGGTGACCTCGAATCGTAGCCGGCGAACGGCGGTTCCCAGGGTTTCGTTTCCCGTCGCGTGCTGGGTCGAGATATCTTCAAGCAGTGCCTGGCGACCTTCGGGGGTGTATTCTTTCATTGATTTTCTCGTTCGACCGGGCGCTCATCTTTCAGCAATATAATTCCGATTAGCCAAGGGTTTCACCGCGTAACCGGCATTATTATGCCGGTTGTCTTGGGGCTGCTTTGCAGCCCAGCGGGGATAAATCCCCTCGCCACAGGGTTGGTGTCGAGCTGAGGATATCAATAAAATCTCGGGCGCTGTCCATGGCCGGGGCATTGCTGCAGATGTTGCACCGAGTTGAAAACAATCAGTGCAACCCACCCCGTCTCCCGCTATTAATATCCTTTCCCCCTCAAGGCCCCGAGTCCGCAATGAAATTCGACCTCGCCTACTGCCGCAGCCTCGACGACAAGCTGTCGATCTATGACGTGCGCGATCTGAATTTCGACGAGACGGTGGCGTTCGACTCCGCGAAAGAACAGTTCCAGTGCCCCAACGATGCCTGTCGGGCGGCGTTTGATGAGGAGAATCGGCTGACGACGCTCAATGCCAAGAGCGTCAATTACATTCGCACGCCACATTTCAAGAACCAACCAACGACCCAGCATATCGAGGGCTGCCCTTATGTCAGTCCGAAAACACCGGGGTTGGGTGCGCAGAGTGGCGAGGCGGAAACGGACGACGACCGCGAAGAGCATTTTCCGTCGGAGCTGTTGCTGACTCGGCGTCAGTACGTGCGTAAACCGTCCGATCTGCCGAAGGATGTTGAAGCGACTCGCCCTACGTCCCTCTCTGTATCGCCCCACGGTGACAACACTCATTCCGCCCAGGACTCGACACCGGACAAGACCAGTGTCTTCGCCCACCCGGTGGAATGTTTCGTCTCGAATTTCGATAACAAGGATTTGCTCAAGCGCATGCCGCTGAAGATCGGCGAGCACACGGCGCCCTATGGATCGTTCTTCAAGAAGATCGAGTACTTGCAGGACAACAAGGGCTTGATCTACTGGGGCAAGATCAAGGAGATCAAGGATTACACGCTGAGCTTTCGCATCGATTTCGAAGCAAAGGCCTGGTTCAAGCAAGCGGACGAGGCAAAAAAGAAGCCTTACTCAGTCAATGTTTACCTGAGCAAGAAGCTGATCGACAACTACCGCAAGCGCAAAGCGTTCCTGGCAGAAATCAAGCACGCCATCGACAGTGATGCGCCGTTGTACTGCTTCTTTTATGGCGTGACGCCGGAGTTCAAGCAGGTGCCGAGCAAGAAAAACCCCGACCAGACGTTCGGGGTGTTCAGCGCCAATATCGAGAACCTGGACCACTTCATTATTCGGGAGGCGCCGGGATTGGCCGACAAGTAACTTCGTCCAGGGTGGTTGTAGCGCTACGCCTTCTTCATTGCGCTCCTTGAGCAAGTTGCCGTTCGAACGCCCATATCTCTCGTTTCACTTCCATACGCCGCTCACGGGCTGCCTGGGCGGCGGACTCATCCAGACCGCCGTAACGCCGCAACCAGTGCACGATCATTTCCTCATCCGGAAAGTAATAGCCCTTATGACCTTTGCTGCTTCTCGGGGTGTCGTTCATATCGCCATCGAAGCGGCCCGCAGCGTATTCATCTGCGGGTAACGTGCCCCATTCGGCGGCACAGTCCTCGAAAATCCAGGAAATTTCGTTGATGTGCTTTTGCGCACCGCGATGACCGCGTTTGTAAAAAACATACTCACGGCAACTTTTCTGGAAGCGCTCCATCATCGGCTCGTCATCGACCCAGCGAAGGAGGTCGTGCTGTCCCGCGTGACGCATCAAGCCATTGATCCATCGCTCTGAAAACCGTTGAATAAAACCTTCGACATCAGCTTTTTTAGCATCGGCGAAAATCATGCAATAACGGGTTTGCACATGGATGACGAACAACACATGTTTGCGTTGCACGGTGATTGCATGAACCAGCCACTGTTCGGCGAGCTCACCCACCTCATCATCCTCTATGACGGATGAGGGTGGCTTTCCCACTGGCGTGATTTTCTTACCTTTGTTTACGCGGCTGAAGAAGGCGCAGGCCGCTTCAGTACAGTTGAAGATCAACATTCAGGTCCTCAGGAAAATACTTGAAAAAACTAGGCGTCTTCAGCCCATTCAATCTCATACGGCTGGCGAACAGCGTCGGAAATCCTTTCACGTAACTCGTCACTCAGAACCGCCAATTCCTGATCGTCCAGCAGGTCATAGGCAATCATCAATCTGAGCGATAAGGAAATCTCTCGGCGTCGGCCTACATTGAATGCCATTGCCATGTCCTTGTCCCGATTGCGCATAAAGCGATAGAGCGTACGATATCGCGCTTGAGCTGATAGCGCGTCGTTCTGAGCGATCGTCTGGGCATTAGCAAGAACACCTTGGCAAAAGCGGTCCAGCGCCAGATCGTAAAGGTGGTTGTAGTTTTTCCAGTCACTGTCGGATGTTGGCATGGAGCCCCCTTACTAGATGAGCAACGCCGTACAGAAGCCTTACTCTGTCAACATTATCAGCATCACGATACCTAACAATCCAATGTAGACCCAAGCATGAAGTCGATCCGGTATCCGCCCGATCCACGGCGTTGCCAGGCGGATGCCCAATAACGCCCCTAGCGTGAGTACAGCGAAGGCCAGCAAATCGACATAACCGACGAACCACGGCCCGAGGTCTGCTCCGGTGAAAGCGGCCAAGGCCATGCAGGTCACGGTGCCGGCCAGAGCGACAGGCAGGCTCAGCGGATTAGCCATGGACGTAGCCTGGGACATGTTCAAACCACATCGGCGCAGCAGCGGCACGGTCATGACACTTCCCCCCCAGGAATGTGGCAATGATTCCGACAGCGGTAACCCCCAACGTCGTTTCCATTGTCGACAGGGGTCGTGGGTCGGCATCCCTGGCGCGTGTCAGAAAACCTCGCCGCTGCAGGCAATCCAGAATGGTCAGGCCCAAGTAGGCAATGAAGGCGTAGCGGATAATCTCGCCGCTCATCCAGGTGGAAGCCGTGGCGCTTGCGCCGGACTACGACGAGGCTGGACGCGATGACGCGCTGATCGATCTGCTGCTGCACGAACTGCTGCGCAGCGTCCATCTGCCACTGCACCTTCCATTGCCCCAAGACCCGCGCCTGCTCGGCCTGTGCCAGGCGTTCCTGAAACACCCCGACACCCATGCCTCGCCCGTGCAATGGGCGGCGCAATTGCATATCAGCCTGCGCTCATTCAATCGCCTGTTCAGCCGGCAGACCACACTGAGTTTCAGCCAGTGGCGGCAGCAGGCCTGTGTCATGGCGGCGTTGGCCCGTTTGGCCGAAGGGGATTCGGTGACGTGTATAGCCCTGGATCTGGGCTACGACAGCCCCGCTGCGTTTTCCACCATGTTCCGTCGGGTGCAGGGTCACGCACCGAGCGCCTGGCAGGAGAAGACCACCGGTCATTGATCAAAAAATGAGATTGATCAGGATTCAAAACAACTGTACAAAAACACAGTATTTTTTGAATCCCACAGCTTTGGAGCACCCCATGGCCTCTCTCGCAATCAAAACCACCCTGGAACGCATCGCTGTCTATCAATTCACCCCGGCTCACAGTGCGCAGGCCCGAGCCATGCTGGGCTGGAGTGTCGAGGAGCTGTCCCGGCAATCCGGCGTCTCGGTCCAGGCCATCCGCCGCTTCGAGGCCGGTGGCGAGTTGCTCGATGTTACCCGCCTGGCCCTGGCGTTTCGCCTGGAGGCCGAGGGGCTGGTGTTCTTCCCCGGCTTCGCACCGGGGCGCGGCATGAACATCAAGGGCGCGACGCCGGACCCGATGGGGCGGCCCGATTACGCGATGATCGAATAACACCGTCTGCGCACATGCTAGGCGATACCGGCCTGGTCCTGGTACGCCGAGGGTTCTACGTCCAGCCACCAGGCGCGGCCACGTTGCGGCTGCGCCAGGGTGAATGCTTCGCCCATTTGCGGTGTGGTGATGCAAACGTTGCGCTCCCAGGCCAGGGCCAGGATGCGATCGAAAGGTTCATACCAGGCATGCATCGCCAGGTCGAACGTGCCGTTGTGGATCGGCAGCAGCCAGCGGCCCTTCAGGTCGATATGAGCCTGCAGTGTCTGCTCCGGCTGCATGTGGACATGGGGCCAATCGACGTTATAGGCGCCGGTTTCCATCAGCGTCAGATCAAAGGGGCCGTATTGTTCGCCAATGCGTTTGAAACCCTCGAAGTAGCCGGTGTCGCCACTGAAGAAAATTCGCGTGGCGCCGTCGATCATCACCCACGAGGCCCATAAGGTGCTGTTGCTGTCGAACAGGCCGCGACCGGAAAAATGCTGGGAGGGCGTGGCGATGAACTCGATGCCGTCCACCTCGGTGCCTTGCCACCAGTCCAGCTGACGCACCTTGCTGGCATCGATACCCCATTTGATCAGGGTATCGCCCACGCCAAGGGGAGCCAGGAAGTGGCGAGTCTTGGCCGCCAGCTTGAGGATTGCCTGATGATCGAGGTGGTCGTAATGATCGTGGGAAAGGATCACCGCTTCAATCGGCGGCAACTCTTCCAGGCTGATGGGCGGCTGGTGAAAACGCTTGGGGCCGACCCATTGCACGGGTGAAGCACGTTCGGAGAACACCGGGTCGGTCAGCCAGAATTTGTCCCGCAGCTTGAGCAACACGGTGGAGTGGCCGAGACGGAAGACGCTGTGATTCGGCGCGGCCAGCAACGCGGCGCGCGTCAGCGGTTGAACCTCGATGGTGCCCGCCGGCCGGGTAGCGCGCGGCTTGTGGAAGGTCATGTTCCAGATGATGCGCAGGGTCGTGCCGAACCCTTGCCGCGGAGTGAAGGCGTGATTGCGATACTTGCCCTGTTCGTGCCGGGATAAATGTTGGGCAGACGGGCTATCGGTCGAAAAAGAGGGAATGGTCATGGTGCGATAACTCCAAGGACGTCGTCGCAATTGCGCTTCGCCGTTGTGGGACGCTGGATGGCCGTTGCATGCACGCTCAGCCGTTTGACACAGAAACTACACCACTCGGTGTAGTTTCTAGATTGCATGAATGCCGGGAGCAAGTAAACTGCCGAGTGTAAGTTCTCTTCTCTCAACCGACGAATGCCCATGACCGTACCGCAGCGCCTTACCGAGCGAAAACGCGAAGCCATCCTCCAGGCCGCGATTGCTGAATTCCGTAGCAGCGGTTTCGAGATCACCAGCATGGACAAGATCGCGGCGACTGCCGGCGTATCGAAGCGCACGGTGTATAACCATTTCCCCAGCAAGGAAGAACTGTTTGCCGACATTCTGAATCGGTTATGGAACAGCATCACCGCAGAACAAGACATGCCCTACAGCTCGCAAACGCCGCTGCGGGAGCAGCTTCAAACGTTGCTGCAAGCCAAGCTGCACCTGCTGGCGGACGAGAACTTCCTCGACCTGGCGCGCATCGCCATCGCCGCAACGATTCATTCCCCGGAGCGGGCCCAGGACATGGTGTCGCGCATGGGGCAGCGTGAAGAAGGCCTGACGGCCTGGATTCGCCAGGCTCAGGCCGATGGTCGGTTGAAGCCTGTGGAGCCGGCATTTGCCGCCCAACAAATGCATGGGCTGCTCAAGACGTTCGCCTTCTGGCCGCAGGTTTCCATGGGGCAACCGAGCCTGACCCAGGAGGAGCAGACCCGTGTGATCGAATCGGCACTCGACATGTTCCTGAGTCGTTACCAGGCCTGATCACGGGAAGTCCTCCACGTAACGAGGGCTATTGCATCGATGGGTTGTGCACAACCTTCTGGTGCATTTCGGTGGTCAAGCTGTCGATACGCTCGGTCAACGCCTTGGTCATTTCCGTCAGGCGGGTGTTCTGCTCCAACAATTGGAGCAACTGCGCCGTGTTCTGTGCGGCTTCGGCCTGGCGCTCGCTGTTGGCGACGGCCAAGGCTTCGCGATGTTGCGCATCGGCTTCCGCCTGGGCCTTGTCCCGAGCGGCCTGCCGGGTTTGCGCCAGCAAAATCAGCGGGGCGGCATAGGCCGACTGCAGGCTGAACGCCAGGTTCAGCAAGATGAACGGGTAAGCATCGAAGTGAAAGACCCCCATCAGGTTCAGGCTGACCCATAGCAGCACGATTAAAGTCTGCGCACCGAGAAACATCGGCGTCCCGAAAAAACGCGCGAACGCCTCCGCCCTCAGCGCAAAGCGGTCATTGCCAAAAGTCGGCGCCAGATGAGCGTGAGGGCGATGAAAACGCAAGTGGTCAACGGGTGCGGAGGGCGTGGTTTGGGAAGACTTCGTCATCGTGATGTTCTCTGCCAGGGGCTGGTGCTCTAGGCACTATAACCGTTGCGGGAGCATCATCCATTGAGTCATGCACAGCCTGCGCGTTACAAAGTCAACGCCACCGCAGATTGCGCCCCAACTCATCGAACAAGGTCACCACCGAACGCAAGGCCCGGCAGTCTGGGCGGGTAAGAAGCCACAAAGCCGTGTCATATCCCAGCAACGGTTCACCGATTGGCATCAGGCCCTGGTTTTCGTCGATCAGAAAGTCCGGCAGCGCCGCCACCCCCAAACCCGCCCGCACCAGTTCGGTGACCGAGAGCATGCTGTTGCAGCGATAGGCGGGCACCACGCCGGGTAGATGCTGGCGGCGCCAGGCCACGGTGGGGTGATCGGGGAGAAAATCGTCAGGCGCGATCCAGGTCACGGCAGCCAGGTCGTCCACATTCGCCGAGCGCAGGTACGTGACGCCGGCACATACCCGGAACGTTACATTGCCGAGGTTGCGACCAACCAGATGCTCCGGCGGCGTACGGGTCAGTCGTAACGCAATGTCGGCATCCCGGCGGCTGAGGTTGGCGAAGTCATTCGAGGTGCTCAACTCGAGGCTCAACGCCGGATAAGCAGGCATGAAACGCGCCAGCGCCGGCAGCAACAACGCTTGCAGGACTGAATCACTGCACGTCAGGCGCACCGTCCCGCTGATGACCTCACCGCCCTGCTCCACCCCCACCCGTGCCGCCTCCAATGCCTGCTCGGCGCGCTCGGCCTGTTCGGCCAATGCCTGGGCCAGGCTCGTGGGCAAGTACCCGGAACGGCTTTTCTCGAACAAGGGCTGGCCCAGGGCTGCCTCCAGCCGACGTACCGAACGAAACACCGTGGACACGTCCACCTGCAGCAGCCGAGCGGCCCGGGCCAGCGAGCCGCCACGGACCAGCGCCAGGATCAGGGACAGATCGGGATAGTCCAGACGATAGTGCGTTGCTGCATTGATCACTTGGATAAACGCCAATATTGATTGCGTGAACGCCAATCTATAGTGGCCACCAGGAATCAACAAGCGGCGAGCCTCCCATGGAAAAACAGCATCCGTTAACCATCGCCCTGGTCGGCGACCACGACCCACACATCACCGCTCATCGGGCGATCCCCCTCGCACTTGAGCTGGCTGGCACACAAACCGGCCATGCCCTTCGCTTGCAATGGCTGGCAACGCCGCTCATTACCGACAACGCTGTGCTGAAGGATTTCGACGGTGTCTGGTGCGTGCCCGGCAGCCCCTACCAAAACGAAGCCGGCGCCTTGCAAGCCATTCGTTTTGCCCGCGAACAGCGTCGCCCTTTCCTGGGCACCTGCGGTGGTTTTCAGCATGCCGTGCTGGAATATGCCCGTCACGTGATGGGCTGGGTCGACGCCGTCCATGGTGAAACCTCTCCCGAGGCTGAACGGGCACTGTTGACGCCGCTGAGCTGTGCCCTGGTGGAAACTATCGACAGCCTTCAACTCGAGGCGGGCTCGTTGATCGCCAAGGCCTATGGCCGACAGACCGCGTTCGAGGGCTACCGTTGCCGCTTCGGGGTCAATCCGGAGTTTGAAAAAGACTTGCTGAGCCAGCGCCTGCACGCCGTCGCCCGGGATTCGGCCGGCGACCTGCGAGCGGTGGAGCTGCAGGACCATCCGTTCTTTGTCGCCACGCTGTTCCAGCCTGAACGAGCGGCGTTGGAAGGCCGGGTGCCGCCGCTGGTCCGCGCGTTTGTCGAAGCCTGCGCGAGGAAAATGCCATGAGCGCCCACTGTTACGCCGTGATTTTCACCTCCCTGCGTACCGAGGGGGACCAAGGCTACGCCGAAGCTGCCGAGCGCATGCTGGCCCTGGCTCGGGAGCAGCGCGGATTTTTAGGTGTCGAATCGGCCCGTGGCGACGATGGTTTGGGGATCACTGTGTCGTATTGGAGCGATGAAGCCGCGATCCTGGCCTGGAAGCAGCATCCCGAACACCGCGCGATCCGTGAGCGCGGTCGCTCCACCTGGTATACCCATTGCCATACGAGGGTGTGCAAGGTCGAACGGGACTATGCCTTCCAACGCCCAACCTGATGCCAGGATACAAACCTGTGGGAGCGGGCTTGCTCGCGAAAGCGGCGGGTCAGCTTGCAGCGATGTTGAATGTGCCGACATCTTCGCGAGCAAGCCCGCTCCCACACTGAATCTCGGGTGTTCACAGATCTGCCTTCACCACAAATCCACTGTGGGAGCTGAGCTCCCACAGTGTTTCTAGATCCTGGCCTCAGCCTTCCACCAACTGCCGCACCGCCACGATTTCCGGCAGATCGCTGCGGGCCATGTACACCCGCAAAGGTTCGGTGAGGTTGATGCGGTCGTCGATGTTCTGGTCCAGCAACAGCTGGATCCGCTCGCGCTTGAGGGCCATGGCGCCGTCTGCTGCGGGGGCCCAGACAAATTCGCTGGTGGGAATGATGCCGTCGTCGGCAACGTCCATGCCGAAGGCGTCTTCGCTGAACCGCACGATGTACTGGCCGGTCTTGCGGTTCAGGCCGACAAAACCCTTGAGCTGGTCGGCGGCCTGGCAGATGAATGTCGAAGTGGTGCGCATGGTAAACCTCATGGATGCGTCCCTCGGGACGTCTGATCAATGGTTTACACGCAGGGCAAGCGGATGCTGGAATTAAGGTTTCCCTCTGCGGGGAAACTGTGCGGCCAAGGGTACTGCAAAGCGGCCTTGAAATGCGTGGGAAAAATCTGCTTTGCACAGGTTTATAGCGGTGTAGCGATAGCGCCGAACGCGTTCAATTGTTAAAAGAGAAGCCTTTGAAAATCACGAAAGGATCTCGAGCATGCCTGTCACCTTCACCCGCAGCGCCTTGGTGCTGAGCCTGTTGCTCGGCTTGGGCCAGACACAAGCCTCCGAAGCCCCGAGCCCCAAGGCCCTGGCAACCCTTCAAGGCATTCCGCATCCGGCGGTCATCGCCCACCGCGGTGCCTCCTTCGACGCGCCGGAATCCACCGCCGCCGCCTACAAGCTGGCTCGCGACCTGGGCGCCGACTACCTGGAACTGGACCTGCAACGCAGCAAGGACGGAGTGTTGTTCGTCCTGCATGACGACAGCCTGCTGCGCACCACAGATGTCGCCACCAAGTTTCCCGAACGCAAGGACAGCACTGCCAACGAGTTCACCATGGCGGAACTCAAAACCCTCGATGCCGGCAGTTGGTTCAACACCGCCTACCCGGACCGCGCCCGCCCTTCGTTCGCCGGCCTGAAGATCCTCACCCTCGATGAAGTGATCGACATTGCCCAGGGCAACCCACAGCACAAACCGGGACTGTATATCGAAACCAAGGAGCCGAAGTTGTTTCCCGGCATCGAACGTGACCTCAAGGACAAATTGCAGGACCGTGGCTGGTTGAGCCCCTCCGGCTCGAAGCTCGCAAAAAGCGCCATCGGGGTCGGTCAAGGCAAGGGCAAGGTGGTCTTGCAGACCTTCGAGAAGAGCAGCCTGGAACTGTTGCACAAAGAGATGCCAAAGGTGCCGAAGATCCTCTTGCTGTGGGTCGGCGAGGGCAACATCGAACCCAAGTCCAAGGTGCCGTTTGCCGAATCCGGTGAAACGGACAAGGCGGTCTACTATGCCAAGCAGGAACCCAAGGACAGGGCGGAATTCGAGAAATGGGTCCAGTACGCCAAGGCCCAGGGTGCAGTGGGCACCGGTCCGTCCGCGGCCTTGACCCATGGCGGCAGCCAGAGTTACTCGGATCTGGTACAGCCATGGATGAACCAGTACACCCATGCCCAGGGTTTGCTGGTGCATGTCTACACCGTGGATGAGCCGGTGGACTTCAAGAAAGTGATGGACGCTGGCGTGGATGGCATTTTCACCAACCGGGCCAGTGAGTTGCTCAAGTACTTCAAGCGTCCCGATACGGGCAGCGTGGCGCAGTTGCTGGAGAAGAACGGCTACTGATCCGAACACGCCCATGGAACAGTGGCGTTAGTTCCATGGGCTTAATCCTGTTTTTAAAAAGTTTTCCGAATTAAGCGTGAATTAAGTTGCCAGAGATAATCTGAACCCACTTAAACGACTCACCCTTTAACGACACCAAGGAAAGACATATGAAAACTTTGACTGCCCTGTTCACCGCTGCCGCCCTGACCCTCACCGCTGGCCTGGCCCAGGCTGACGTTCGAATCGACCAGGTTCCGCAACTGGTCAAGGAAGGCAAGATCAAATCCCTGGAGTCGATGAACGCAGAAGCCCTGAAGTTGCACCCAGGTGCCACCATCACAGACACCGACCTCGATAACCACTTCAACGGTTATGAGTATGAAGTGGAACTGAAAACCGCCGATGGCAAAGAGTTTGACGTTGACTTCGACGCTACAACCGGCAAAGTCCTGAGCAACAAGCAAGACACTTGATCCATCGACAAAAAAAAGCCGCGCAACTTTCGAGTTGCGCGGCTTTTTGTTTGGCGTATGTGAAAATCCGCTATGAACTCCACAGGTCCAGCACCGCGACATACCTGTCACAAAACCTTCAAGAAAGCTTGCAATGATGCCGCTCAAGTGAACCTGTTGTCGCCGCGACAGGCACTCCCCGCCAGCGAGCCCTCATGAACCACAGCATCGACCAAAGCCATCGCGATCCTGACCTGTTCGGCCTGCTTTACGGATTTCGTTTCCGCCCCGGCGAGCGTGGCCGGGAGATCGATTCGGCCCAGGCCCTGCGAAGCCTGCAACAACCGCAAGACCCGGATGAGTTTCTCTGGCTGCACCTGAACCTGGCTCACGCCGCCTGCGAACGCTGGATGAAAAGTCACCTGGCCCTGCCCGAGGAGTTTTTCGAAGCCTTGCACGAAGGCTCACGCTCGACCCGGATCGAACATGTCGACTCGGCATTGCTGGCCGTGGTCAACGACGTGGTGTTCAACCTCAGCAACCTGGTGTCCTCGGATGTCTCCACACTGTGGGTTTGCGTGCACAGTCGGTTGATCATCAGCGCGCGCCTGCAACCTTTGCATTCGGTCGACAAGCTGCGCTCATCGGTCAAGGCCGGCGAGAGCTTTCGCTCACCCCTGGAACTGCTCGTGCATCTGCTACGCGACCAAGGCGAAGTGCTGACTCAGATCGTGCGCAAGACCAGCCTCAGCGTCGACCAGATCGAGGATCAATTGCTCTCTTCGCGACTGTCCACCAACCGCTCCGAGTTGGGTGCCCAGCGCCGCGTGCTGGTGCGCCTGCAACGCTTGCTGGCCCTGGAGCCGGGCTCGTTGCTGCGCTTGCTCAACCGCCCACCGCAATGGTTGCAGAAGGAAGACGTCAAGGAGCTGCGCAAGTCCACCGAGGAGTTTGCCCTGATCATCAACGACCTCACCGCCCTGGGCGAGCGGATCAAGCTGCTGCAGGAAGAGATCGCTGCCAACCTCAACGAACAAAGCAACCGTACGCTGTTCACCCTGACCGTGGTCACGGTCCTGGCGCTGCCCATCAACATCATTGCCGGTTTCTTCGGCATGAACGTCGGCGGCGTACCGCTGGCGGGTGACCCCGAGGGCTTCTGGATCCTGGTGGCGCTGGTGGCAACCTTTACCGTGATTGCAGGCCGATGGGCGTTTCGCAAGCGGCGCGATTATTGAAATTGATCCACCTCGGGTTCGCATAAGCTTTTGTGGCGAGGGGGCGTGCTCCCTCGCCACAAGCCGTCAAGCACTCAACCGCGCCGTCACTTCATTCAACTGCCCGGACAACCCATGCAAATCCCGACTGGCCGCTTCGGTGCGCTGCACATTGTCGAGGTTGGTGCTGGCGATGCAGGTGATTTCAGTGAGGTTGCGCGAGATGTCTTCGGCCACGGAGGTCTGCTCCTCCGCGGCGGTGGCGATCTGGCGGTTCATGTCGCGAATCGCTTCCACCGCCTGGGTGATGCGCTCCAACATGGCGCCGGCCTGGGTCACCTGCTCGACACTTTCTTCACTGCGCGACTGCCCGCTTTCGATGGCCTGGGCCGCGTCCACTGCGCCAGTCTGCACGGTCTGGATGATCTGATTGATTTCGATGATCGATGACGCCGTGCGCTGGGCCAGGTTGCGAACCTCATCAGCGACCACCGCGAAACCGCGACCGGCCTCACCCGCCCGTGCCGCTTCGATGGCTGCGTTGAGTGCCAGCAGGTTAGTCTGCTCGGCGATCCCGCGAATCACTTCAAGCACTTTACCGATGCGCCCGCTGTCGGTTTCCAGGCGACGGATCACCGTGGCCGTGTTGGCGATTTCGCCACGCATCTGGGTGATGGTGTGGATAGTGCCCTGCATCACTTTCTCGCCCTGCTGCGCCGAATGATCGGCATCATCGGCAGCCCGCGCCGCATCGGCGGCATGGCGGGCAACTTCCTGGGCGGTGGCGGACATCTCGTTCATGGCCGTTGCCACCTGATCGGTGCGTTCGAATTGTTCGCTGGTGCCTTGGCTCATCAGGCTGGCGATGGCATTGAGCTCACCGCTGGCACTGTCCAATTCCGTGGCACTGCGTTGCAGGCGCGTGAACGTTTCGGAGAGGAAATCGCGCAAGGTATTGGCCGCCAGGGCGAGATCGCCCAGTTCGTCCTGGCGACTGCTGACTACCCGCTCGGCGAAACGGCCGCGACTCAATTGGGTCACGTATTCGATCAGGTTGCGGATGGGCTGCACCAGATTGCGATTGACCAGCCACAGGCTGAACAACCCGATCAGCAGGCCCGAAACCAGCATCACTACGGTGCCCAGCATAATCGTGCGATCCGCCCCGGCACTGATCGACACCGATTGCTCGCGGCCCATCTGGCGCAACTCAGCCACCAACACACTCATCTGCTCGCTGGCAGCACGGTCGACGCCCTTGACCGCCGCATCACCGGCCGCCGCGTCAGCACCGGCCGCCACAAACGCGTCCCGGCCCTTCTGGTATGCCGAACCCAACTGACGGTGTTCGTCCCTCAGGCGCTCAATGCGTGCCTTGATTTGGGCTGGGAGATCCTTGTGCCCGATCAACTCACCCAGAATGCCCTGGACATCGTGCTGGCGCTCTTCGAATTGCTTCCAGTACTTATTCAGGTCCGCTGGCTGCTTGCCACGCAACAGGACGTTTTTCCACTCCTGGACCTGTACCTTGAATTGCAGGTTGGCCTCGTCGATCAACTGCGAGGCGCGCAACGGGCCATCAATCAGGTGGCGATAATTCTGGACACCCTCGGACAGGAAATGAAAGGACGCCAGGGCGATCAACAGCATCGCCAGCAAACTGCCGCTGAGCAGAGCAAGAATCTGGGCTCTCAAGGATTTTTGTAGAAACATGGTGGGAATCTCATGGCAGTGGAAGAGCCGAACTCACAGAGCGACATGCCCCGACCTCCATGTCCGGTGTCACGACCGAATGCAGCGCGATATACACACGCCATCGGCCCTGCGGGCGCACTCTTGAGCCTTGCCGACCATCGGTAATCCCTGGTGTCGACCGCCAGGAAAGCTCGCCCAAGCCACCGTAAAGTGAAATTGGTCATAACTTGTCCAGACAATCCCTTTTGTCGGCACAACGGGATTTAAAAGTCTTTTTGTCATTTCTCCTGGGGTATCCTGCCCACGCTTTGTAAAAGCGCGGATCTACCAGATCTATCCACAGACTTTGCGAGGAGCGCGATATGCACGAGATCCCTAATCTCCCCTTCCCAAGCCTGCACGACACTGAGCAGACGACCACGCTACAAGCCGGGGGGCAACCTGATGCCCAGCAACCCGAGCCCAAGCAAGCCACTGAACGCCGCCAGGCCGACAGCGAAGACTGATTGACCCGCACCACCAGACCGTGTGGAAAGCGCTAAGATGCGCTTTCCACACTGCCTGAACCCGAGTACCTCCATGACCGATGACACCCCTCCCTTCAGCGAAGCCCAGGCCAGCGTCCTGATCGGCACCGCCGAGAAAATGGTCGAGATCTGGACCCGCCTCCCCGCCGAGAAACAAGCGGCCCTGCTGGCCCGTTTCGGCAGCGAAGAAAACGCCATCGCCGCACTGGTCACCACGCGCCTGGTCAGCGAACAGCACGACGGCTGAACCACCACTGGGCAAATAGTTTTACTTTTCCACGCCCGGACGCCGCGCTCGCCGTTATCATAAGCAGCCTATCTATCCTGCTGCTCCGTGGACCTCTTTCCCATGTCAGATTCCCAGCGCCCCCTGGCGGTCACGCTGCAAGTCGTTTCCATTGTCCTGTTCACCTTCATCGGCTACCTGAATATCGGCATTCCCCTGGCCGTGCTGCCCGGTTTCGTCCATGGCGAACTGGGTTTCGGCGCGGTGATCGCCGGGCTGGTGATCAGCGTGCAGTACCTGGCCACCCTGCTCAGTCGCCCTTACGCCGGGCGAATCATCGACAACCTGGGGAGCAAGCGCGCGGTGATGTTCGGCCTCGCCGGCTGTGGGCTGAGCGGTGTGTTCATGCTCGTGTCGGCCTGGACGCCCCACCTGCCGACACTCAGCCTGATCAGCCTGTTGATCGGTCGCCTGGTGCTGGGCAGTGCCGAAAGCCTGGTGGGTTCGGGTTCGATTGGCTGGGGCATTGGCCGGGTCGGTGCAGCGAATACCGCCAAGGTGATTTCCTGGAACGGCATCGCCAGTTACGGCGCGCTGGCGATCGGTGCGCCGCTGGGGGTATGGCTGGTCAATGCGTTGGGGCTGTGGAGCATGGGCGTCAGCATCATCTTGCTGGGTTTGCTGGGGCTGGCATTGGCCTGGCGCAAAACCGCGGCGCCCATCGTCGCCGGCGAACGCCTGCCGTTCATGCATGTGCTGGGACGTGTGCTGCCACACGGCTGCGGCCTGGCCCTGGGTTCCATCGGGTTTGGCACGATCGCGACCTTCATCACCCTGTACTACGCCACGCAGCACTGGGATAACGCCGTGCTGTGCCTGAGCCTGTTCGGCGCCAGCTTCATCGGCGCGCGCCTGCTGTTCGGCAACCTGATCAACCGTCTGGGCGGCTTTCGCGTAGCGATTGCCTGCCTGTCGGTGGAAACCCTCGGCCTGTTGCTGTTGTGGCTCGCACCGGATGCCCACTGGGCCCTGGCGGGCGCGGCGTTGAGCGGTTTCGGCTTTTCCCTGGTGTTTCCGGCGCTGGGCGTGGAAGCGGTCAACCTGGTGCCGGCCTCCAGTCGTGGGGCGGCGGTGGGCGCCTATTCGCTGTTCATTGATTTGTCGTTGGGGATCACCGGGCCACTGGCCGGTGCGATTGCCGCCGGCTTCGGCTTTGCCTCGATCTTTCTGTTCGCCGCCCTGGCGGCCCTGGGCGGATTGGCACTGAGTGTCTACCTGTACCGGCAGGCGCCCCGGTACCGTGAAGCGCGGGAGAAGGACTAGAAATCCACCTTGCCGCGCCCGGCCTTGATCGAGCCGCGCTTGGTCTTGGACTCCAGGCGACGCTTTTTCGAACCCAGGGTCGGCTTGGTCGGGCGGCGCTTCTTTTCGATCTTGGTGGCGCTGAGGATCAGTTCGGACAAGCGCTCCAGCGCATCGGCCCGGTTCTGTTCCTGCGTGCGGTATTGCTGGGCCTTGATGATCAGCACACCGTCGCTGGTGATGCGACTGTCGCGCAGGGCCAGCAACCGTTCCTTGTAGAACTCGGGCAGCGACGAGGCCGGAATGTCGAAGCGCAAATGCACGGCGCTGGAGACCTTGTTGACGTTCTGCCCCCCGGCCCCTTGGGCGCGGATGGCCGTCAGCTCGATCTCGGCGTCCGGGATGTGCACGGTGTTGGAAATCGCCAGCATGGGAAAAGGGTCCGCTATCAGGCCCCACAGAATACCCCGAATCCCCCCGACAACGCCTAACCCTGTGGGAGCGAGCTTGCTCGCGATGGCGGTGGGTCAGCAATATCAAGGGTGACTGACACACTGCAATCGCGAGCAAGCTCGCTCCCACAGGGCTTCGTGCTTACTTGGCAGCCGCCACAGCCAATTCCTGCCGCGCACTGCGCTTGTTCTTGATCACGTAGCACACCCACATGAACACCACCCACACCGGAATCGCGTAGACCGAGATCTGGATGCCGGGGATCAGCAACATCACGCCCAGGATGAACACCACGAACGCCAGGCAGATGTAGTTGCCGTACGGATACCACAGCGCCTTGAACAGTGGCGTCTGGTGGGTCTGGTTCATGTGCTGGCGGAACTTGAAGTGCGAGTAGCTGATCATCGCCCAGTTGATCACCAGGGTCGCGACCACCAGCGACATCAACAACTCCAACGCATGCTGCGGGACCAGGTAGTTCAACAGCACCGCCACCAGCGTGACCGCCGCCGACGCGAGGATCGAACGTACCGGCACGCCGCGCTTGTCGATCCTGGACAAGGCCTTGGGCGCATCGCCCTGCTCGGCCATGCCCAGCAACATGCGGCTGTTGCAGTAGGTGCCGCTGTTGTACACCGACAGCGCGGCGGTCAGCACCACGAAATTGAGGATATGCGCCGCGGTGTTGCTGCCCAGCATCGAGAACACCTGCACGAACGGGCTGCCGCTGTAGGCATCGCCGGAGGCGTTAAGGGTGGCCAGCAGGCTGTCCCAAGGCGTCAGGGACAACAGCACCACGAGCGCACCAATGTAGAAAATCAGAATACGGTAGATCACCTGGTTGATGGCCTTGGGGATCACGGTTTTCGGTTTGTCGGCCTCAGCGGCGGTGAAACCGAGCATTTCCAGGCCACCGAAGGAGAACATGATGATCGCCATGGCCATCACCAGGCCGCTCACGCCGTTGGGGAAGAACCCACCATGAGACCACAGGTTGGTCACCGACGCCTGCGGGCCACCATGACCGCTGACCAGCAAATAGCTGCCCAAGGCAATCATGCCGACAATCGCCACGACCTTGATGATCGCGAACCAGAACTCAGCCTCGCCGAAGACTTTGACATTGGCCAGGTTGATCGCATTGATCAGGATGAAAAACGCCGCCGCCGACACCCAGGTGGGGATGTCCGGGGCCCAG
Organism: Pseudomonas sp. NFACC24-1; assembly: GCF_900115235.1. Lineage (NCBI taxonomy): Bacteria > Pseudomonadati > Pseudomonadota > Gammaproteobacteria > Pseudomonadales > Pseudomonadaceae > Pseudomonas > Pseudomonas sp. NFACC24-1. Next base: position 97,988 of record NZ_FOVS01000002.1, read on the forward strand.
TAATGGATGTACTTGCCGACCGCGGTCAGCTCGGACATACCCACCAGGATGTAGAGAATCCAGCAGTTCCAACCCGACAGGAACCCGGCGAAACCACCCCAGTACTTGTGGGCGAAGTGGCTGAAGGACCCGGCGACGGGCTCTTCGACGATCATTTCGCCCAACTGGCGCATGATCATGAAGGCGATGAAGCCGCAGATGGCGTAGCCGAGGATCATCGACGGGCCGGCTGATTTCAGCACCCCCGCCGAGCCGAGGAACAGGCCGGTGCCGATCGCGCCACCGAGGGCGATCAATTGAATGTGGCGATTTTTCAGGCCGCGTTTCAGCTCGCCCGAATGCGAGTTTTGTCCACTCATGAAAAGGGTCTCACGCAAGGTTTGATGATGTTCGTTAGACGTTGCCGCTCGAATCGGATCTCAAGCAGCACCGATCAAACCCCAGCGCAGGCACCAGGACTTCAGCGTTTTTACAACGGTCATGCGTCACCTGTTTGTTTTTATCTGTGACGAAATCGAACCCGACACGCTTGTGGCGTGGCGGAGTGAACAAGGTGGATAACCTTGAAAGTGCGTGGGTACGCGAAGGGTCACAGTAAAACGCGGCGCATTGTACACCGCTGACCCCCTGCTGCCAGACACCACCGGATCAGCGTGTCGTTTGCCGGGATTGCATGGGTCCGCCTCGAACATGCCGGGCGGCTGCAAAAAAGTGTCCAGGCCCTTGCGAGCCCCTGAAGGGTGTAGCGCTAAAAACGCCACGACGGGAGAAATGCACTGGAGCTGCGGCGTTCATTGCGCCTCCTTCTTGTTATTCACCTGCACGACAGGCATGGGGCGCATCTCACCCTGCCCATCGATTCGAAACAAGCGGGCCAGAGCCTTGGAAAACCCTGCAGGGCGGGGCTTACGGAAGTTTTTTCTTACGCTTTGGGGAAACAACGTTTCGGCCCCTTTCGGCCGGCCTTTTTCGTCAGCATTTCTTTACAACCCGTCACGCAAACTTTCCAAGTAGGAATTTTCCGTAGGCTGACTGCAAATTGACGGTAGGTAGCTACCTATTAAAAAAAACACCCAGGCGGCTGTTTTTGAATGAGTAATGTTGTCGTTAAAAATGGAACAAAAAGTTCAAACGAAAAAAAATAAATTATTTTTTTGCAATCCAAAAAACCCTCGACTAGGTTTTTCAGCGACTTGCCAAGGCATCGTGCCGACAAGTTCTGCGGTGCCGTCACCGGCCTGTTTCCACTCGCCGAATCGGTCCGCTGATTTCCGTAAAAGTCATCTAGGAGATTCACTATGCAAGCACTGGACAAAGACTTGGAAACCGAACTGCAACTGGACGAATGGTTTGAGGCCCCGACCCATGAAGCCGCCGTTGAAATGATGCAAGCCGACGCCGTCGTTCCGTTCGGCACGGCGATGTGGCCTCTGTAGGCACCGCCCGGCGGAGGCGATCCGGCCGGTCGGCTCCGCCACTTTTTGCCGGTTGTCAGGGAAGTCAAATGAACTTGTCAGGGAAGAATAAGCATGGACACACAACGAGCCATCTCACATTTCCTTTACTATCTCGAACACCATCCCGCCCTGGCCGGCATTCAGCCCGCCAAGGTGTTGCTCGGTCATACCGCTGACTACGAAGCGCTGACCGGCGCCATCGCCGAACAGGCAGGCAGCGGCTCACCCTTCCGGTTCAGTGCCATGCGCCTGGACCTCGAGCCCACGGAGCGCCTGTCCAAGGCCATTGCCGACAGCGATCTGTATATTTTCTTCTACGACTCTTCCACCCTGCCCAACCCACGTCCCGACGGCCCGGACTTTGTCCGTGCGCTGCAAGGCGTGATGGCCGACAACTGGAAGAAATCGCTGCTGTTCAAGGACTACGGCGATTATTTCTACGACACCTTCAGCGTGATTCCCCAGCGCATCGCCGGGCTCAACAGTCACCTGATCCGACGCATGTCCCAGGCAACGAGCCTGAGTTTCCAGGATGACCGCGGTTCATATTTCGACACAGCCTTGAGCGGCGTGAAGAAGTGGACCGACATCAACGGCCTCGGCAACTACGACCTGGCCCCCGGCGAAATCGCCACCCACAGTGACACCATCAATGGCCGGGTGAAGTTCGTCGGGACTTTCCTGAGCACCATCCCGTTCGCACGCAAATACGGCGTGTTGCAATCGCCGCTGGAGCTGTGGATCGAAGACTCCACCATCCAGAAAATCGCCACCGATGTACCTGGCCTGGAGCACGACTTCAACAAATACCTGGACGCCAACCCATCCAATCGCCGTATCGAGGAATTGGGGATCGGCACCAACGAAGGGGTCAAGAGCCTGTATGCCCGCAATGCCGGTTTCGAGGAGCGCCACTGCGGCTTGCACCTGGGACTGGGTGGCGGGGCCAAAGGCAGCCATCATCTGGATCTGATTTTCGAGAGCGGCGTATTGGCGCTGGATAACGAGCCGATGTTTGATGGGCGGTTTGTGCTTTAGGGGCAGTTGCAAGCGGTGAGCTTCAAGCGGCAAGAAAGAGCGAGCAGCCTCTGGATCGCGGTGTGGAGCTGCTCGCGAAGACGGCCGCACCGGCAGCGTATCAATAACGCCAGACACAAAAACGGCAACCTAGTGGTTGCCGTTTTTTCTTGCAGCTTGCAGCTAGAAGCTCATAGCTGCCTCACTCCGGCTTACGACGCCCGAACCCCGGACGCTGTCCCGAACCTGCCGGTGCACCACGGCGCTTGCCCGATGGCGCGTCGCGGTCGGCCAGGACGATACCCGGGCGTTTTTTCGGCGCCGGCTTGGCCGGACGCTTGGTGTCGGCCGGGCGATCGGCGACGGGCGTACCGCGCCCCGCCGGAGCACCGCGACCTTCACCGCGCTCGGTCCGACCATTGGCCGGACGCGGCGTACGTGGGCCACGCTCACCGTCCTGACGAGGCGCAGGCTTGCGGGCCGGGCGTTCACCTTCGATCTGCGGCTCGCGGGAAGGACGCGGACCGGTCGCCACACCTTCAGCAGCCGGACGCAACGTACGCACGCGCTCGGTCTTGCCCATCGGGCGCGAGGATTTACGCTGCATCCGCTCCAGCTTGTCCTTGCTCTTGGCGGTCATCTGCGGCATTGCCACCGGCTTGAGACCCACTTCGGCGGCCAGGATGTCGACTTCGTACTGGCTCATTTCGCGCCAGCGGCCCATCGGCAGGTCGGAGTTGAGGAACACCGGGCCGAAACGCACGCGCTTGAGGCGGCTGACCACCAGCCCCTGGGATTCCCACAAACGCCGCACTTCACGGTTACGGCCTTCCATCACCACGCAGTGATACCAGTGGTTGAAACCTTCACCGCCGGGCGCCTGCTTGATGTCGGTGAAACGCGCCGGGCCGTCTTCCAGCACAACGCCGGCCTTGAGGCGCTCAATCATCTCGTCGTCGACTTCGCCACGCACACGCACGGCGTACTCGCGGTCCATCTCGTAGGACGGGTGCATCAAACGGTTGGCCAGCTCACCGTCGGTGGTAAACATCAGCAAACCGGTGGTGTTGATGTCCAGGCGACCGATGTTGATCCAGCGGCCTTCTTTCGGACGCGGCATCTTGTCGAACACGGTCGGACGGCCTTCCGGATCGTCGCGGGTGCAGATCTCGCCGTCGGGCTTGTTGTACATGATCACGCGGCGCACCGTTTCGGCGGCCTCTTCGCGCTTGATCACCTTGCCATCGATGGTGATGGCGTCGTGCATGTCGACACGCAGGCCCAAGGTGGCATCTTTGCCATTGACCTTGATCCGGCCTTGGGTGATCCAGGCTTCCACGTCACGGCGCGAACCGACGCCGATACGGGCGAGGACTTTTTGCAGCTTCTCGCCTGCTGGGCCGATTTCCTGGCTGTCGTTCTGGTCTTGGTCTTTCATTCTGGGCACCTCCCGGTGTGGTCGGGTCAGGCCTGGCCTGACGCTTTGAAAACGGGTCTTGGACGAAGGGATCGCCAAAGGGTCGCGAATCATACGCCTGTTGAGGCGATTGCGCATCTGAGACTAGCTGATCAACACAGACTCGGCGCTTTTTCCGCCGACCGGTGGCGCAATGCAGCATGATGCACCGCATGACCCCCTGTGGGAGCGGGCTTGCTCGCGAAGAGGGAGTGTCAGGCCAATCAATGTTATTGACCCACCGCCTTCGCGGGCAAGCCCGCTCCCACAGGGGACGGTGATGTGTCACTCAGGTCTGCGCACAAGTTGGATCAATCGTCGAACTGGCGTCGTTCGTTCTCGATCGCCTCGGCCAGGGCCCGGGCTTCGGCTTCTTCGTCGCTCAGTTCGGGTTCCGGCGGCTGGAGGGCGGCAACGGCGGCCAACAGTTTTTCCCGGGCCTCGGCAACGCCGAGGATGTCCTCTTCCGGTTCTGCTTCTGGCTCTGGTGCAGGTTCCACCTCGCTATCGGCCTCGGGTGGCTCATCCCCGGGACCAGGCCCCTCACGCAGCAGATCGTCGAAATCAGTCTTCAAGCCCTCCTCCATGGTGTCCAGCTCCAGCAACAACGAGTGGAAACTGGTCTCTTCCTTCGGTTCCTCAGGCTCGGCGCTGGCATCCGCCAGTTCCTGCAAGCCCTGGGGCACCGGCACGTCGTCGAACTCCAGTACCGGTTCGGGTTCCAGCTCCCGCAGTTCGGCCAGGGGCGGCAGGTCATCCAGGTTCTTCAGGTTGAAGTGATCGAGAAAGGCCTTGGTGGTGGCGAACATCGCCGGTTTGCCCGGCACATCGCGATAGCCGACGACGCGGATCCACTCGCGCTCCAGCAACGTCTTGACGATATGGCTGTTGACCGCCACGCCCCGTACATCCTCGATCTCGCCCCGGGTGATCGGTTGGCGATAGGCGATCAACGCCATGGTTTCGAGCATGGCGCGGGAGTAACGCTGCGGCCGCTCCTCCCACAGGCGTCCGACCCAGGGTGCGAACTTCTCGCGGATCTGCAGGCGATAACCGGACGCCACTTCCTTGAGTTCGAAAGCCCGTCCTTCGCAGGACTTGCCCAGCAGCGTCAGGGCTTTCTTGAATACGGCCGGCTCAGGTCGCTCGCCTTCTTCGAAGAGTTCGAACAGGCGCTCCATCGATTGCGGCTTTCCCGAGGCCAACAGGAAAGCTTCAAGCAAGGGGGCCAGCTCGCGGGGTTCAGTCAGATTCATTGATTTGCTCGTTATTCGGCTCGTGCCCGCACGTGGATCGCTGCGAACGGCTCATTCTGCACCAGCTCGACCAAGGATTCCTTGACCAATTCCAGGACCGCCATAAACGTCACCACCACCCCCAGCCGCCCTTCCTCGGCGGTGAACAGCTCGACGAACGGCACGAAGCCGCCGCCCTTGAGCCGCTCCAGCACATCGCTCATGCGCTCACGGGTGGACAGCGCTTCGCGGCTGACCTGGTGACTTTCAAACATATCGCCTCGGCGCAGGACCTCGGCCATGGACATCAGCAGCTCTTCCAGGCTCACATCCGGCAGCAACTTGCGCGCCCGCGCTTCGGGCGCATCGAGCTTGGGCACCACCACATCGCGCCCCACCCGGTTCAAGCCATCGAGGCCTTCGGCGGCGACCTTGAAGCGTTCGTACTCCTGCAAGCGCCGGATCAACTCCGCCCGCGGGTCGTCCTCTTCCGCTTCGACCTCCGCCGAGCGCGGCAGCAGCATCCGCGACTTGATCTCGGCCAGCATGGCCGCCATCACCAGGTACTCGGCCGCCAGTTCCAGGCGTACCGACTGCATCAACTCGACGTAGCCCATGTACTGGCGGGTGATTTCCGCCACGGGGATGTCGAGGATATTGATGTTCTGTTTACGGATCAGGTACAGCAGCAGGTCAAGCGGGCCCTCGAAGGCTTCGAGGAACACTTCCAGCGCATCCGGCGGAATGTACAGGTCCAGGGGCATTTCCATGACCGCCTGGCCATAGACCATGGCGAACGGCAACTCCTGCTGCGCGCCGGCCTGGCTGTCGGCATTGTCCACGGCGGTTTCCACGGCGGACATTCAGGCCTCGACCATGAACGGCGTCGGATCGCCGCACCCGACGCGCACCACCTGGGGCTCGCCATCGGCCAGGTTGATCACCGTGGACGCCGACATGCCGCCGAAACCGCCGTCGATGATCAGGTCCACCTGATGCTCGAGTATCTGGCGCATCTCATAGGGATCGGTCAACGGCTCGGTCTCGCCGGGCATGATCAGCGTCACGCTCATCAGCGGCTCACCCAGTTCCGCCAGCAGCGCCAAGGCGATGGGATGGCTCGGCACCCGCAGGCCGATGGTGCGCTTTTTCGGGTGCAGCAACAGCCGCGGGACTTCCCGGGTGGCATTGAGAATGAACGTGTACGGCCCCGGCAGATGCGCCTTGAGCAAGCGGAAGGTGCCGGTGTCGATCTTGGCGAACAGGCCCAACTGCGAAAGGTCGCTGCAGATGAGCGCGAAATTGTGCTTGTCGTCCAGTTGACGCAGGCGTCTGACGCGCTCCACGGCATTCTTGTCGCCGATCTGGCAACCGATGGCGTAGGACGAGTCGGTGGGATAGACCACCACGCCACCACCACGAATGATTTCCACGGCCTGTTTGATCAGGCGCGCCTGCGGGTTTTCCGGATGAATCTGGAAAAATTGACTCACGTGTTCTACCTGTTCAGACGGCGGCGGTAACGGGATCATGTTTGAATCTACACCAGAGTGGTGGCAGATCTTCCGGCAACGGGCGGTATTCGCCGATCTCGGACCAGCCCCCAGGGCCATGGAAATCACTGCCGGCGGTGACCAGCAGGCCGAACTCTCGGGCCAGGATCGCCAAGCTGCCCACTTGCTCGGCAGGCTGATGGCCGTTGACCACCTCGATGGCATGGCCCCCCGCTTGAATATAGTCGGCGACCAGGCGCCGGCGCTTGCTGCGGGTGAAATCATAGTGCCATGGATGCGCCAGGCTGACCCAGGCGCCAGCGGCCCGCAGGGTCTGGACGGTTTCTTCCAGGGTCGGCCAGTGCTGCTTGACGTCCCCCAGCTTGCCGGCGCCCAACCATTTGCGGAACGCTTCGGCGCGATCCTTGACGAACCCTTCGCGCACCATCCAGTCGGCAAAGTGGGGCCGGGCCGGTGCGTTACCGCTGTCGCCCAGTTCCTGCTGGATCTGCCGGGCGCCGTCCAGCGCACCGGGCATGCCCTTGAGGGCCAGCTTGCGGCTGATCTCTTCGGACCGCAGCCAGCGCCCGTCGCGCAGCTGTGCGATGGCCTGGACCAGCGCCGGCGCATTCACATCGAAACCATAGCCCAGCACATGGATGGTCGCCCCGCCCCAGGTACACGACAACTCGACCCCGTTGACCAGCTGCATGCCCAGCGCCGTGGCGGCGCTGCGGGCCTCGTCGAGGCCTTCGAGGGTGTCGTGATCGGTCAGGGCCAGGACTCGCACGCCGTGCTCGAACGCCCGCGCCACCAGAACCGCAGGCGCCAGGGCGCCATCGGAGGCCGTGCTATGGCAGTGCAAATCAACATTCACGAGAGTTTGTTACCTCAAATCAGCTGGCCCTATCGCGGCCAAGGATGTTTGTTATTATGCCGCCACATCCTGCTTCTGGCTGCCACTGTGAAACAATTCATCGACTTCATCCCGCTCCTGCTGTTTTTCATCGTCTACAAACTTGATCCCCGGGCCGTCGATTTCGCCGGCCACTCCTTGACTGTAGGCGGTATTTACAGCGCCACCGCAGTGCTGATCATCAGCTCCCTGGTGGTCTACGGCGCGCTGTTCGTGTCCCAGCGCAAGCTGGAGAAGAGCCAGTGGCTGACCCTGATCGCCTGCCTTGTATTCGGCAGCCTGACCCTGGCGTTCCACAGCGAAACCTTCCTCAAATGGAAGGCCCCGGTGGTCAACTGGCTGTTTGCCCTCGCGTTCATCGGCAGCCACTTCATCGGTGACCGACTGCTGATCAAGCGCATCATGGGCCATGCCATCAACCTGCCGGAACTGATCTGGACCCGGTTGAACATCGCCTGGATCGCGTTTTTCCTGTTCTGCGGTGCCGCCAACCTGTTCGTTGCGTTCACGTTCCAGGAGTACTGGGTCGACTTCAAGGTCTTCGGCAGCCTGGGCATGACGCTGCTGTTCCTGATTGGCCAGGGCATCTACCTGTCCCGTCACCTGCACGATGCCGACCCCACCACGCCTAAAACCGAGGACTGACATGCTCTACGCAATCATTGCCACCGACGTCGCCGACTCCCTGGAAAAACGCCTGGCCGTGCGCCCGGCACACCTGGAGCGCCTGCAACAGCTCAAGTCCGAAGGTCGCATCGTGCTGGCCGGCCCGCACCCGGCGGTGGACAGCAATGACCCGGGTGCCGCCGGCTTCAGCGGCAGCCTGATCGTGGCCGAGTTCGACTCCCTGGTCGCCGCCCAAGCCTGGGCCGAGGCCGATCCGTTCGTGGCGGCCGGCGTCTACGCCAATGTCGTGGTCAAGCCGTTCAAGCAAGTCCTGCCGTAAATCCCCCCTGGCGCGATGGGCCTTCGCGGCTCATTGCCGCCGTTGCTCATCTTTATCGTTCGCCGGCCGACAACCTGTCTAATCTCGATTGGAATTCAGGAGTTGCAATGCGCAAAGGTCCGTTGTGCCTGTTGTTGGTCTCGTTGGCGATCGGAGCGCCCGCCCATGGCGAGGAAAGCCCCGAGGGCAGTCATTCGGCGCCCCTGTCCCTGAGCGCCGGCAGCCAGATCGCCGAGTTGCAGCAACGCTTGAAAGACAGCGAACGCCAGCGCGAAGAGCTGAGCAGACAACTGAAAAATGCCGACAGCGAGCGCGAAAGCGCTGTGCTGGGCCGGCTGCGCCAGGAGAACCAGCGCCTGAAGCTGCAACTCAAGGAAGCCCAGGCCAGCCCGCTGCCACGGCTGTTGACCGATCAACAGCAATGGTTCGTCATTGGTGCCGGGGTAGCGCTATTGGCCTTGCTCTGCGGTATCTTTGCCAGCGGTGGACGTAGACAACGTCGGCAATGGCTAAATTGAGTGAGTCATGAGCGAGCTGTTACTGATAGATGATGACCAGGAGCTGTGTGAGCTCCTCGTGAGTTGGCTGAGCCAGGAAGGGTTTCAGGTCCGCGCCTGTCACGATGGCCAGAGTGCCCGCAAGGCCTTGGCCGAAACCGCCCCGGCTGCCGTGGTCCTGGACGTGATGCTGCCCGACGGCAGCGGCCTGGAACTGCTCAAGCAGCTGCGCAACGATCACCCGGAGCTGCCGGTGCTGATGCTGTCGGCCCGGGGTGAGCCGCTGGACCGTATCCTTGGCCTGGAACTGGGCGCCGACGACTACCTGGCCAAGCCCTGCGACCCACGGGAACTGACCGCCCGCCTGCGCGCCGTGCTGCGCCGCAGCCATCCGGCGGCAGTGTCCAGCCAGATCGAACTGGGTGACCTGACCTTCAGTCCGGTGCGTGGCGTCGTCAGCATCGACGAACAGGAACAGACCCTCACCGTTTCCGAAAGTCGCCTGCTCGAAGCACTGCTCAAGCAACCGGGCGAGCCCCTGGACAAGCAGGAACTGGCGCAGATCGCCCTGGGCCGCAAGCTGACCCTGTACGACCGCAGCCTCGACATGCACGTGAGCAACCTGCGCAAGAAAATCGGCCCCCACCCCGACGGTCGCCCACGCATCGTGGCGCTGCGTAGCCGGGGTTATTACTACAGCCTTTGAACGCTGCACCGATTCCGTGCTTGGACCGGGGATCCTTTTGTGGCGAGGGGATTTATCCCCGCTGGGGTGCGAAGCGCCCCCAGATGTGCCTGCCACCACGATGTATCAGATAAAACCAAGGGGGCCGCTGCGCGGCCCAGCGGGGATAAATCCCCTCGCCACAGATAATCTCCTCGCCGCACTTTTTGCGTCTACGGTTTTGTCAGGTCCGCCCCCAAACGTCTTTACCCAAGCTTTACGCCCCCCTGACCGCCGCTGACCTTGATCTCCGTAATCTGCACACATCCGGAACTGACCGGGAATGAGACAAGGAGACACACCATGCGCAAGACTCTTATCGCTCTGATGTTCGCTGCCGCCCTGCCGACTGTCGCCATGGCCATGCCCGAAGGCCCCGGCCCGATGGGTCCGATGGACGGCCCGCGTCACGGCGGCCAGATGCACGACAAAGGCCCCTACAGCCAACTGGACCTGAGCCGCGAACAACGCCAGCAGATTCGCCGGATCATGGGCGAACAGCGCCACGAACAACGGGAACTGGTCGACAAGTACCTGGCCAAGCTGTCGCCAGCCGACCAGAAAGCCATGCAGGACGAAATGCAGGCCCGGCATGAGAAAGTCGATGCCCAGATCCGTGGCTTATTGAAGCCTGAGCAGCAGAAGGAATTCGACGCGATCCAGAAGAAACAGGCCGAACGTCGCGCCGAGTGGGCTGAGTTCAAAGCCTGGAAAGCGCAACAACCGCAAAAAGCGCAATAATGCGCTGAAGCTTGCCCAGCCCAACGGTCAATCGCCGTTGGGCTTTCTTTGTTTTCGAGGATTTATCGTGCGTTCATTGTTCTGGCGCATCCTGGCCAGTTTCTGGCTGGCCATCGCCTTGGTTGCAGGGCTTTCGATCCTGATGGGCCATATGCTGAACCAGGATGCCTGGATCCTCAGCCGTCACCCTGGCCTCAATACCCTGCCCGAAGAGTGGACGCAAACCTACGAAAGCCAGGGCGAGGATGCCGCCCAGGACATCCTGCAACAGCGCAAGCGCCAGTATCACATCGACGTCCAGGTGTTCAACGAAAGCGGCGACCCGGTGGTACGCGGCACCTTCCCCCATCGTGCCGCGGCCTTTGAGGCTCGGCAGAACAACGACGACCGACGCCTGCCCTGGCGGCGGCTGACCGACGAGTTCACCAGCGCCAAAAGTGGCGACACGTACCTGTTCATCTACCGCATTCCCCATCCCGAACTGGACGCCTGGCACCGCGGCAGTCTGCTCTGGCCCCTCAGTGCATTGGGCATCGCGCTGGTGGTGCTGACCCTGTTCAGCCTGCTGGTGACCCTCTCCATCACCCGCCCACTGAGTCGCCTGCGCGGTGCAGTGCACGATTTGGGACAGACCACGTACCAACAGAACAGCCTCGCCAAGCTCGCCAACCGTCGGGATGAGTTTGGCGTACTGGCCACCGACTTCAACCGCATGGGCGCGCGCCTGCAAAGCTTGATCGGGAGCCAACGGCAGCTATTGCGGGACGTGTCCCACGAACTGCGCTCGCCCCTGGCCCGCCTGCGCATTGCCCTGGCATTGGCTGAACGGGCCAGCCCCGAGGAACGTGAAAAACTCTGGCCACGCCTGACCCGCGAATGCGATCGCCTGGAAGCGTTGATCAGCGAAATCCTGGTCCTGGCCCGGGTTGACGCCGACAATGCCAGCGCCGAAGACGTGGACCTCAACGGCCTGCTGGTCACTTTGCAAAAAGATGCACAGCTGGCTTCACCTGAACAAAACGTGCAACTGGACACGGAGCCGAACCTGGCCCTCAAGGGCTGGCCGACCATGATCGAGCGGGCCGTGGACAACCTGCTGCGCAACGCCCAGCGTTTCAATCCGGCCGGACAACCCATCGAAATGCGCGCGGCGCGCCAGGGCGACCGGATTCGGATCAGCGTGCGCGACCACGGGCCAGGCGTGGAGGCCGAACACTTGGGGCAATTGGGCGAGCCGTTCTATCGCGCCCCCGGCCAGACCGCCGCCGGCCATGGCCTGGGCCTGGCGATTGCGCGTCGTGCCGCCGAGCGCCATGGTGGTGCGCTGGTGTTGGGCAATCATCCTGACGGTGGGTTCGTCGCAACCCTGGAATTGCCGTTGGTGCCGGGGGCTGTTGTCCAGCCGTAATCTTCATCTAACTGGCAGGACCGGGCACATGATAGATCTGTGGCGAGGGGATTTATCCCCGCTGGGCTGCGAAGCGGCCCCTGAGCTGCCTGATAGGACGTGGGGACCGTCACATTTTTGGGGGCGCTGCGCGCGCCAACGTGGATAAATCCCCTCGCCACAATGGATCAAACTACGCCTCAAACCAAACGATAATTCCTCTTATTCAAACTGCCCCGCCCTGTTAGACTTTGCGCCCTCTTTTCACCTATCTCCAGGTCGCCCGATGCCGTCGTTGCCTCTTCGTTTATGTGCACTGTTCATGGCCCTGGGCCTGAGTGCCTGCGATGATGCCCCGCGTTTTACCCAGGCCGAACCGGGTGAAGCCCGTTCCGGTGGCGCCGCGACGGTTCGCAAGAGCGATCAGAACGCCTTTTCCCTGCCCTCGGCCAACCTGCCGCCTTCGCGGCGCGTGGATTTCAGCGTCGGCAACAGTTTCTTCCGCAGCCCCTGGGTAATTGCCCCTTCGACCACCACCGCCCGGGATGGCCTCGGCCCCTTGTTCAACACCAACGCCTGCCAGAACTGCCACATCAAGGACGGTCGCGGTCATCCGCCAGCGCCGGATGCCGCCAGCGCGGTCTCGATGCTGGTGCGCCTGTCGATCCCCGACGCACCGCCCTACGCCAAGGTCATCGAACAACTGGGGGTCGTACCTGAACCGGTTTACGGCGGGCAGTTGCAGGACATGTCCGTCCCCGGTGTCGCTCCCGAAGGCAAAGTCCGGGTCGATTACAGCCCCGTCCCGGTGCGCTTCAAGGACGGCACCGTCGTGGAGCTGCGCAAGCCAAACCTGCAGATCACCCAATTGGCCTATGGGCCGATGCACCCGGACACGCGCTTTTCCGCCCGTGTCGCTCCGCCGATGATCGGCCTGGGGTTGCTGGAGGCGATCCCCGACGAAGCCATCCTGGCCAACGCCAAAGCCCAGGCGCGGGAAAACAACGGCATTGCCGGTCGTCCCAACCAGGTCTGGGACGATGCCCAACAGAAAACCGTACTTGGACGGTTTGGCTGGAAGGCCGGCCAACCCAACCTCAACCAACAGAACGTCCATGCGTTCTCCGGTGACATGGGCCTGACGACGAGCCTGCGGCCCTTCGACGATTGCACCGAGACCCAGGTCGATTGCAAGCGCGCCCCCAGTGGCAACGGCCCGGACGGCGAGCCGGAAGTCAGCGACAACATTCTGCGACTGGTGCTGTTCTACAGCCGCAACCTCGCCGTACCGGCCCGTCGCGACGTGAATTCTCCCCAGGTATTGGCGGGCAAGAATCTGTTTTTCCAGGCCGGTTGCCAGTCTTGCCACACCCCCAAATACACCACCGCCGCCAACGCCGCTGAACCGGAGCTTGCCAACCAGGTCATCCGCCCCTACAGCGACCTGCTGCTGCACGACATGGGCGAAGGCCTGGCGGACAACCGCAGCGAATTCAAGGCCGGCGGCCGTGATTGGCGAACCCCGCCGCTGTGGGGCATCGGCCTGACTGAAACCGTCAACGGCCACACCCAGTTCCTGCATGACGGTCGTGCCCGCAACCTGCTCGAAGCCGTGCTGTGGCATGGCGGCGAAGCACAAGCGGCGCAACGCCAGGTTTTAGCGTTCAATGCCGAGCAACGCGCTGCGTTGCTGGCCTTTCTGAATTCCCTTTAAATGCCTTTTCCAGAAATGGGAGCCTGACATGTTCCGTCCCAAGCTGTTGTTCACCAGCCTCGCCGCCCTCGCCCTCGGTGCCTGCTCGCCCCAGGACCCGCAAGCGGTCACCTCGGCCGCTATCGCCAAGCAAGTGATCCTGCCGACCTACAGCCGCTGGGTCGAGGCCGACCGGCAGTTGGCGACCAGCGCCCTGGCGTTCTGCCAAGGCAAGGAAAACCTGGACACCGCCCGCGCCGACTTCCTCAAGGCGCAAAAAGCCTGGGCCGAGTTGCAACCCCTGTTGATCGGCCCGCTGGCAGAAGGCAACCGTGCCTGGCAGGTGCAGTTCTGGCCGGACAAGAAAAACCTGGTGGGTCGCCAGGTCGAGCAACTGGTCAACAGCCAGCCACAGATCGACGCCGCCGGCCTGGCCAAGTCCAGCGTCGTGGTCCAGGGTCTTTCGGCCTATGAGTACCTGCTGTTCGACGCCAAGATCGACATGGCCGACAGTGCGCAGAAAGCCAAGTACTGCCCACTGCTGACCGCCATCGGCGAACGCCAGAAACAACTGGCCGAAGAGATCCTGTCGGGCTGGAACGCCAACGACGGCATGCTCGCCCAGATGAGCAAGTTCCCCAACCAGCGCTATGCCGACTCCCACGAGGCCATCGCCGATCTGCTGCGGGTCCAGGTCACGGCCCTGGACACGCTGAAGAAAAAACTCGGTACGCCGATGGGCCGCCAGAGCAAGGGCGTACCTCAGCCATTCCAGGCCGATGCCTGGCGCAGCCAGTCGTCGTTGCAAGGGCTGGAAGCCAGCCTGAGCGCGGCCAGGACCGTCTGGGCCGGCGTGGACAACAAGGGCCTGCGCGGCCTGCTGCCAAGCGACCAGAAACCGTTGGCGGACAAGATCGACGCCGCCTACGATGCCTCCTTGAAACTGTTCGCCAGCAGCCAGCGCTCGTTGACCGAAATGCTCAACGACGATGCCGGGCGCCAGCAACTCAACGATTTGTACGACAGCCTCAACGTCGTCCATCGCCTGCACGAAGGCGAACTGGCCAAGGCGCTGGGCATTCAATTGGGCTTCAATGCCAACGACGGTGACTGATCATGTTTCGACGTCAGGTCCTGGCACTGGGCAGCTTGCTGCTCGGCGCCGTCACCCTGGGCGGCTGGACGCTGTTCAAGCAAAAGGACAAGCACCCACTCTTGCTTTCGGCACGGGACGATGGCGACGGCAAGCATTACGCCGTCGGCTATCGACTGGACGGCACCCGGGTGTTCGCCACCCGCGTCGGCCAACGCTGCCATGACATCATCCATCACCCGACGCAGCCGATTGCGCTGTTCGTCGCCCGTCGCCCGGGCACCGAAAGCTACTTGATCGACCTGCGCGACGGGGCGCTGCTGCAAACCATCGCCTCGTTGCCGAACCGGCATTTCTATGGCCACGCGGTCATCCATGACAGCGGCGAATGGCTGTACGCCACCGAGAACGACACCACCGACCCGGGACGCGGCCTGTTGGGCGTTTACCGTTTCGAAGGCGAGCGGCTGGTGCACAGCGGCGAGATGTCCACCCATGGCATCGGCCCTCACCAGGTGTCCTGGATGCCCGATGGCGAGACGCTGGTGGTGGCCAACGGCGGCATTCGCACCGAGGCCGAAAGCCGGGTCGAAATGAACCTCGACGCCATGGAACCAAGCCTGGTGCTGATGCAACGCGATGGCACCCTGCTGAGCAAGGAAACCCTGACCCAATCGATGAACAGCGTGCGCCACCTCGGCATCGCCAGTGACGGCACCATCGTCTCCGGCCAGCAGTTCATGGGCGCGGCCCACGAATCGTCGGAACTGGTGGCGATCAAGCGGCCAGGGCAGCCGTTCCAGGCATTCCCGGTGCCCGAAGAACAATTGCAGGCCATGGGGCACTACACCGCCAGCGTCGCTGTGCACAGCGACCTGCGCCTGGTGGCCGTGACCGCCCCGCGCGGCAACCGCTTCTTCATCTGGGACCTGGACAGTGGCGAAGTCCGCCTGGATGCACCCTTGCCGGACTGTGCCGGCGTGGGCGCGGTAGCCGACGGTTTTGTCGTGACGTCGGGCCAGGGACGTTGCCGCTATTACGATTGCCGTCAGACACAACTGGTTGCAAAACCCCTGGATCTACCGGCAGGGCTCTGGGACAACCATTTACATCTGGCCTGAACAAGGAGCGAAGCGCCATCGGCGCCAAGCTCCCTGTTTTTTTTCGGAAAAGTCCCACGCACCACGGGCCCGTCAGCATCTGGAATAGCCCGCACACTCAGGGTAATGTGCCCGCCTATCTGTATTTTCTCTCAATTCTTTTCCAAGGAAGTGGAACATGCTGCGACGCCGCATGCTGATCATGTTGGGTGTTGTCCTGCTGGTAGTGCTGTTGCTCGCCGGCTACAAGGCCTTTTCCGTTTATCAGGAGATCCAGTCGTTCTCCGAGCCGAAACCTCCGATCAGCGTCGCCGTGGCCACGGCCACCCAGCAACCCTGGCAGGCTCGCCTGCCTACCGTGGGCAGTCTGAAGGCGTTGCAAGGGGTGGACCTGAGCCTGGAAATCGCCGGGACCGTGCAGAAAGTGCAGTTCCAGTCCGGGCAAAAGGTCAAGGCCGGTCAGCCGCTCCTGCAACTGGACAGCGAGGTCGAAAGCGCCCTGCTGGAAACCGCCGAGGCCGACCTGGGCCTGGCGCAAGTGGATTTCGGTCGCGGCCGCCAGCTGGTGGGCAGCCAGGCGATCTCCAAGGGCGAATTCGACCGGCTCTCGGCGCAACTGAAGAAAAACCAGGCCACGGTCAACCAGCTCAAGGCATCGCTGGCCAAGAAACACATCCTGGCGCCGTTCAGCGGCACCATCGGCATTCGCCAGGTGGATGTCGGCGACTACCTGGCCAGCGGCACGGTGATCGCCACCCTGCAAGACCTCAGCAGCCTGTACGTGGACTTCTACGTGCCCGAGCAAAGCGTGCCCCGGCTCGCTGTTGCCCAATCGGTCAACGTCAGCGTCTCGGCCTATCCCGGGCAGACCTTCGTCGGCACCATCAGCGCGATCAACCCCAAGGTCGAGGACAGCACCCGCAATGTCCTGGTGCGCGCCACCCTGGCCAACCCCGACGGCAAGCTGCTGCCCGGCATGTTCGCCAACCTGCAGGTGATCCTGCCGGACGTGGCCGCCGGCATCGTCGTGCCGGAAAGCGCCGTGACCTACACCCTCTACGGCAACTCCATGTACGTGGTGACGCAAAAGAAAGGCGCCGACGGCACCGTCGAGAAAGACGACAAGGGCCAGCCCGCCCTGATCGCCGAACGGCGTTTCGTTGAAACCGGCGAGCGACGCGACGGGCAGGTGCTGGTTTCCAAGGGCGTGCAGAGCGGCGAACAAGTCGTGATCGCCGGCCAGATCAAGCTCGATAACGGTACGCCGATCGCCATCAGCGACGACAAGACCCTGACCGAACAGAACAGCACGCCGCGCGCGGACTGATCAAGGAACCCCCATGGCTTTTACCGATCCGTTCATCCGTCGCCCGGTGCTCGCCACCGTGGTCAGCCTGTTGATCGTACTGCTGGGCTTCCAGGCCTGGAGCAAGCTGCCCCTGCGCCAGTATCCACAAATGGAAAACGCCCTGATCACGGTGACCACCGCCTACCCCGGGGCCAACGCCGAGACCATCCAGGGCTACATCACCCAACCGATGCAGCAGAGCCTGGCCAGTGCCGAGGGCATCGACTACATGACCTCGGTCAGTCGCCAGAACTTCTCGGTGATTTCGGTCTATGCCCGCATCGGCTCCAACAGCGACCGGCTCTTTACCGAACTGCTGGCCAAGGCCAACGAGGTCAAGAACCAGTTGCCCCAGGATGCCGAGGACCCGGTCCTCAGCCGCGAGGCCGCCGATGCCTCGGCACTGATGTACATCAGCTTCTTCAGCAAGGAACTGAACAACCCGCAGATCACCGACTACCTGTCACGGGTGATCCAGCCCAAGCTGGCGACATTGCCCGGCATGGCCGAGGCCGAGATCCTCGGCAACCAGGTCTTCGCCATGCGCCTGTGGCTGGACCCGGTCAAGCTCGCCGGCTTCGGCCTGACCGCCGCCGACGTGACCAATGCCGTGCGCCAGCACAACTTCCTCTCCGCCGCCGGTGAAGTGAAAGGCGAATACGTCGTCACCAGCATCAACGCCAACACCGAACTCAAGTCCGCCGAGGCCTTCGCCGCGATCCCGCTCAAGACCGACGGCGACAGCCGCGTGTTGCTGCGGGACGTGGCCCGCGTGGAAATGGGCGCCGAGAACTACGACACCATCAGTTCCTTTGGTGGCACGCCCTCGGTGTACATCGGGATCAAGGCCACGCCGGGCGCGAACCCGCTGGATGTGATCAAGGAAGTGCGCAAGATCATGCCGGAGATGGAGGCGCAACTGCCGACCAACCTCAAGGCCGAGATCGCCTACGACGCCACGCTGTTCATCCAGGCTTCCCTCGACGAGGTGGTGAAGACCCTGTTCGAGGCGGTGCTGATCGTCATCGTCGTGGTGTTCCTGTTCCTCGGCGCCCTGCGTTCGGTGATCATCCCGGTGGTGACCATCCCGCTGTCGATGATCGGCGTGATGTTCTTCATGCAGTTGATGGGCTACTCCATGAACCTGCTGACGCTGCTGGCCATGGTGCTCGCCATCGGCCTGGTGGTGGACGACGCCATCGTGGTGGTGGAAAACATTCACCGGCACATCGAGGAAGGCAAGACCCCGTTCGACGCCGCGATAGAAGGTGCCCGGGAAATCGCCATGCCGGTGGTCTCGATGACCATCACCCTGGCGGCGGTGTATGCACCGATCGGCCTGCTTGAGGGCCTGACGGGCGCCTTGTTCAAGGAGTTCGCCTTGACCCTGGCCGGGGCAGTGGTGATCTCCGGGATCGTCGCCCTGACCCTATCGCCCATGATGTGCGCCCTGCTCCTGCGCCACGATGAGAACCCCTCGGGGCTGGCCCATCGGCTGGACATGCTCTTCGAACGCTTGAAGAGCCGCTACCAGCGCATGCTCCATGGCACGCTCAACACCCGACCGGTGGTGCTGGTGTTCGCGGTGATCGTGCTGCTGCTGATCCCGGTACTGGTCATGTTCAGCAAGTCCGAGCTGGCCCCCGACGAGGACCAGGGCATCATCTTCATGATGGCCAACGCCCCGCAGCCCACCAACCTCGACTACCTGAACACCTATACCGATCACTTCATTACCATTTTCAAGGAGTTCCCGGAGTACTACTCCTCCTTCCAGATCAATGGCTATAACGGTGTGCAGTCCGGCATCGGCGGCTTCCTGCTCAAGCCCTGGAACGAACGCGACCGCACCCAGATGGAAATCCTGCCCGAGGTGCAGGCCAAGCTGGAAAGCGTGCCAGGCTTGCAGATCTTCGGCTTCAACCTGCCCTCGCTGCCGGGCACCGGCGAAGGCTTGCCGTTCGCGTTCGTCATCAACTCCCCGAAGGACTACGCAACGCTGCTGGAGGTTGCCGACCGGGTCAAAAAGCGCGCATTGGAATCCGGCAAGTTCGCCTTCATGGACATCGACCTTGCGTTCGACAAGCCAGAAGTCGTGGTGGATATCGATCGCGCCAAGGCCGCCCAGATGGGCGTTTCCATGCAGGACCTGGGCGGCACCCTGGCGACGCTGCTGGGGGAATCGGAGATCAATCGCTTCACCCTCGAAGGCCGCAGCTACAAGGTCATCGCCCAGGTCGAACGGCCGTTCCGGGACAACCCGGACTGGCTGAACAATTACTACGTGAAAAATGCCAAGGGTGAATCGCTACCGCTATCGACCCTGATCAAGGTCAGCGACCGGGCGCGACCGCGGCAACTGAACCAGTTCCAGCAGCTCAATGCGGTGACGATTTCAGGCTTTCCCATCGTGAGCATGGGCGAGGCCATCGAGACCGTCCGCCAGATCGCCCGGGAGGAAGCGCCGGTGGGGTTCGCCTTCGATTACGCCGGGGCTTCACGCCAATTCGTACAGGAGGGCAGCGCGTTGTGGGTGACCTTTGCCCTGGCCCTGGCGATTATCTTCCTGGTGCTGGCCGCGCAGTTCGAAAGCTTCCGGGATCCGCTGGTGATCCTGGTGACCGTGCCGTTGTCCATTTGCGGAGCCCTGATTCCGCTGTTCCTCGGCTGGTCGAGCATGAACATCTACACCCAGGTGGGCCTGGTGACGTTGATCGGCCTGATCAGCAAGCACGGGATCCTGATTGTCGAGTTCGCCAACCAGTTGCGCAGGGAACAGAACCTGTCGCCGCGCGAAGCCGTGGAACAAGCCGCGTCGATTCGTCTGCGACCGGTGCTGATGACCACTGCGGCGATGGTGTTTGGCATGGTGCCGCTCATCTTCGCCACCGGCGCCGGGGCAGTGAGCCGCTTCGACATCGGCACGGTGATCGCCACGGGCATGTCGATTGGCACCTTGTTCACCCTGTTTGTGCTGCCCTGCGTCTACACACTGCTGGCCAGGCCCGATAAACCCTGAAGGCGGCCAGAAGGGAACCGGATGGCTTTTGTGGCGAGGGAGCTTGCTCCCTCGCCACAGGTTTTAGAGCTCGACTGGAGATTGCGGCAGGAAAAAAAAGGCCTCGCACAGGCGAGGCCTTTTTGGCTTCGTGATGTTCAACTCTGAGGCCTCATCCCTTGGGACAGGCTGAACATGAACAGCAGCAGATCATCGTCCGGTCGGATCGCTTCGCTCGCCTTTGCCACACGCGGCAGGGGACAATGCGCACCCGTACTGGAGGCACTGAGGATCTGCGAACGAGGCTGTTCCCATACAGCCACCGCCATCGACGTAACTGCCAGGGCTCCGACTAAAAACAAACCTCTAGCAATTTCTAGTTTCATGGCTATAAACCTTTGATAGCGCTGCCAAACGCCGCCTCATAAAAGTAGACGAGTTTTTTCCAATCGGCATCGCGGAACGACGAATGGCGCCGCAGTTGCTTCAGGTCATGGGAGGCCGCACGCCGGGCCGTCAGGCGCTGGCGACATTTCTCCAGATCCAGCAGGGCCACTTCGGCCTTGGCCGCTTCGCCCTCTCCTGTCACCCGCACAAAAACATGCTTGATGTAGAGGCAGCCATGCTGCCAACGGCCCTTGTGCATGCGGGCCAGGTTCTCAGCCAGGGCCTGGAGGATTTGATCATGCACCGCTTCGCCATGGCGCTCACGTCCGCCGCCGGCATACCAATGCTCGATCTCCTCGAAGCCATCCAGCGCATGGGTCACTAACAGCGCACGCCACTTGTGGACGGGGTCACGCTGGGCACCACAAAAGATCAGCTCTGGCACGCGGACATTCAACTGGGTCAACGCCAGCAGCGCGTCTTGCTCACGCAGTACGGTCGGTCGACCGAGCGGATACAACCAACTGCGATAAATGTGCCCCGTTTGACGCTTGGCATACATCAGGTCGCCATCGATGCTGTTGATCCGCTGCACGCCGCTTTCACCGCCACGTCGCACGTTGGGTTCTTCCACCCACTCACCTTGCTGGTTCCAAAAATGTTCGAAGCTGTTGCGGGAAATGCCAGTTGTCTCTACTGCCTGCACAACCATGCTGTTACCTCTTGCGTAATACATAAACTCGCCACATGGCATAGAGCGGTAGGAAATCCAGCCGTTCCTGAATGCGAAACCCAGCCTGTCGAAACTCTTCCTCTACTGTATCTGTCGGTAACACAAATCGATTCTGGTAGTCTTTCTGCCCACGGGTGCGCTCCAGACGCTTGCGTTTCCAGGCCTTGAAATTGCCATCGACCCACAATGAAACGATCACGCTGTCACGGCTGACACGCTCGAATTCCTTCAGAATCGCCAGTCGGTGCGAGGGTTCACCGATGTGATGCAACAAACGCATACAAAAAATACTGTCGACGGCGTTATCAGGCAAGGCGATGTCGAACGCAGAAGTGTGCAAGGGCCGTACCCGTTTCACCACGTCGGTCGGTTGGGCCTCCAATGCAGTACTGAGCATGGCCTCGGAATTGTCGGCGCCGATGATGACTCGGTTGGGTTTTTCGGCCAACAGAGACCAGAAGCGCCCGGCACCGCAGGGCAGGTCCAGGACCAGGCCGGGGTCTCCGACCAGGGCCAATGCACGCCGGGCCAGTTGTTGGTCTCGCTGGTTGGAAAGACGGCGACTCAAGCCACGGCGATGCTTATGAAAATATTCCCTGGCGTGCTGCTCATCGTATTTTTCAGAAAATTCCAGCTTGATAGGTTTGGACATTAGGCGGGCCTCGATGACTGATCGGCCCACCTTATGAATCGGAATGTCATGCCTTTGTGAAAATAAAGTCAGGTAAACGCTCCAATGTTTACAAGACTTTTCGGCATAGAGGTTTAGCCCTTTGGATTCAATTCCACCTCGAAATGGCAACCATTGGGCTCCATCGTACTGAGGCTGACTGTCCAGCCCTGGTTCTCGCAAATGCGCTGCACCAGGGACAAGCCCAATCCCAAGCCCTCGCCGCGTTTTTCGTTACCGCGCACAAACGGCTCGAACATCGCCTCGCGCTTCTCCTCCGGGATCCCCACGCCGCTGTCCTCGACCACGAATCCGGTGGTGGTCAGCGAAAGGCGGATGTATCCCTGGTCGGTGTAGTGCAGGGCGTTACGCAACAGATTGCCCATCACGGCCGTCAGGAACGTGGCGTTATACAGAGTGTCGACGGTTTGCCCAGGTTCGAAGATCAACGTCAGGCCTTTGGATTCGATGGGGGCACGCCACACGCCAAGGAGGTTCTCGGCCACCTGCCCCAGGGTCAGCCGAGGCGACATGCCGTTGTCTTCACGCTCGGCCCTGGCGAGCATCAGGAAGGTCTGCACCAGCTCGCGCATCTCTTCACTGGCCCGATTGATGCGCTCGACCTGGGTACGACCGCGCGGGTCCAGCGCCGGGTTTTCCAACAGCAACTCACACGAGGTCGCCAGGACCATCAACGGTGTGCGCAACTCGTGGCTCACGTCGCTGGTAAACAACCGCTCGCGGGTCAAGGCCTGGCGCAAACGCCCCAGTGTGGCGTCGAACGCCACCGCCAGTTCACCCACCTCATCGGCGGCATAATCCGGGGCCAGCGGCGGCGCGAGCCCCAGGAGCTGATCGCGATGACGCACTTGCCGGGCCAGGCGGACCACGGGCGCCATCACCCGACGTGCCAGGACCCAGCCCAGAAATACCGCCAGCGCCAGGCTGAGCACGAAGCCCACCAGCACCACGGCGAACAGCACCCGTTCGCGCTCTTCGAAGTCGCTCTGGTCTTGCAGCAACACATAGTGTCGGCCGTCAACGATCTCGACCATGGCGTGATAGGACAACTGCTCGCGAAACACCTCGTGGAAACCGCGCTCCAGATGGCGCAGATCCTTGGGCAACTCGAAGTCCCCCGGGCCGCCGCTGAAATAAAACAACTGGTCGGGTTCCGGCCGATGGTTCCAGTCCGAGACACTGTCCATCAATAGCAGGCGTTGCAAATCACCGCCAAGCCCGGCGGAAATCAGTTTCTCTTCGACCAAATGGACCGTCGCCACGATGCCCATGGCGAAAGCGCCTGCCACCAATGCGCTCATCAGCGCAAAGGCGATGATGATCCGTTGGGCGAGGCTCTGCTTAAACTCCATCGCGGCCCTCGGCCAGGCGATAGCCGACGCCGTGCACGGTGTGCAACAACGGCTTGTCGAACGGTTTGTCGATCACCTGGCGCAGTTGATGGACATGGCTGCGCAAGCTGTCGCTGTCCGGGCAATCATCGCCCCACAACGCTTCCTCGAGGATTTCGCGGCGCAGCACATGGGGACTTTTCTGCATCAATACCGCCAGCAGCTTGAGGCCCACGGGGTTGAGCTTGAGCAGCTTGCCTTCGCGCGTCACTTCGAGGGTATCGAGGTCGTAGCTCAGGTCGCCGACCTGCAAGGCACGCCGGCCACCGCCCTGGGCTCGACGCATGACGGCTTCGATCCGCGCCGCCAGTTCCGACAAGGCGAACGGTTTGATCAGGTAGTCATCGGCGCCGGACTTGAAGCCCTGCAAGCGATCATCCAACTGATCCCGGGCGGTGAGCATGATCACCGGCGTATCGCGTCGGGCGTCTTCGCGCAGGCGCTTGCACAAGGTGTAGCCGTCGATGCCTGGCAGCATGATATCGAGCACGATCAGGTCGTAGTGTTCGGTCGCCGCCAGGTGCAACCCCGACAAACCGTCCTGGGCACAATCGACGGTGTAGCCCTTGAGCCCCAGGTAATCGGCCAGGTTGGCCAGGATGTCGCGGTTGTCTTCGACCAATAGAATTCGCATGGGCACCTCTGCGTACACAGTTAACGGCTGGCTTGGCCCGCGCAGCTTACGGCCAAGCGTGGCCCACGGCTAGGGTTGTATCCGCCGTAGCAGTGCAGGTCCCCCTGTGGGAGCGAGCTTGCTCGCGAATGCGGTGGATCAGCCGCCATCCATGTTGAATGTAGCGACGCTTTCGCGAGCAAGCTCGCTCCCACAAAGGCCAAGTGCACCCAGGAACAGGGCTGCACGGTCATTGACGAGTTTTTCACCCAACATTCACACCGCCCCAACGCGACGCAGGCCAGACTGCGCAACGCGCTGCTTAAGAAAACTCCCATCAAAGGTATTGCCATGGTCTCCACCGCCATCCGCCCCGCTTCCAGACCGCTGAATTTCCGGGTTGCCTTGGGCCTGCCTGCCATTGTCGCAGCCATTCTGGTGCTGCTGGAACTGACCACCCTGGACATGGACGTGGCCAAGCTGTTTTACGACCCGATGGCGGGTGGTTTTATCGGTCGGCACAGTTTTTTTCTGGAGGACATCCTGCACGATCGAGCCAAGGAGGTGGTGATCGCGTTCTCCGTGCTGGCGATCCTCGGGTTCATCGGTACGTTTTTCATCGCCCGGCTCAAACCGTTCAAACGGGAACTGGGTTGCCTGGTGCTGTCCCTGGCGCTGGCGACGTCCTTCGTCACACCGATCAAAGCGGTGACGGCGGTGCAATGCCCCTGGAGCCTGAAGGAGTTCGGCGGCCAGGAAACCTACAGTGAGCTGCTCAGCCCACGCCCGGCCACCGACAAACCCGGTCGATGCTGGCCCGGCGGTCACGCCGCCACCGGGTTCACATTGTTTGCGCTGTTCTTCGTCCTGCGCGACCGCCGCCCGCGCCTGGCCCGCCGGGCCTTGGTATTCGCCTTTACGTTGGGCACGGTGTTTTCCCTGGGGCGGATGATGCAAGGGGCGCACTTCTTTTCCCATAACGTGTGGACGGCGGTGTTCTGTTGGCTGATTTGCCTGGGGTGTTACTACTACATCCTGTACCGACCAGCCGCCACGGCTGAGCGTGTCGCTGTCACCCGTCCCGCCAATGCCTGAACTGAACCGCATCCCAATGTGGGAGATTGGCACCGCGTCATGAATCCAAGGCAATAAAAAACCCCGCTTGCTTTCGCAGGCGGGGTTTTTCGCTACAGGGGTAAGGCTGGCTTACATCATGCCGCCCATGCCACCCATGCCGCCCATGTCTGGCATGCCGCCGCCAGCTGGAGCGTCTTCCTTGATTTCAGCGATCATCGCCTCGGTGGTGATCATCAGGCTGGCAATCGACGAAGCCGCTTGCAGAGCCGAACGAGTCACTTTGGCCGGGTCCAGGATACCCATTTCGATCATGTCGCCGTATTCGCCGGTAGCAGCGTTGTAACCATAGTTACCCGAACCCTGCTTGACCTTGTCGACCACAACGCTTGGCTCGTCGCCGGAGTTGGCAACGATCTGGCGCAGCGGTGCTTCTACAGCGCGACGCAGCAACTGGATGCCCACGTTCTGGTCATCGTTGTCGCCTTTGAGTTCGCTGATGGCTTGCAGGGCACGAACCAGTGCCACGCCACCGCCAGGTACCACGCCTTCTTCGACGGCTGCGCGGGTAGCGTGCAGGGCGTCTTCAACGCGGGCTTTCTTCTCTTTCATTTCAACTTCGGAACCGGCGCCAACCTTGATCACTGCAACGCCGCCGGACAGCTTGGCCAGGCGCTCTTGCAGTTTTTCACGGTCGTAGTCGGACGAAGTCTCGGCCACTTGTGCGCGGATCTGGGTCACGCGAGCCTGGATGTCAGCCTCGACGCCGGCACCGTCGATCACGGTGGTGTTTTCCTTGGACAGGATCACGCGCTTGGCGTTACCCAGGTGCTCCAGGGTAGTGCTTTCCAGGCTCAGGCCGATCTCTTCGGAGATCACGGTACCGCCGGTCAGTACGGCGATGTCCTGCAGCATGGCCTTGCGACGGTCGCCGAAGCCTGGAGCCTTGACGGCTGCGACTTTAACGATGCCACGCATGTTGTTCACAACCAGAGTCGCCAGGGCTTCGCCTTCAACGTCTTCAGCCACGATCAGCAGTGGGCGGCCGGCTTTGGCAACGGCTTCCAGCACGGGCAGCATTTCGCGGATGTTGGAGATCTTCTTGTCCACCAGCAGGATCAGCGGGCCGTCGAGCTCGGCGGTCATGGTGTCCGGCTTGTTGACGAAGTACGGGGACAGGTAGCCACGGTCGAACTGCATGCCTTCTACAACCGACAGTTCGTTTTCCAGGCCCGAGCCTTCCTCAACGGTGATCACGCCTTCTTTACCGACTTTTTCCATGGCTTCGGCAATGATGTCGCCGATGGAGTTGTCGGAGTTGGCGGAGATGGTGCCGACCTGAGCGATCGCCTTGGTGTCAGCGCATGGCTTGGACAGGGCTTTGAGCTCTTTGACAATGGCGATGGTCGCCTTGTCGATGCCGCGCTTGAGGTCCATCGGGTTCATGCCGGCAGCGACGGCTTTCAGGCCTTCGTTGACGATCGACTGAGCCAGTACGGTCGCGGTGGTGGTGCCGTCACCGGCGTCATCGTTGGCACGGGAGGCAACGTCTTTGACCAGCTGCGCGCCCATGTTTTCGAAGCGATCTTTCAGCTCGATTTCCTTGGCTACGGAAACGCCGTCCTTGGTGATGGTCGGAGCGCCGAAGCTCTTCTCGATGATCACGTTACGGCCTTTCGGGCCCAGGGTCGCTTTTACTGCGTCAGCCAGGACGTTGACACCGGCGAGCATTTTCTTGCGGGCGGAATCGCCGAATTTAACTTCTTTAGCAGCCATGATCGATATTCCTTAAATACTTTGTAGTCGCGGGAAAATGAGCGGGAAATCAGCCTTCGACAACAGCGAGAATTTCGCTCTCGCCGATAACCAGCAGGTCTTCGCCATCAACTTTCACAGTGTTGCTACCGGAGTAAGGGCCGAACACAACCTTGTCACCCACTTTCACGGACAGCGCACGTACTTCACCGTTTTCCAGGGCCTTGCCTGGGCCTACAGCGAGGACTTCACCCTGGTTTGGCTTTTCAGCAGCCGAACCTGGCAGGACGATACCGCCAGCGGTTTTCTTTTCTTCTTCGCTGCGACGGACGACGACGCGGTCATGCAGAGGACGAAGCTTCATTGTCGATCTCTCCTAATTGTGGTTTTCATCGGCCGGTGTAGTCCCGGCGGGTTTAACGAATCCGGCTGTGCCGGGTGCGGTTCGTCAAGCGAACCGCGGAAGTCTGTCCGGTGTTGCCACCGGAAACCTTGCGGTGACCCATACATAAGGGCGCACAAGGCGATTACAAGGGCACGGCATGAAATTTTTTACTTCTCGGAACCGAAAACGAACACGGCACCCGAAGGTGCCGTGTCGCGGTTTTTTACTTGGGGTCGCGATGTTCGAATTCGCCTTCGATCACGTTGGGCTCACGGCCCAGGGGTTCTCGCGGAGCCGGCCCGCCACGGGGCTGCAGGTCATCGGCGAAGGCCCGCTGGCGCATCGCCTGCTCTTCGGCGCGCTGGCGCATTTTATTGGCCAGCAGCCGACGGGTGAACGGCAACAGCATGACCAGGCCCAGCACGTCGCTGATAAAGCCTGGCAGGATCAACAGGCCGCCACCCAATGCCAGCATCAGGCCTTCGAGCATGGTCTGGGCAGGCAGCTCGCCACGGTTCAGGCTTTCACGGGCACGCAATGCCGTGGCGAGGCCGGCGATGCGCAGCACGAACACGCCGAGCATCGAGCCGAGAATGACCAGCAACAACGCCGGGAAAAACCCGATCGCACCGCTGACCTTGACGAATACGAACAGCTCCAACACCGGAAACAGCAGAAAGAGCAACAAAAAAGGGCGCATCAAATGGTTCCTCAACGCAAGAATGCCTTGCTATGAAACCCTAAATGACGTCGCCCTTTCGTGAATTCAAGCGTCGGCCTCGGCATTTTTTGGCCATTGCTCGGCGTGAGCCAAGTAAACCAAGGCTTCGCGCACTTGTGTCGGCGTGTTGCAAGGTGCCGCAAACGCCAGCCAGTGCAGGCCCAGGCCAATGCGCAGGTGCATGCCCTCGCTGTCGATGCCCACCAGTTGCGCCGGTTCGCTTTTCGGCAGGCCGGCCAGTTCCACGTAATGGGCGATGGCTTTGGCGTGATCGGCGTTCATGTGCTCGATCATGCTGGCTTCGGCTTTGCCGGCGAAGGGGTTGGCCAGGGTGAGCCGGTCGATCCAGTGAATGGCGCCAAAGCCGCCGATGTAGCGATGGCGCACCGGCTCGAGCACCCAGAAATCGAAGTCATGGGCTTTATGGTAGTTCTGCGAGTCAGGGAAATAGCGGTAATAACGCTCGGCGGCCGCTTCGATGGCGGCGCTGTCTTCGAGCTTCCGGGCTTCGGCCAGGTAGGTCAGGCGCCCCACGGCCTGCACATCCTCGGCACCGCGCTCGCCCACCAGCATCGAACACTTGGGGTCTTTTTGCAGGTTGTGAGTGTGCTGGGCAATGCGGCTGATCAGGATCAGCGGCCAGCCTTGTGCGTCCAGGCAATACGGGACGACGGAGCCGAACGGAAAGCCGGGCATGGATTTGGAATGAGTGGAGAGCATTCCACGGTATTCCTTGAGCAGCAGTTCCCGGGCATGTCTGGCAGCTTCAACGCTCAATTTATGACTCCTCTTATGAAATCCGTCTAGAAAACGGTCGGGCGACTGGAGTAATGTTCCGATATACCTAGGGGACAGTTCGCGTGTGCAGTCGGGCTGCACCGTCACAAATTCGAGAAACCGCCCAACAGGTCCTCCTCCACCGCTGCGCCATCTGGAACATGAGAATGCAACTCACTGACAAAGTAATCATTATCACCGGCGGTTGCCAGGGCCTGGGCCGTTCCATGGCCGAGTATTTCGCCGACAAAGGCGCAAAGCTGGCGCTGGTGGACCTCAACCATGAAAAACTCGACCAGGCAGTGGCCGCCTGCGCAGCCAAGGGCGTCGAGGCCCGCGCCTACCTATGCAATGTCGCCAATGAAGATCAGGTGATCGACATGGTTGCCCGGGTGGCCGAGGACTTCGGCGCGATCCACGGCTTGATCAACAACGCCGGGATCCTGCGCGATGGCCTGCTGCTCAAGGTCAAGGACGGCGAAATGACCAAGATGAGCCTGGCCCAGTGGCAGGCCGTGATCGACGTCAACCTCACCGGCGTGTTCCTGTGCACCCGTGAAGTGGCGGCGAAAATGGTCGAACTGAAAAACAGCGGCGCCATCATCAATATCTCGTCGATTTCCCGCGCCGGCAATGTTGGCCAGACCAACTATTCGGCCGCCAAGGCCGGTGTGGCCGCCGCCACCGTGACCTGGGCGAAGGAACTGGCGCGCTACGGCATCCGTGTCGCCGGCATCGCCCCGGGCTTCATCGAAACCGAGATGACCCTGGGCATGAAACCCGAAGCCCTGGAGAAAATGACCTCGGGGATTCCGCTCAAGCGCATGGGCAAGCCCGAGGAGATCGCCCATTCGGCGGCGTATATCTTCGAAAATGACTACTACACCGGTCGGATCTTGGAGATGGATGGCGGGTTGCGGATCTGAAGTCACCCTGAACAAATGTGGGAGCGGGCTTGCTCGCGAATGCGGTAGATCAGTCAACTTATCTGTTGAATGACACACCGCATTCGCGAGCAAGCCCGCTCCCACAAGGGCCAGCGTGCGATCAATCGTCGCTGACGGTGATGTTCGGCATCGCCGGTGAAGCGGCCTCCTGCAACACAATCCGCGCGCCCACGTGGCGGGCCAGTTCCTGATAGACCATGGCGATCTGGCTGTCCGGTTCGGCGATGACCGTCGGTTTGCCGCCGTCGGCCTGTTCACGGATCACCATCGACAGCGGCAGCGAAGCCAGCAATTCGACGCCGTACTGGGTCGCCAGTTTTTCCCCGCCACCTTCGCCGAACAGGTGCTCGGCATGTCCGCAATTGGAGCAGATGTGCACGGCCATGTTCTCTACCACGCCCAGCACAGGGATGTTCACCTTGCGGAACATCTCCACGCCCTTGCGCGCGTCCAGCAGGGCCAGGTCCTGGGGAGTGGTGACGATCACCGCACCGGCCACCGGGACTTTCTGCGCCAGCGTCAGCTGGATATCGCCGGTGCCCGGCGGCATGTCGATCACAAGGTAATCCAGGTCGCCCCACGCGGTTTGCGTGACCAGTTGCAGCAAGGCCCCGGAAACCATCGGCCCGCGCCAGACCATCGGCGTGTTGTCGTCGGTCAGGAAGGCCATGGACATGACTTCCACGCCATGGGATTGCAGCGGCACGAACCACTTCTGGTCCTTGATCTGGGGCCGGGTGCCCTCGGCGATCCCGAACATGATGCCCTGGCTCGGGCCGTAGATGTCCGCGTCGAGAATCCCGACCTTCGCCCCTTCACGGGCCAGGGCCAGGGCCAGGTTGGCGGCGGTGGTGGACTTGCCCACCCCGCCCTTGCCCGAGGCCACGGCGATCACGTTCTTGACGTTGGCCAGCCCCGGCACCTGCGCCTGGGCCTTATGGGCAGCGATCACGCTGGTGACCTTGACTGTCGCGGCTGTCACGCCGTCCAGGCCTTCGATCGCCATTTGCAGCATCTGCGCCCAGCCGCTCTTGAAGAGGTCGGCGGCGTAGCCGATTTCCAGCTGGACACTGACGCGATCGCCCTGGATGTCGATGGCGCGCACGCATCCGGCGCTGACCGGGTCCTGGTTCAGGTAGGGGTCGGTGTACTGGCGAAGGACGGTTTCCACCGCTGCGCGGTTGACGGCGCTCATGGGCAACTCCGATAGCAAGACTTGAAAAACAGGCCGCTATCCTACGCCCCGCGCTTGCGCGTGGCGACCCGATTACAGCAGGGCGAACACCTTTTGTGGCGAGGGGATTCATCCCCGCTGGACTGCGCAGCAGTCCCAAAACATTCGAACCTGACGAGCCTGACTCACCGAGGTGCCGGGTCTTGGGGTTGCTTCGCAACCCAGCGGGGATGAATCCCCTCGCCACAGATTGTGCCTGGCTCAGGCCTTTCGCCGTTCCCAACCGATGCATGCGGAAACAGGCCAGTGGGGTGAAATATATTTCCCAGCGCTTTATAGTGGCCGACCTCCGTTTCATCAAGTAGCCGAGCCCCATGTCCGAGCCACGCAAGATTCTCGTCACCAGCGCCCTGCCCTATGCCAATGGTTCGATTCACCTCGGCCATATGCTGGAATACATCCAGACCGATATGTGGACGCGCTTCCAGAAACATCGCGGCAACCAGTGCATCTATGTCTGCGCCGACGACGCCCACGGTTCGGCCATCATGCTGCGTGCGGAAAAGGAAGGCATCACCCCGGAACAACTGATCGCCAACGTCCAGGCCGAACACAGCGCCGACTTTGCCGAGTTCCTGGTGGACTTCGACAACTTCCACTCCACTCACGCCGAAGAAAACCGTGAGCTGTCGAGCCAGATCTACCTGAAGCTGCGTGACGCCGGGCACATCGCTACCCGTTCGGTCACCCAGTATTTCGACCCGGAAAAGAACATGTTCCTGGCCGACCGCTTCATCAAGGGCACCTGCCCGAAATGCGGCACCGAAGACCAGTACGGCGACAACTGTGAAAAATGCGGCGCCACCTACGCACCGACCGACCTGAAGGACCCGAAATCGGCGATTTCCGGCGCCACCCCGGTGCTCAGGGACTCCCAGCACTTCTTCTTCAAGCTGCCGGATTTCCAGGAGATGCTGCAAACCTGGACCCGCAGCGGCACGTTGCACGACGCGGTGGCCAACAAGCTCGCCGAATGGCTCGATTCCGGCCTGCAAGAGTGGGACATTTCCCGCGATGCGCCGTACTTCGGCTTCGAAATCCCCGGCGAGCCCGGCAAGTATTTCTACGTGTGGCTGGATGCGCCCATCGGCTACATGGCGAGCTTCAAGAACCTTTGCGACCGCACGCCTGAACTGGACTTCGACGCGTTCTGGGGCAAGGACTCCACGGCCGAGGTGTATCACTTCATCGGCAAGGACATCGTCAACTTCCACGCGCTGTTCTGGCCCGCCATGCTCGAAGGCGCCGGTTTCCGCAAGCCCACCGGCATCAACGTCCACGGCTACCTGACCGTCAATGGCCAGAAGATGTCCAAGTCCCGCGGCACCTTCATCAAGGCCCGGACCTACCTGGACCACCTGTCGCCGGAATACCTGCGCTACTACTACGCGGCCAAGCTCGGCCGCGGCGTCGACGACCTGGACCTGAACCTCGAAGACTTCGTGCAGAAGGTCAACTCCGACCTGGTGGGCAAGGTTGTCAACATTGCCAGCCGTTGCGCCGGGTTCATCCACAAGGGGAATGCAGGGGTCCTGGTCGCCGGTAACGCTGCGCCGGAACTGACCGACGCTTTCCTGGCGGCGGCGCCGAGCATCGCCGATGCCTACGAGAGCCGCGACTTTGCCCGCGCCATGCGCGAAATCATGGCCCTGGCCGACCGTGCCAATGCCTGGATCGCCGACAAGGCTCCATGGTCGCTGGCCAAGCAGGAAGGCAAGCAGGACGAAGTCCAGGCCATCTGCGCCTTGGGCATCAACCTGTTCCGCCAGTTGGTGATCTTCCTCAAGCCGGTGCTGCCGTTGCTGGCCGCGGATGCCGAAGCCTTCCTGAACGTCGCGCCGCTGACCTGGAACGACCACCAGACGCTGCTGAGCAACCATCAGTTGAACGCGTTCAAGCCGTTGATGACCCGTATCGATGCCACCAAGGTCCAAGCCATGATCGACGCGTCCAAGGAAGACCTGGCCGCCAGCCAGACCGACACCGGCGGCCCGACCGGCAACGGTGAGTTGACCAAGGATCCGTTGTCGCCGGAAATCGACTTCGACGCTTTCGCCGCCGTTGACCTGCGCGTGGCGCTGATCGTCAAGGCCGAGGCCGTCGAAGGGGCCGACAAGCTGCTGCGCCTGACCCTGGACATCGGCGATGAGCAACGCAATGTGTTCTCCGGTATCAAGAGTGCCTACCCGGACCCGGCCAAGCTCGAAGGTCGGTTGACGATGATGATCGCCAACCTCAAGCCGCGCAAAATGCGCTTCGGTATCTCCGAAGGCATGGTGATGGCGGCGGGCCCCGGTGGCGAGGAAATCTACCTGTTGAGCCCTGACAGCGGCGCCAAGCCGGGCCAGCGGATCAAGTAACGCGACCGCGTGCTGCACCGATCCCACAGTCGCCTTGCAGGTGGCTGTGGGATTTTCATATCTGGCCCGCACTCCCGGCGTGCCGGATAATGCCTAATCTTGTAACAGGCCCTTTGTCGCCCACACGCCCATGACCGAAATCGTCCTCACGCTGTTCAGCGCTGCCCTGATCAACAACCTGGTGTTGCATTGGCCGCTGGGCGTCGATCCGCTGCTGGCAGCCAACGGCAGAAGGCAGGTGCACGCCCTGGGCCTGGCAACGGCGTGCCTGATGCTGATCGTCGGCACCCTGGGTTATCTGGTCGACCATGGGGTGCTCGTGCCAGCGAATCTGACATTCCTGCGCCTGTTGGTCTGGCTGCCCTTGAGCGTGCTGCTGATCGGGCCCTTGCTGCGCCTGCTGGCGCGCTGGCTGCCAGCATGGTCATTCGAAGGGTTGTGGCCGCTGTTGCTCGGCAATGCCGGCATCCTGGGCGTCACGCTGCTCAACGGTCAGGAAGACCGAGGCCTGGGCCACGCCGTGGCGCTGAGCCTGGGGGCCGGGCTAGGCTTCTGGCTGGTGCTGGGCCTGTTCGACGATCTGCGCCAGCGCACCTTCAATCACGCTATTGCCTTGCCCTTTCGGGGCCTGCCGATTCAGTTGATCAGTGCCGGACTGATGGCGGTGGCCTTTCTCGGATTGCGCGGGCTGGTCAAAACATGAGCCTGATTCAACGTATCGACGCCCTGTTGCCGCAGACCCAATGCGGCAAGTGCGGCCACCCCGGGTGCAAGCCCTACGCCGAAGGCATCGCCCAAGGCGAGCCGATCAACAAATGCCCGCCCGGCGGGCGCGAAACCATCGCGGCCCTGGCCGAGCTGATGAAAATACCAGTGCTGGAACTGGACACCAGCCGCGGCGTGGCTCCGGCGCAAATCGCCTTCATCCGCGAAGCCGAATGCATCGGCTGCACCAAGTGCATCCAGGCCTGTCCGGTGGACGCGATTGTCGGCGCGGCCAAGCTGATGCACACCGTCCTCATCGACGAATGCACCGGCTGTGACCTGTGCGTGGCGCCCTGCCCGGTCGACTGCATCGAAATGCGGCCTCTGCCGACGGCAAACGTGTTGCCGATTGTCGGCGGCCTGGCCTTCAGCGCCGCCGAGCAACAGGCGCGAACGGCCAAGCGCAACCACGCCCGGCGCCGCTTCGAACAGCGCAATGCGCGCCTGCGCCGCGAAGAAGAACAGCGTCAGGCGGAGCGCTTGGCCCGTACCCAGCGCGCGGCCCAGGCCAAGGAACAGGAGCGGCCGCTCGATCCCGTACAAGCCGCACTGGAACGCGTGCGCGCGCAAAAAGCCGCCACCGCCGATGCCGCCTTGAAAAAAGCCAAGGTTGACCTGGCCATGAGTCGGGCGCAGTTGAACAAATCCTTGAAAGCGTTCGGCCATCCACCAACCTTCGAGCAGCAGTCGCAACTGATCCTGCTGCAACGCCAGTTCGAAGCGGCCGAGCAGGCCCTGAGCCAACTGGAAAACGCCGCACCAGTGACCACTCCAGCCCCGGCTCCGGCACAAAGCGCCGAACTGAAGCGGGCCAAGATCCAACTGGCGATGCGCCGCGCCGAACTCAGCAAAGCCCGTACGGCAGCGGCATCGGATGAACAACTGCAGGCGTTGGAGCAAGCGGTGAAGGATGCCGAACGCCAGGTGGACGTCCATGCCGCTTCCTGAGCCCATGGACGAACGGCTGCGGCCAGCGATGACGCGGGTGTTGCTGGCGACACTGCCCGGCGTACTGGCGCTACTGTGGTTTCAGGGCTGGGGCGTGGCGCTCAACCTGCTGTTGTCCGGCCTCACTGCGCTGGCGGTCGAGGCGTTGGTCCTGCGTTTGCGCCGCCGACCGCTCAAACCCGAGCTGAACGATGGCAGCGCGCTGGTCAGTGCCACGCTGTTGGCCCTGGCCTTGCCGGCGTATTGTCCCTGGTGGCTGACCGTCACCGCGGCCGCCTGCGCCTTGCTGTTCGGCAAGCACCTGTGGGGCGGCGTCGGTAGCAACCCGTTCAACCCGGCAATGCTCGGCTATGCCTTGGTGTTGGTGGCGTTTCCCGCCTATATGAGTCCCGCGTCCCACAGCTTGGGCCTGCTTGAAGGCTTGCAACAGGTGTTCGGCACTCATCCGGCGCCCGACGCCTGGGCCGGGGCCACCGCGCTGGACAGCCTGAGGACGAACACGAGCCTGACCATCGATGAACTGTTCGCCAGCGATCCGGCGTTCGGGCGTTTCGGTGGCCGCGGTGCCGAATGGGTCAATCTGGCCTTCCTGGCAGGCGGTCTGTTTCTGTTGCAGCAACGGGTGTTCAGCTGGCATGCGCCGGTGGGTCTGCTGGCGAGCCTGTTTATCGTCAGCCTGCTGTGCTGGAACGGGTCGGGGTCCGACTCCCATGGCTCACCGCTGTTTCATCTGTTCAGCGGCGCAACCATGCTTGGCGCGTTTTTTATCGCGACCGAGCCAGTCTCGGGCGCCAAGGCCCCTCTCGCCCGCCTGCTGTTTGGCGCGGGCATGGGGCTGCTGGTCTACCTGATCCGCACTTGGGGTGGCTACCCCGATGGCGTAGCGTTCGCGGTGTTGCTGATGAACCTCGGCGTGCCGGCACTGGACCGGTTTGCCGAGGCGCGACAACGGCGGCCACTGACATGAAGAATCCCCGCGGCGTGGCAATCCTGATCCTGTTGATCGGCCTCGGTAGCAGTGCCACTTACCTCACACACCTCGGCACCGCTGGGCGCATCGAGGCCCAGCGGCAAGCGTTGGCGAACAGGACCTTGCTTGAGGTGCTGCCCACCGACCTCTACGACAATCAGCCATTGGCGCACCCCGTTTTCACCGCCTCGGTGACCTTGGCCCATAGCTCGCTGCTGGGCGGTTATCTGGCGACCCGCAATGGCCAGCCCAGCGCCGTGCTGCTGCGTAGCCAGGCGCCGGGCTATGAAGGCAGCATCGAATTGCTGGTCGCCATCGACCCACAGGGCCGGCTGCTGGGCGTCAAGACGCTGCGCCAAGCCGAAACACCCGGGTTGGGCGCGGCGATTGCCGGCTGGCCGAACACCTGGATGCAGGTCTTCATCGGCAAATCACGCCAGGCGCCTGACGACAGCGGCTGGGCCCTGAAGAAGGACCAGGGACAGTTCGATCAACTGGCCGGCGCAACGGTGACGTCCCGGGCGGTGGTCCAAGCGGTTCACGACGCGTTGCGTTACTTCGACGAGCACAAGGCTCAGTTGGGAGTGCCTGCCAATGAATAAGCCATGGGGCCTGACACACGGCCTGCTGCTCGTCCCGCTGGTGGGCGCCAGCGATTCGCTGATGGCCGCGCTGGTGCTATGGCTGGCCTGGGCCTTGATGCTCTTCTGCCAGAGCTTGGCGATGGGGTGTGTCCGACAACGCCTGACAACCGCGCAACAACTGCTCGCCGCCATCGTGCTGGCCGCTACCCTGACCACCTGCATAGGTTTTGTCGTCCAGGCCTGGGCATTGGAACTGTATCGACCGCTGAGCCTTTACCTGGGCTGGATCGCCTTGAGCTGCGTGGCGCTGGAACATGCGGGTTTCTTCGTTGAGTCTCGTTTGCCTGGACGCCTCAGGCTGGCTGGGGTGTTCGGTCTCTTGATGGTCAGCCTGGGCGCCCTGCGGGAGCTGATCGGCAGCGGCCTGCCCCTGGCCTTGCTCGCCCCGGGCGGGTTCATTCTGCTCGGGCTGCTGCTGGCGGCTCGACAGGCCTGGACGACAGCCAAATCCCCTTCAACCACCGAGGAAACGCCGAGCCCATGAACGCCGCAAAACGCCTGGAAATATTCCGTCGCTTTCACGAGGACAACCCGGAACCGAAAACCGAACTGGCCTATTCCTCGCCGTTCGAGTTGCTGATCGCGGTCATCCTGTCGGCCCAGTCCACCGACGTCGGCGTCAACAAGGCCACGGCTAAATTGTTCCCGGTCGCCAACACCCCGGAGGCGATCTACGCCCTGGGCGTCGAAGGGTTATCCGAGTACATCAAGACCATCGGTCTGTTCAACAGCAAGGCCAAAAACGTGATCGAAACCTGCCGCCTGCTGATCGAGCGCCACGGCAGCGAAATCCCGCAGACCCGTGAAGCGCTGGAAGCCCTTCCAGGCGTCGGCCGCAAAACCGCCAACGTCGTGCTCAATACCGCTTTCCGGCAGTTGACCATGGCGGTCGACACCCACATTTTCCGCGTCAGCAACCGTACCGGGCTGGCCCCCGGCAAAAACGTGGTGGAGGTGGAGAAGAAGCTGATGAAGTTTGTCCCCAAGGAATACCTGCTGGACTCCCATCACTGGCTCATCCTCCATGGACGCTACGTCTGCCTGGCGCGCAAGCCCCGCTGCGGCAGCTGTCGAATCGAAGATTTATGCGAATACAAGCACAAGACCTCGGACGATTGAGACGC
Organism: Pseudomonas sp. NFACC24-1; assembly: GCF_900115235.1. Classification (NCBI taxonomy): domain Bacteria; kingdom Pseudomonadati; phylum Pseudomonadota; class Gammaproteobacteria; order Pseudomonadales; family Pseudomonadaceae; genus Pseudomonas; species Pseudomonas sp. NFACC24-1. Next base: position 135,608 of record NZ_FOVS01000002.1, read on the forward strand.
TATTGCTTTTATCGATCTATCGATTGAAAAAATCTTTTTTACCAGCCCGTGGTTTATCGATATAAGGAGCGCCAATGGCAGTCTTAGCCTGGAGTCGAACCCATGAGTGCTGGCAAAGAACAACTGGATGTAGAAGACGAATTCATCGCCGTTGAGGCCGACGACGGTGAACCTGCGGTCGTGCCGGAAGTAGCGAAAACCAACCTGAGCAAGCGCCGCACCATCGATAACCTGCTGGAAGAGCGTCGTTTACAGAAGCAACTGGCCGATTACGACTTTGACCTCTGACACGTAAAAGCCTCCCTGATGGAGGCTTTTTACTGAGTACGCGTGACAGCAGCCTCACACCAACCCATTGCGCTGCGCCAGCTCGATCAGGTCGACCAGCGAACGGGCATTGAGCTTCAATAACAGACGGGTCTTGTAAGTACTGACGGTCTTGTTGCTCAAGAACATTCCATCGGCGATTTCCTTGTTGGTCTTGCCGCGCGCCAGTTGCTGCAAGACCATCATCTCCCGCCCCGACAACCGATCGACCATATCGGACTCACTGGCATTACCCAGGCTCGATCGCACCGTATGCAATGCCTGGTTGGGAAAGTAACTGTAGCCGGACAGCACTGCCTTGATTGCACTTAATAATTCAGTAAGGTCCTGTTGCTTGCAGACATACCCGGCCGCCCCTGTCTGCATGCAGCGCATTGAAAAATGTCCAGGCGCCTGGGAAGTCAGTACCAATACCTTCATTGACGATGGTATGGCCGTCAAACGGGCAATGACCTCCAACCCGTCCAGCTTCGGAATACCGATATCGAGAATGACGATATCGGGCATAAGTTCACGAGCAAGTTGTAACGCATCGACGCCGTTGTCGGTTTCGGCAACGACCTCATAACCATGACGCTCCATCAGCAAACGTACAGCAAGACGAATGACGGGATGATCATCCACGATCAGCACTTTATTCATGGGCAAATCCAACTTCGCTGTTCGAATTTTTAGAGCACGCACAATAGCCTAGTCATTTCTACCTTGGCATGCCGCCCCCCCCTGACCGCTCGCACCGAGAGACAGATCCTACAAGCTATACAGAAAACTCCTACAAATCCCGCCGGGAAAAATGTGTCCTCAATTTTTTACAGAGAAGGACCGACCGCCCTTGAGCATCCGGTACCCCGATGAATAATGCGCTCTTTCGTCGCCATGCCTGCCTGCGGACCGCTCAACGGAAAGCACTTCACTCATAAAGAGTAACTGAATTATTTACTGTTAAAACTGCCTCCCCTCACTTCAGCAATGGAAATTCATATATAAGAGACGTTCAGGCATCCGATATAAAAAAATCGATACCCTGATGGTTTCAGCAATAACCTATCAACTAATGATATTTATTTTTTCAACCCACTCACCGAGCATGAATATTCCATGAGCCTTAACCATGAACAAACCTTTGAAGACCATCACCAACCCCATGACCCTTATCGCCATATTCGCAACTTTATCCGAAACGTCCGCGGCTATTTCCCTGCCTTTTCTCGATGACCAGGACCGTGAATATTATCTCTGGTTCCTGATCAGCTTTCCCTTTTACTTATTGCTGCTTTTTTTCATCACCCTCAACTTCAATTATCGCTCCTTGTATTCACCTTCGGATTTCCGCAAGAGCAAACACTTCATAAAGACCATGGATGACGCGACGTGTCGGCGCAAACGAATGTTGCGTCGAGCGGGCAAGGACCAACGGCGGCGACTGATAGGTCTTCATCGCCCCAGGCATGAACCGCCGGACACCTTTTGCATGCTATGCCGCCGCCTGAGCGAAACTTGCCGACCTGAGCATTTGAAGCACGCCGGCACCGTCGTGTACGTCATTTACCACCACACAGACCTTGCAAGCCACGGGCAGGATGGATGAGCCATCAGGAGACAGTGCTGCAGCCAATAGGCTACCCGCGCAAAACAGAGGGCAAAAAAAACGGCCTGCTCAAGGCAGGCCGTTTTTTTATCGCCAGGGTCAGAACAGCTTGCGACCCTTGTTCGCCGCGATGCGCATGCGCAGGGCGTTGAGCTTGATGAAGCCAGCCGCGTCGGCCTGGTTGTAGGCACCGCCGTCTTCTTCGAAGGTCGCGATGTTGGCGTCGAACAGCGACTCGTCGGACTTGCGCCCGGTGACGATCACGTTGCCCTTGTACAGCTTCAGGCGTACCACGCCATTCACGTGAGCCTGGGAGGCGTCGATCATCTGCTGCAGCATCAGACGCTCAGGGCTCCACCAGTAGCCGGTGTAGATCAGGCTGGCGTACTTGGGCATCAGCTCGTCCTTGAGGTGAGCCACTTCGCGGTCCAGGGTGATCGATTCGATCGCCCGGTGAGCGCGCAGCATGATGGTACCGCCCGGGGTTTCGTAGCAGCCGCGGGACTTCATGCCGACATAGCGGTTCTCGACGATGTCCAGACGACCGATGCCGTGTTCGCCGCCAATGCGGTTCAGGGTCGCCAGCACAGTGGCCGGGCTCATTTCCACGCCGTCCAGCGCGACGATATCGCCATTGCGATAGGTCAGCTCCAGGTATTGCGGAGTATCGGGGGCCTTCTCCGGGGAGACGGTCCAACGCCACATGTCTTCTTCGTGCTCGGTCCAGGTGTCTTCCAGCACGCCGCCTTCATAGGAGATGTGCAGCAGGTTGGCATCCATCGAGTACGGGGATTTCTTCTTGCCGTGACGCTCGATTGGAATCGCGTGCTTCTCGGCGTAGTCCATCAGTTTTTCACGGGACAGCAAATCCCATTCACGCCACGGGGCGATGACTTTCACGCCCGGCTTGAGGGCATAGGCGCCCAGCTCGAAACGCACCTGGTCGTTGCCTTTGCCGGTAGCGCCGTGGGAAATGGCATCGGCGCCGGTTTCGTTGGCGATTTCGATCAGGCGCTTGGCAATCAACGGACGGGCGATGGACGTACCCAGCAGGTACTCGCCTTCGTAAACGGTGTTGGCGCGGAACATCGGGAACACGAAGTCGCGGACGAACTCTTCGCGCAGGTCATCGATGTAGATCTCTTTGACGCCCATGGCCTGGGCCTTGGCGCGTGCAGGCTCGACTTCCTCGCCCTGCCCCAGGTCAGCGGTGAAGGTCACCACTTCACAGTTATAAGTGTCCTGCAGCCACTTCAGGATCACCGAAGTGTCCAGGCCGCCGGAATACGCCAGAACGACCTTGTTTACGTCCGCCATGCCATCACTCCACGGGTTGTACGGAAAGCCGTGAAGTCTAACGTCCAGCGCGAATAATTTACAGGGGCGCGACAGCTTATGACGACGAAGCGACAGATTATGTCGAACGCGCGACGGTCAAAATCGAATCAGGAGGTCCGCGCAGTCGTCCCGACGGGCGTGGGTGCCGGTGTCTTGGCCGGCGCCGCGGTGGGCGCCGGCACCTTGGCAGGGGCCGCAGCCGGTGCGGGCTGCGCGGCGGGAGCCTGGGGTGCCGGTGCTTCGCTAGCCGCCACGCGCTCGAGGCGCACGACCACGCGACGGTTCTTGGCCCGGTTGGCGGCGTTGGTGTTGGGCACCAAGGGATAACGCTCGCCGTGGAAGCGCAGGGTAATCTGCGACTCCTGGAAACCATTGGCCTTGAAGAAATCCTGGACTGCCAGGGCCCGGCGGCGCGACAGTTCGCGGTTGGTCAGGCGATTGCCGCTGTTGTCGGAGTGACCGTCAAGCTCGACATGATTGACGCTCGGATCGGCCTTGATGAAGTCGAGCATCACCTGCAACTGGGCCTTGGCCCGGGCATCGAGTTCGACTTCCTCGCCGGGGAAGCCGATCTGGGTCTGCTTCACCTGTTCGAAATTCTTCGGCAACAACTTGGCCACACAGCTCTGATAATCGCTGAAGGCTTTGTTGAAACGCACCGGCAGCAAGCGGACTTCCGACACTCGACCGTCCTCGGTGTTGCGCCGTACCACAGGGCTACGACCGTCCATCAGCCCACTGATCAAGCGTCCGGCCTGGACCTGGGAGCTGTTGAACAATACATCGCCACTGCCAATGCTGACCGAGCCCAGGTTGATATCGCCGCGCCCCGGTTGCCACGGTGCGGCCGCCGCCAACAAGGTGGCCGAACCGCCGCCCAGCATCGGGTTATAACTCTTGAGGCGGAACGTGGCCTGCTCGCCCGCCCGGCGCACGAACTCGCCAGTGCCGAAATCGGTGATCGGCTGGCTGAGCCGGCACTCGAACTTGTCGCCTTCGACCGTCCACTCGATGCTCTCCAGACGGGTCTGGAAAGTGAGCGCCATGGCGGGAAGGCTGGCAAACACACTGAGCAAGGCTAGATAACGCTGGCGCACGGGAGGCTCCACTGACTTTTATACAAAGATCGACGCATGCTTGAGGGCATGGGGCATCGCACGGATTCGTGGCACACCTGTAGGAGCTATCGGTAAGTTGTGGCAGAACTTGATAGCGGGTGCCTGAATCGGTCTTTTCCGGTAGCATTCCCCAGAGTTTGACCCGCCTGGAAGCCCCCCAATGTCCGACCGCCTGACCCTGCTGCGTCCCGACGACTGGCATATTCATCTTCGCGATGGTGCTGTGTTGACCCATACCGTCGCCGATGTCGCGCGCACCTTCGGGCGCGCAATCATCATGCCTAACCTGGTTCCGCCCGTGCGCAACGCCGCCGAGGCCGATGGCTATCGCCAGCGTATTCTCGCCGCGCGCCCGGCTGGCAGCCGCTTCGAACCGCTGATGGTGCTTTACCTCACCGACCGCACCCAGCCCGAAGAGATTCGCGACGCCAAGGCCAGCGGTTTTGTCCATGCCGCCAAGCTGTATCCTGCCGGCGCGACGACCAACTCCGATTCCGGTGTCACCAGCATCGACAAGATCTTCCCGGCACTGGAGGCCATGGCCGAAGTCGGCATGCCGTTGTTGATCCATGGTGAGGTTACCCGGGGCGACGTCGATGTGTTCGACCGCGAGAAGATCTTCATCGACGAGCACATGCGCCGTGTCGTGGAGCGTTTCCCGACCCTCAAGGTGGTGTTCGAACACATCACCACCGGCGATGCCGTACAGTTCGTCAACGAGGCCCCGGCCAACGTCGGCGCGACCATTACCGCCCACCACCTGCTGTACAACCGCAACCACATGCTGGTGGGCGGGATCCGGCCGCACTTCTATTGCCTGCCGATCCTCAAGCGCAATACCCACCAGGAAGCCTTGCTGGACGCCGCCACCAGCGGCAGCGCCAAGTTTTTCCTCGGCACCGACTCGGCGCCCCACGCCCGTCACGCCAAGGAAGCGGCCTGTGGTTGTGCCGGCTGCTACACCGCCTATGCCGCCATCGAGATGTACGCCGAGGCGTTCGAACAGCGCAATGCGCTGGAAAAACTCGAAGGCTTCGCCAGCCTGCATGGCCCGCGCTTCTATGGCCTGCCGGTGAACACCGACCGTATTACCCTGGTCCGTGACGAATGGACCGCCCCCGTCAGCCTGCCTTTCGGCGAGCAGACCGTCATCCCGCTGCGCGCCGGTGAAAAACTGCGCTGGCGCCTGCTGGAGGAAAACGCGTGAGTGAAGATCATTTCGACGACGAACTGGACGGCAACGGTGGTTCGGGCGGCGCCCGTCACCCCATGGCCGCGCGGTTCCGTGGTTATCTGCCGGTCGTCGTCGATGTAGAAACCGGTGGTTTCAATTCCGCCACCGACGCCTTGCTGGAAATCGCCGCGACCACCATCGGCATGGACGAAAAAGGCTTTGTGTTCCCTGACCACACCTATTTCTTCCGTGTCGAACCGTTCGAAGGCGCCAACGTCGAAGCGGCGGCTTTGGAGTTCACCGGGATCAAGCTCGATCACCCGCTGCGCATGGCCGTCAGCGAAGAAACGGCCCTGACCGACATCTTCCGTGGTGTGCGCAAGGCGCTCAAGGCCAACGGTTGCAAGCGCGCGATCCTGGTCGGGCACAACAGCAGCTTCGACCTGGGCTTCCTCAACGCCGCCGTCGCGCGCCTGGACATGAAGCGCAACCCGTTCCACCCGTTCTCCAGCTTCGACACCGCGACCCTGGCTGGCCTGGCGTATGGCCAGACCGTCCTGGCCAAGGCGTGCCAGGCAGCCGACATCGATTTCGATGGCCGTGAGGCACACTCGGCCCGCTACGACACCGAGAAGACCGCCGAGCTGTTCTGCGGCATCGTCAACCGGTGGAAAGAGATGGGCGGCTGGCAGGATTTCGACGACTGACATAGAGCCAAGCTTGGCCTTTTGTGGCGAGGGGATTTATCCCCGTTGGACTGCGCAGCAGTCCCAGAAAGGTGAGCCAGGCAAACTCAATTGACAGGTTTGGGGCCGCTTCGCGGCCCAGCGGGGATAAATCCCCTCGCCACAGGACTGTATTCTGCTTTGGAACACCCATAAAAAAACCGGCCCATCGAGGGCCGGTTTTTTTATGCCTGGAAGCGCTTACAGCTTGTCGCTGTGCTCGCCCAGGTAAGCGGCAACGCCTTCAGGCGATGCGGTCATGCCCTTGTCGCCTTTTTTCCAGTTGGCCGGGCAGACTTCGCCGTGCTCTTCGTGGAATTGCAGCGCGTCGACCAGACGGATCAACTCTTCCATGTTACGGCCCAGCGGCAGGTCGTTGATGATCTGCGAACGGACAACGCCCTTGTCGTCGATCAGGAAGGCGCCACGGAAGGCCACACCACCTTCGGACTCAACGTCGTAGGCCTTGGCGATTTCGTGCTTCATGTCGGCAGCCATGGTGTATTTCACCTGACCGATACCGCCATTGTTGATCGGGGTGTTGCGCCAGGCGTTGTGGGTGAAGTGCGAGTCGATCGAAACAGCGATCACTTCAACGTTGCGCGCCTTGAAGTCTTCCATGCGGTGATCCAGTGCGATCAGCTCGGACGGGCAGACAAAGGTGAAGTCCAGCGGATAGAAGAACACCAGGCCGTATTTGCCTTTGATGGCCGAGGACAGGGTGAAGCTGTCGACGATTTCGCCGTTGCCAAGCACGGCTGGCACGGTGAAGTCAGGGGCTTGTTTGCCTACGAGTACGCTCATTGGATATCTCCTGATGTAATTAGCGTGAAAACAAAGTCCGGGCCAGCCTGCCACCCTCAGGCGACAGCCCTGTGACACGAACCCGCTTGCAAGGGCCGACCATCATACACCGCACATTTGGACTGTCTTCAACGGTTTTTCGGTGGTATCGAAAAATCGCCGCCCCGCTGCGTACCGCCTTTGTTGGCCAAGGAAAAAACCGTTCGTCAGCCTGGCATCGCTCAGGCGCAAGACCTTGAGAAACCACTTTGACAATCATTCTCGTTAACATTAAGATCCGTCTCAATTGAGTCACAACCAGCGACGGTTCTCACTTATGTATGTATGCCTCTGCACTGGCGTCACCGACGGACAAATCCGCGAAGCGATCTATGAAGGTTGCTGCAGCTATCGCGAAGTCCGCCAGGCCACCGGCGTAGCCAGCCAATGCGGCAAATGTGCCTGCCTGGCCAAGGAAGTGGTGCGTGAAACCCTCGCCAAGGTGCAAACGGCACAGGCCTCGATCCCCTACCCGGTAGAATTTACTGCCGCGTAAAGACAGCTTTTCAAGGAACCGGACTCAATGTCCGGTTTTTTTATGTCTGTAAATCAAATGCTTAGCGTCCAGACGCGGAACACAAACATTCTTATTCCGATTAATTTTCATTTATTATTCAATAACTTAGGTTTGACACTGGTAAATGCGCGGCTCAAACTCCGCCCTATACACAGCTATTACAGGGCAGGCCTCATCATGAAAGGCGACATTACAGTCATCCAGCATCTCAACAAGATCCTTGCCAATGAGCTGGTCGCGATCAACCAATACTTCCTGCATGCGCGCATGTACGAGGATTGGGGCCTGAACAAGCTGGGCAAGCACGAGTACCACGAGTCCATCGACGAGATGAAACACGCGGACAAACTGATCAAGCGCATCCTGTTCCTCGAAGGCCTGCCGAACGTCCAGGACCTGGGCAAACTGCACATCGGCGAACACACCCGGGAAATGCTCGAGTGCGACCTGCGCATCGAGCGCACCGGCCACGCCGACCTGAAGGCCGCCATTGCCCATTGCGAAAGCGTTGGCGACTTCGGTAGCCGTGAACTGCTGGAAGACATCCTCGAATCCGAGGAAGAGCACATCGACTGGCTGGAAACCCAACTGGGCCTGATCGACAAAGTCGGTCTTGAGAACTACCTGCAATCGCAGATGGGCGAAGAGTAACCTTCCCCGGCAGCAGGCCACTAAAAAGCCCCGCCCTCTTTCGAGAGGCGGGGCTTTTTATTGCCTGGATTCCCAGGCCACCGAAAACCCACTGTGGGAGCGGGCTTGCTCGCGAATGCGGTGGGTCAGGTAAAAAAGTGCTAGCTGATCCACCGCATTCGCGAGCAAGCCCGCTCCCACACGTCCGCGTTTACCCCATCATATGTGGCAAACGGATCATCGCGTATCAGGCTTCGGTCTTGTTCGCCGCTTTTTCTACCGCTGCCTTGATCGTGGTCTGCAAGGAACCGTCGGCGGCCATCTCGGTCATGATGTCACTACCGCCGATCAGCTCACCGCCCACCCACAATTGCGGGAAGGTTGGCCAGTTGGCGTACTTGGGCAGGTTGGCGCGGATTTCCGGGTTCTGCAGGATGTCCACGTAGGCAAACTTCTCGCCACACGCCATCACAGCCTGAGCAGCCTTGGCCGAGAAACCGCATTGTGGCGCGTTCGGCGAGCCTTTCATGTAAAGCAGGATGGTGTTGTTGGCAATCTGGTCTTTAATCGTTTCGATGATATCCACGGAGCACCTCGGCTTAAACTTTGCGACGTCAGTTGTCGACACGGTGGCGCATTGTAACGGAAAGCAGAACGTGCTGCTCAGAGACAATTCTACGCAGCCGCCACCTTCACCGGTACACCGTTGAGCGCCGCGTTGCCGGACAACTCATCGAGCTGGCAATCATCGGTCAGGTCATTGGCGCTGGAGCCTGGCTGTCCGCTGGCAATGGTCATCTGCACGCCCGGCCGGGCATGACCCCAACCGTGGGGCAGGCTGACCACGCCTTTCATCATGTCCAGGCTGCCCAGCACCTCGACTTCGATGGCCCCCACCCGCGAACTGACCGTCACACGCTGCCCGTCGGCAAGGCCGCGGGAGGCGAGGTCATCCGGGTGCATCAGCAATTGATGACGTGGCTTGCCCTTCACCAGTCGATGGAAGTTATGCATCCAGGAGTTATTGCTGCGCACATGGCGGCGGCCAATCATCAGCAGCTCATCCGGTTCTGGCGCCTGTAACGCGGCAAAGCGCGCAAGGTCGGCGAGAATCACCGCCGGCGCGGCCTGCACTCGCTGGTTTTCGGTTTTCAAGCGCGGGGCCAGGTTGGGCTTGAGTGCGCCGAGGTCGATGCCATGGGGATGGTCGAACAAGGTCGCCAGAGACAGTTTGTGCGGCGAGGCGTCGCCATACGCTCCGCTGCGCAGGCCAAGATCGATCATCTGCGCCGGCGGCATGGTCGGCTTGAGCGCTTTGCCGGTCCGGGCAGCGAAGGCCTTGGCCAGGCCGACAAAGATTTCCCAGTCGTGCAGCGCCCCCTCGGGCTTGGGCAGGATCGCCCGGTTGAAGCGGGTCACGTTGCGCACCGCGAACAGGTTGAAAGTGGTGTCGTAATGATCGTTTTCCAGGGCCGAGGTCGAGGGCAGGATCAGGTCGGCGTAACGGGTGGTTTCGTTGATGTACAGATCGACACTGACCATGAACTCCAGCCCATCCAGGGCCTGCTCCAATTGCCGCCCGTTGGGTGTAGACAACACCGGGTTGCCGGCCACGGTGACGAGCGCCCGAATCTGGCCTTCGCCCTCGGTCAGCATCTCCTCGGCCAGGGCCGACACCGGCAGCTCCCCTGCGTACTCGGGACGCCCGGACACCCGGCTCTGCCAGCGATTGAAATGCCCACCCGAGGTGGTCGCCACCAGGTCCACCGCCGGCTCGGTACACAGCGCACCGCCCACCCGATCCAGATTGCCGGTCACCAGGTTGATCACCTGGATCAGCCAGTGGCACAGCGTACCGAACGCCTGGGTCGACACCCCCATCCGCCCGTAGCACACCGCTGACGGGGCGGCGGAGAAGTCCCGGGCCAATTGCCGGATCTGCGCGGCCGGCACCGCACAAAGCGGGCTCATCGCTTCAGCCGTGAAAGCAGCAACGGCCGCGCGCACCTCGTCCAGGCCGTCCACCGGCAGATGGCTGTCACGGGTCAGGCCTTCGCTGAACAGGGTATCGAGCAAGCCAAACAGCAGCGCGGCATCGCCCCCGGGACGCACGAAGACATGCTGGTCGGCAATGGCCGCCGTTTCGCTGCGGCGCGGATCGACCACCACCACTTTGCCACCACGGGCCTGGATCGCCTTGAGGCGCTTCTCCACGTCCGGCACGGTCATGATGCTGCCGTTGGAGGCCAATGGGTTGCCGCCCAGGATCAGCATGAAGTCGGTGTGATCGATGTCCGGAATCGGCAGTAGCAAGCCGTGGCCATACATCAGGTGGCTGGTCAGGTGATGGGGCAGTTGGTCCACCGAGGTTGCCGAGAAACGGCTGCGGGTCTTCAACAGGCCCAGGAAGTAGTTGCTGTGGGTCATCAGCCCATAGTTATGCACGCTGGGGTTGCCCTGGTAGACCGCCACCGCGTTCTGGGCGTGGCGCGCCTGGATATCCGCCAGGCGCGCGGCCACCAACGCGAAGGCATCGTCCCAGGCGATGGGGTGCCATTCGTTGCCGATGCGCTGCATGGGTTGGCGCAAGCGGTCCGGATCGTTCTGGATATCTTGCAGGGCCACTGCCTTGGGGCAGATGTGACCGCGACTGAAGGTGTCCAGCGCATCGCCCTTGATCGAGGTGATCGCCAGGCCCTGGCCGTCGGTTTCGGTGGTTTCGAGGGTCAAGCCGCAGATGGCTTCACACAGATGGCACGCACGGTGGTGGAGAGTCTTGGTCATGGCCAGTCTCTGTTTTATTCGTGGCGGGCACTTTCGGCCGCGGGAACAAAACTATGGCCCGCGCTTCCCGGCAGCGCCAGCGACGTTCGTCCTGTGAATTGCCGGGCATCAGGCCCGCCGATGAGGTGCGATCAAGGGCCCTCGGGGGGCGGCGCCAGGAGTTGGATTTCCTCGACGGTTTCCACCTGCTCCTGGGCGATGGGCACGCCGGTCAGTTCGCCAATCAATCGCCAATGCTCGTCGAGGCCGCTGCTGATCGTGGCCATGCGATCGATCATCCGGCGGCCGGCGGCCTTGGTCACTTCATCCTCGCTGCGCAGCAATTCGAATGACATGGACGTCACCGATGCCGTCAGGTGGGTCAGCGAGCGTGCGGTCAGCCCCAGCAATTCCATCAATTGTCGCTCTTTCGAATCCATTTCGGGCTCCTGTGCCGCTGAGGCTCATTTATAACCCAGGCCTTTGCATTAGGAAATGTTTCACAACCACCAGCAGGCAGGCGCAAGAGTCGAAGGACATGGCATAAACCGCCACCATCCATGGCGCGCCCGGCCGCGCTTGATTGCCAAGCCGAGCGGCGCCAGTGTACAAATGGGCCGCTGCAGTCAGGAAACCGGCCTCAAATACGTCATCGCATTCGCGTGATGGCTTCGCTGAAATCCCCAAAAACCGTAGCCCTATTGGTAAGACGCGACATTTAATTATAAGATCGCGCCTTCCCCTATTTCGTCGCCCCGTGCGGCTTTTGCCGCAGGTCTCGCCCGTTTTTTCATTAAACAAGGCTTTGAGCATCTGCGGTCAGTTACAAAAAGGTAGTCAATCATGAGCGCAAGGCACTTTCTCTCCCTGATGGATTTCACGCCCGATGAGTTGCTCGGCGTGATCCGTCGAGGCGTGGAGCTCAAGGACCTGCGTAATCGCGGCGTACTGTTCGAGCCCTTGAAAAACCGCGTGCTGGGGATGATCTTCGAGAAATCATCGACCCGCACCCGCATCTCTTTCGAAGCCGGCATGATCCAACTGGGCGGCCAGGCGATTTTTCTGTCGCCCCGCGACACCCAACTGGGCCGTGGCGAACCCATCGGCGATTGCGCCATCGTCATGTCGAGCATGCTGGACGCGGTGATGATCCGTACCTTTGCCCACAGCACCCTGACCGAGTTCGCGGCCCATTCCCGCGTACCGGTGATCAACGGCCTGTCCGACGACCTGCACCCCTGCCAGTTGCTGGCCGACATGCAGACCTTCCTCGAGCACCGTGGCTCGATCCAGGGCAAGACCGTGGCCTGGATCGGCGATGGCAACAACATGTGCAACAGCTATATAGAAGCGGCGATGCAATTCGACTTCCAACTTCGCGTTGCCTGCCCCGAAGGTTTTGACCCCAATGCCGAGTTGCTGGCCAAGGCCGGGGACCGGGTGTCCATCGTCCGTGACCCGAAACAGGCCGTGGCCGGTGCGCACCTGGTGAGCACCGACGTCTGGACCTCCATGGGCCAGGAAGAAGAAACCGCCAGGCGCCTGAAGTTGTTCGCGCCCCTGCAGGTCAACCGGGCCCTTCTCGACCTGGCGGATGCCGAGGTGTTGTTCATGCACTGCCTGCCGGCACACCGTGGCGAGGAGATCAGCATGGACCTGCTGGATGACCCGCGTTCGGTAGCCTGGGACCAGGCCGAGAATCGCCTGCATGCGCAAAAGGCCTTGCTCGAGTTCCTGGTCGAGCCGGCGTATCACCACGCATGAGCCACGCCCTGCTGCTGAACTTGCACAACCTGGCCTGCGGTTATCAGGACCAGCGGGTCGTGCAGAACCTCAACCTGCACCTCAATGCCGGTGATATCGGTTGCCTGCTCGGTTCGTCCGGGTGCGGCAAGACCACGACCTTGCGCGCCATTGCCGGCTTCGAACCGGTGCACGAGGGTGAAATCCAGTTGGCCGGGGAAACCATCTCCCGCGCCGGCTTCACCCTCGCCCCGGAAAAACGCCGCATCGGCATGGTGTTCCAGGACTACGCCCTGTTCCCCCACCTGAGCGTGGCCCAGAACATTGCCTTTGGCATTCGCAAGCATCCGAACAAGGATCGCGTCGTCGAAGAATTGCTGGAACTGGTCAACCTGAAACACCTGGGCAGCCGTTTTACCCATGAACTGTCCGGCGGCCAACAGCAGCGCGTGGCCCTGGCCCGTGCGCTGGCGCCGGAACCGCAGCTGCTGTTGCTCGATGAACCGTTCTCCAACCTCGATGGCGAGCTGCGCCGCAAGCTCAGCCATGAAGTGCGAGACATTCTCAAGGCCCGCGGCACCAGCGCGATCCTGGTCACCCACGATCAGGAAGAAGCGTTCGCCGTGAGTGACCATGTCGGCGTATTCAGGGAAGGTCGCCTGGAACAGTGGGACACGCCCTACAACCTGTATCACGAACCACTGACCCCATTCGTCGCCAGTTTCGTTGGCCAGGGCTACTTCATTCGCGGCCAGCTGGACAGCCCGGAATCGGTACGGACCGAGCTGGGCCTGCTGCGCGGCAACCGGGCCTACACCTGGCCCATCGGCGGCGCGGTGGACGTGCTGCTGCGCCCAGACGATATCGTCTACGCTCCGGACAGCCCGCTTACCGCCAGAATCGTTGGCAAGACCTTCCTGGGTGCTTCAACCTTGTACCGCCTGCAGTTACCCACAGGTGCGCAACTGGAATCGATCTTCCCCAGCCATGCCGACCATCAGGTTGGCGCCGCCGTGGGCATCCGCGTGGCGGCTGAACACCTGGTGCTGTTCCAGGCTTCGGGCAGCACCGCGGCACATATCCCACCGGTGGACAGCGGTGTGCGACGCTACAGCGCGGCCAACTGATCATTGTGGGAGCGGACACATTCGGCATCGACGCAGGCTGAACCACCGCTATCGCGAGCAATCTCGCTCCCACATTTTGATGTCATTGACTTGAGTGCAGCCTCAACGTCCCGCTGGCCACCAACGTCGCGTTCCCGCCGATCTTCACCCGCTCCCCCTCCAACCGACAAAACAACGCCCCGCCCCTGGCCGAACACTGATAAGCCGTCAGTCCGTGCTTGCCCAGGCGCTTGGACCAATAGGGAATCAGGCTGCAATGGGTCGAGCCGGTCACCGGGTCTTCGTTGATGCCGATCGCCGGGGCAAAATAGCGCGAGACAAAATCATGCTTGCTCCCCGGCGCGGTGACGATGGCGCCGGGCCAGGGCAGTTTCGCCAGGGCCACCATGTCCGGCTTGCAGTCGAGCACCGCTTGCTCCGACTCCAGCACCACGAACAACTCGTTGGAACTCAGCACATCCACCGCTTCGACGCCCAAGGCACTCTGCACGGCCAGGGACACGCCCAACTCGGCAGGCACCACGGCCGGAAAATCCAACCACAGCCGATCCCCCTCGCGCGTCACGCTCAACGAACCGGACCGGCAGATGAAATCCAGGCGCTCGACAGTTTCGTGATAGACCTCGAACAGCACATAAGCGCTGGCCAACGTGGCGTGGCCACACAGCGGGACTTCGGTGGTGGGGGTGAACCAGCGGATATGCCAATGCTGACCTTCACGCACCAGGAACGCGGTTTCAGCCAGGTTATGCTCGGCGGCGATCTTCTGCATCAGGTCGTCGGCAAGCCAGCCGTCGAGCCGATAGACCATCGCCGGGTTGCCGCCGAACGGCCGGTCACTGAACGCATCGACCTGATGAAACGCAAGCTGCATGGCACTTCTCCTTATTTTTCTGATGCGCCAGCATGGGGTGTAGCGGCATGGCTTATCCAGTGACAGATCAGCAGAATTTTCACCCTACAGGCTGCGCAGCGGCCACCCTGCTCTATCCAGCACGCCCGATATCAGCAAACACTGCCCCGGTGTGCTCCTTCAATACCGAAGGCGCCAACTCGACTTCCAATCCACGCCGCCCCGCACTGACGAACATACTGGCGAGTGGCTGTGCGGAATTGTCGATAAACGTGCGTAAACGCTTCTTCTGCCCCAGCGGGCTGATACCGCCGAGCAAATAACCGGTCGAACGCTGCGCGGCGGCCGGGTCAGCCATCTCGACCTTCTTCACGCCGGCGGCGTGGGCCAGGCCTTTCAAATCCAGACTCCCGGCCACGGGCACTACCGCCACCAACAGCTCACCTTTTTCACTGGCCGCCAACAACGTCTTGAACACCTGCGCCGGATCCAGCCCGAGCTTTTCCGCCGCCTCCAAGCCATAGGACGCCGCCTTGGGATCGTGTTCATAACTGTGGATACGATGTTCGGCGCGCACTTTCTTAAGCAGATCCAACGCGGGTGTCATGACCGCTCCTGATAACGAAATCAAAAAAGAGTGAGCGGATTCTAAGCCATCGTCTGCAAAAAGGCTTTGCGGCTGCACTGCCCGTACCACTGTTGCCTCTCTTGGGGCAGAGTCATTCACAGCGCGAATAGTTGAAATGTGACCAATGGTTCACTTTCGACCTTTGACACCAGCGTTTCTTGTCTATATTTTTTCGAAACTGAAAGCAACATTGCAGGTCTCAAGCAGCAACCCGAGTTCAGGATGGGATCCTGCCTCGGTGGAAATCGCACAATCGTGCTGTATCGAACGCGCTGCAAAACAACAAAAGACCGAGGTTTGAATGACAACTGCTTTACAACAGCCGTCCCTGTCCAGCCAATGTCTGGCCGAATTCCTGGGAACTGGGCTGCTGATTTTTTTCGGCACTGGTTGCGTCGCGGCGCTCAAGGTCGCGGGTGCGAGCTTCGGCTTGTGGGAAATCAGCCTCATCTGGGGCGTCGGCGTCAGCATGGCGATCTATCTGAGCGCAGGCATTTCCGGCGCCCATCTCAACCCCGCCGTCAGCATCGCCCTGTGCATATTCACCGACTTCGAAAAGCGCAAGCTGCCTTTCTACATAGCGTCCCAAGTGACCGGCGCTTTCTGCGGCGCCCTCCTGGTCTACACCTTGTATAGCAATCTATTCTTCGATTTCGAACAGTCCCGGCACATGGTTCGCGGCACCGAAATGAGCCTCGAACTGGCTTCGGTGTTCTCCACCTACCCGCACGCGGCACTCTCCACTGGCCAAGCCTTCCTCGTGGAAGCGATCATCACCGCCATCCTGATGGGGGTGATCATGTCCTTGACCGATGACAACAACGGCTTGCCCCGTGGCCCACTGGCGCCGTTGCTGATCGGCCTGCTGATTGCCGTGATTGGCAGTTCCATGGGGCCGCTGACGGGTTTTGCGATGAACCCGGCGCGGGACTTCGGTCCTAAACTGATGACTTTCTTCGCAGGCTGGGGTGAAATTTCCCTCACGGGTGGACGCGACATCCCGTACTTCCTGGTTCCGATTTTTGCGCCGATCGTGGGTGCGTGCCTCGGTGCTGCGGCCTATCGCGGGCTGATTGCCCGCCACCTGCCCAGCGCTGTAACAGCTACAAAGGATGCAGAACCGGCCATTGACGGCAAGCCCAGAACATCCTGAAACAGTCGGCGCAGGCCCTGCCATTCGAAGCCTGCGCCGTGGCTTCTTCTTACGTCTCCCTTTATGAAAGACCCGAGGCAATCGAAATGACCGACACCCAGAACAAGAACTACATCATTGCCCTCGACCAGGGTACGACCAGCTCGCGCGCGATCATCTTCGACCGTGATGCCAATGTGGTCTGCACCGCCCAACGCGAATTCGCCCAGCACTACCCGCAGGCCGGCTGGGTCGAACACGACCCGATGGAAATCTTCGCCACCCAGAGCGCGGTCATGGTCGAAGCCTTGGCCCAGGCCGGCCTGCACCATGACCAGGTGGCCGCCATCGGCATCACCAACCAACGGGAAACCACCGTGGTCTGGGACAAGACCACCGGCCGTCCGATCTACAACGCCATCGTCTGGCAGTGCCGCCGCAGCACCGAGATCTGCCAACAGCTCAAGCGCGACGGCCACGAGCAATACATCAGCCAGACCACCGGCCTGGTCACCGACCCGTACTTCTCCGGCACCAAGCTCAAATGGATCCTGGACAACGTCGAAGGCAGCCGCGAGCGTGCGCGCAACGGTGAGCTGCTGTTCGGCACGGTCGATAGCTGGCTGATCTGGAAATTCACCGGCGGCAAGGTCCACGTCACCGACTACACCAACGCCTCGCGCACCCTGCTCTTCAACATTCACTCGTTGGAATGGGACGCGAAGATGCTCGAGATCCTCGACATCCCCCGGGAAATGCTCCCGGAAGTGAAGTCGTCCTCGGAAATCTATGGCCGCACCAAAAGCGGTATCGCCATCGGCGGCATCGCCGGCGACCAGCAGGCAGCCCTGTTCGGGCAGATGTGCGTGGAGCCGGGTCAGGCGAAAAACACCTACGGCACCGGCTGCTTCCTGCTGATGAACACCGGGAAAAAGGCCGTGAAATCCAATCACGGCATGCTCACCACTATTGCCTGCGGCCCCCGTGGCGAAGTGGCCTATGCCCTGGAAGGCGCTGTATTCAACGGCGGCTCCACCGTCCAATGGCTGCGTGATGAACTGAAGATCATCAACGACGCCCTGGATACCGAATACTTTGCCAACAAGGTCAAGGACAGCAACGGTGTGTACCTGGTGCCCGCCTTCACCGGCCTGGGCGCGCCGTACTGGGACCCCTATGCCCGTGGCGCACTGTTTGGCCTGACCCGCGGCGTACGGGTCGATCACATCATTCGCGCAGCACTGGAGTCGATCGCCTACCAGACCCGCGACGTGCTCGACGCCATGCAACAGGATTCGGGCGAACGCCTCAGGGCCCTGCGCGTCGACGGTGGCGCGGTGGCTAACAACTTCCTGATGCAGTTCCAGGCCGACATCCTCGGCACCCAGGTCGAGCGGCCAAAAATGCGTGAAACCACGGCCCTGGGTGCGGCATACCTGGCCGGCCTGGCGTGCGGCTTCTGGGGCAGCCTGGAAGAACTGCGCGGCAAAGCGGTGATCGAGCGCGAATTCGAACCGCAACTGGACGAGGCGGCGAAAGAAAAACTCTATGCCGGCTGGCAGAAAGCGGTCAGCCGCACCCGCGATTGGGAGCCCCACGAAGACGCTGAATAAGCCTGATAAGGTTCTGAAACTGGTCGGGATCGGATTCCTGCGGCATCATGGGCAAATTTTGTACGGCAGCCCAAAGGAAGCCCCATGAATCTGCCTCCCCGCCAGCAGCAAATCCTCGAACTGGTCCGCGAACGCGGCTATGTCAGCATCGAGGAAATGGCGCAGTTATTCGTCGTCACCCCACAAACCATCCGCCGCGACATCAACCAACTGGCGGAAGTGAACCTGCTGCGCCGCTACCACGGCGGCGCCGCCTACGATTCAAGCGTGGAAAACACCGCCTACGCCATGCGCGCCGACCAGATGCGCGACGAAAAACAACGCATCGCCGAAGCCATCGCCGCCCAGATCCCCGATCACGCCTCGCTGTTCATCAACATCGGCACCACCACCGAATCCATCGCCCGAGCCCTGCTCAACCACAACCACCTGAAGGTCATCACCAACAACCTGCACGTGGCTTCGATCCTCAGCGCCAAGGATGACTTCGAAGTCCTGATCGCCGGCGGCAACGTACGGCGTGACGGCGGCGTGGTGGGCCAGGCCAGCGTCGACTTCATCAACCAGTTCAAGGTCGACTTCGCCCTGGTGGGTATCAGCGGGATCGATGAAGACGGCAGCCTGCTGGACTTCGACTACCAGGAAGTGCGGGTTTCCCAAGCCATCATCGCCAACGCCCGGCAAGTGCTGTTGGCGGCGGACTCCAGCAAGTTCGGACGCAATGCCATGGTCCGCCTGGGCCCCATCAGCTTGATCGACTGCCTGGTGACCGACCAGCAACCGGTGCCGGCCCTGGCGCAGCTGTTGAGCCAGCACAAGATTCGGTTGGAGGTGGTCTGACTGCATCCAAGTCCCTCTGTGGCGAGGGGATTTATCCCCGTTGGGTTGCGCAGCAACCCCAATGCCACTCAATTTACCTGATACACCGAGTCGCCAGAGTCTAGGGTTGCTTCGCAACCCAACGGGGATAAATCCCCTCGCCACAAATGGCCTTCCTGCCTGCGTCAAGTCGTCTTCGTGTTCGAAAATTTTCCTTTCAGCTTCTTTTGATCAGTATTTTCAATCGAAGTCAGCTGGCTGTTGCTGTATTTATGGGCTAGTATTTTCGCAAATGAACATTTATGTTCGAATTCAAATATTACGAAAAGAACCCGAGGCCAGCCGATGCCCACTTCTACCTTGCCTACGCCCCCTCTCGCCGAGATCTATGACGTCGCCGTCATTGGCGGCGGTATCAATGGCGTGGGGATTGCCGCAGACGCTGCCGGGCGCGGTCTTTCGGTGTTCCTTTGTGAAAAGGACGACCTGGCCAGTCATACCTCGTCGGCCAGCAGCAAGCTGATCCACGGTGGCCTGCGCTACCTTGAACATTACGAATTCCGCCTGGTGCGCGAAGCACTGGCCGAACGCGAAGTGCTGCTGACCAAGGCCCCGCACATCGTCAAGCAAATGCGCTTCGTGCTGCCCCACCGCCCGCACCTGCGCCCGGCCTGGATGATTCGCGCCGGCCTGTTCCTCTACGATCACTTGGGCAAACGTGAACTGCTCGCAGGCTCCAAAAGCCTGAAATTCGGTGCCGACAGCCCACTGAAAAGCGAAATCACCAAAGGTTTCGAATATTCCGACTGCTGGGTCGACGATGCGCGACTGGTGGTACTCAACGCCATGGCCGCCCGGGAAAAAGGTGCACATGTCCACACCCGCACCCGCTGTGTGAACGCCCGCCGTAGCAAAGGCCTGTGGCACTTGCACCTGGAACGCGCCGACGGCAGCCTGTTTTCGATCCGCGCCAAGGCGCTGGTGAACGCCGCCGGTCCTTGGGTTGCCAAGTTCATTCGCGACGATCTGAAGATGGAGTCGCCCTACGGTATCCGCCTGATCCAGGGCAGCCACCTGATCGTGCCGAAACTCTACGAAGGCGAGCACGCGCACATTCTTCAGAATGAAGACCAACGCATCGTGTTCACTATTCCGTATCTGAACCAGTTCACCTTGATCGGCACAACTGATCGGGAATACACCGGTGACCCGGCCAAGGTAGCGATCACCGAAGGCGAAACCGATTACCTGCTGAAGGTGGTCAACGCCCACTTCAAGAAGCAGATCAGCCGCGACGATATCCTGCACAGTTATTCCGGCGTACGCCCGCTGTGCAACGACGAGTCCGACAACCCATCGGCCGTCACCCGGGACTACACCCTGGCGCTTTCCGGTGGTGGCGAAGAAGCCCCCTTGCTGTCGGTGTTCGGCGGCAAGCTGACCACTTATCGCAAGTTGGCCGAATCTGCCATGGCGCAACTGGCGCCCTACTTCACGCAGATGCGCGGAAGCTGGACCGCCGTAGAGGCCCTCCCCGGCGGCGAAAACATGACCACCCCGCAAGCGCTGTGCTCGGCGTTGCGGGACAAGTTCGACTGGCTGCCGACCGACATCGCCCGCCGCTGGGCCACCACCTACGGCAGCCGTACCTGGCGCATGCTCGAAGGCGTGCATGACCTGGGCGACCTGGGCGAACACCTCGGCGCTGGTCTCTACACCCGCGAAGTCGATTATCTGTGCAGCGACGAGTGGGCCGTCGATGCCCAGGACATCCTGTGGCGCCGCAGCAAGCTGGGCTTGTTCACCACCCCGGTCGAGCAGGAGAAGCTGCAGCAGTACCTGGATAAGGTCGAGCATAACCGTCGCAAGATCGAAGCGGCCTGACCGATATCCCGCAAAACCCAAAGCCCCTGAATCCAGCGATTCAGGGGCTTTTTGCTATCTGGCGTCCACCGCTGCCCCCTGTGGGAGCGAGCTTGCTCGCGATGAGGCCAGCACATTCAACATCCATGGGACTGACACACCGCTATCGCGAGCAAGCTCGCTCCCACAATGAATCGGGGGCAAGCTCAAGCCATTCGGTTTTCCGAACACGACCCGCCAGTCAGTTCGGCTAACCGGATAAAACAGTCCGCCTAAAACCTGAAACAAAACATTAATCACCATATAAAACAACAAGTTAAACAGGCCGACCTGGTCTGGCACGAGTCATGCTCTACACTTCTCGAGACGAATGCCTGTACGCCAACACACCAGGAGCTGCCAGGTATCTCGAAGTACTCAGGGCCGACAAACCGGCCGAAATAAAAAAAACAATGTCGAGGAAACATCGATGCGTATCGTTCCCCATCTCCTGGGCGCAGCCATTGCTGCCGCTCTGATCAGCACTCCGGTTTTCGCAGCCGAACTGACCGGCACACTGAAAAAGATCAAAGAGTCCGGCGTCATTACGCTTGGGCATCGCGACGCTTCCATTCCGTTCTCCTACATCGCGGACGCTTCCGGCAAGCCGGTCGGCTACTCCCACGACATCCAGCTGAAAGTCGTCGAAGCGATCAAGAAAGACCTGGACCTGCCCAACCTGCAGGTCAAGTACAACCTGGTCACCTCGCAAACCCGTATCCCGCTGGTGCAGAACGGCACGGTGGACCTGGAATGCGGCTCCACCACCAACAACGTCGAGCGTCAGCAGCAGGTTGACTTCTCCGTTGGCATCTTCGAGATCGGCACTCGGCTGCTGACCAAGAAAGATTCCAAGTACAAGGATTTCGACGACCTCAAGGGCAAGAACGTCGTGACCACCGCCGGCACCACGTCCGAGCGCCTCCTCAAGTCCATGAACGCCGACAAGCAAATGGGCATGAACGTCATCTCCGCCAAGGACCATGGCGAGTCCTTCCAGATGCTCGAAGGCGGCCGCGCCGTTGCTTTCATGATGGACGATGCCCTGCTGGCCGGCGAAGCCGCCAAGGCCAAGAAAGCCGACGACTGGGCCGTGACCGGTACACCACAGTCCTACGAAATCTACGGCTGCATGATGCGCAAGGGCGACGAGCCGTTCAAAAAAGCTGTGGATGACGCCATCAAGGCCACCTACGCTTCGGGCGAGATCAACAAGATCTACGAAAAATGGTTCATGCAGCCTATCCCGCCAAAAGGCCTGAACCTGAACTTCCCGATGAGCGACGAACTCAAGGCACTGATCGCCAAGCCGACCGATAAAGCGGCTGACGACAAGAAATCCTGATTTCTGACTAACCTTATCTCCTGAAGGGGCCCGGCCCTTTCAGGGGATGGTCACTCCCTGCTGGCAAATCTGGAAACACTCGAACCGGTGGCTGTCGAGCCGATCGCGTGTGCCTGGCCTCCAAGCCGGGCGGGAACGGAGTTTCCCCAGGCGGGCATTTGTATATCGAACGATCTGAGGGGAGACCCTAATGAATTACAACTGGGACTGGGGCGTGTTCTTCAAGTCCACCGGCGTGGGCAGCGAGACCTATCTCGACTGGTACGTAGCCGGCCTGGGCTGGACCATTGCTATCGCCGTCGTGGCCTGGATCATCGCCCTGCTGCTGGGCTCGGTGCTCGGCGTGATGCGCACCGTGCCGAACCGGCTGGTGTCGGGGATCGCCACCTGCTACGTGGAACTCTTCCGTAATGTGCCACTGCTGGTTCAGCTGTTCATCTGGTACTTCCTGGTGCCGGACCTGCTGCCCGCTGATATGCAGGAGTGGTACAAACAGGACCTGAACCCGACCACCTCGGCCTACCTGAGCGTCGTCGTATGCCTGGGCCTGTTCACCGCCGCCCGGGTCTGCGAACAAGTGCGCACCGGCATCCAGGCGCTGCCCCGCGGCCAGGAATCCGCCGCCCGAGCCATGGGCTTCAAGCTGCCGCAGATCTACTGGAACGTGCTGCTGCCCCAGGCCTATCGGATCATCATTCCGCCGCTTACCTCGGAATTCCTCAACGTCTTCAAGAACTCCTCGGTGGCCTCGCTGATCGGCCTGATGGAGTTGCTCGCGCAGACCAAGCAGACCGCCGAGTTCTCCGCCAACCTGTTCGAAGCCTTCACCCTGGCGACGCTGATCTACTTCACCCTGAACATGAGCCTGATGCTGCTCATGCGCATGGTCGAGAAGAAAGTCGCGGTGCCCGGCCTGATCTCCGTGGGGGGTAAATAATGGAATTCGACTTCACTGGCGTCATACCGGCCATTCCCGGCTTGTGGAACGGCATGGTCATGACCCTCAAGCTGATGGCTCTGGGTGTCGTCGGCGGGATCATCCTGGGGACGATCCTGGCGCTGATGCGCCTGTCCCATAACAAGCTGGTCTCCAACATCGCCGGCGCCTACGTCAACTATTTCCGTTCGATCCCGCTGCTGCTGGTGATTACCTGGTTCTACCTGGCCGTGCCATTCGTGCTGCGCTGGATCACCGGCGAAGACACGCCGATCGGGGCGTTCGGCTCCTGCGTCGTGGCGTTCATGATGTTCGAGGCGGCGTACTTCTGCGAAATCGTGCGGGCCGGCGTGCAGTCGATCCCCAAGGGCCAGATGGGCGCGGCACAGGCACTGGGCATGAACTATGGCCAGACCATGCGCCTGATCATCCTGCCCCAGGCGTTTCGCAAGATGACCCCGCTGCTGCTGCAACAGAGCATCATCCTGTTTCAGGACACCTCGCTGGTCTACACGGTCGGCCTGGTGGACTTCCTCAATGCTTCGCGGGCCAATGGCGACATCATCGGCCGCTCCAATGAGTTCCTGATCATCGCAGGTCTCGTGTACTTCACAATCAGCTTTGCCGCCTCGCTGCTGGTCAAGCGTCTGCAAAAAAGGTTCGCCGTATGATCTCTATCAAGAACATCAACAAGTGGTATGGGGACTTCCAGGTACTGACCAATTGCAGCACCGAGGTCAGCAAGGGTGAGGTTGTGGTGGTGTGCGGGCCATCGGGTTCGGGCAAATCCACGCTGATCAAGTGCGTGAACGCCCTGGAACCGTTCCAGAAAGGCGACATCGTGGTCGATGGCACCTCCATCGCCGACCCGAAGACCAACCTGCCGAAGCTGCGTTCGCGGGTGGGCATGGTGTTCCAGCATTTCGAACTGTTCCCGCACCTGACCATCACCGAAAACCTGACCATCGCGCAGATCAAGGTGCTGGGCCGCAGCAAGGAAGAAGCCACCAAGAAAGGCCTGCAACTGCTCGAGCGGGTCGGCCTCTCGGCCCACGCCCACAAGCACCCGGGCCAGCTCTCCGGCGGCCAGCAGCAACGGGTGGCGATTGCCCGTGCCCTGGCGATGGACCCGGTGGTGATGCTGTTCGACGAACCGACCTCGGCCCTTGACCCGGAAATGGTCAACGAAGTGCTCGACGTGATGGTGCAGCTGGCTCACGAAGGCATGACCATGATGTGCGTGACCCACGAAATGGGCTTCGCCCGCAAAGTGGCGAACCGGGTGATCTTCATGGACCAGGGCCAGATCATCGAAGACTGCAAGAAAGAGGAGTTCTTCGGCGACATCAGCGCCCGCTCCGAACGCGCGCAGCATTTCCTTGAGAAAATCCTGCAGCACTAAAACACCGCTCCCCACTGTGGGAGCGAGCTTGCTCGCGAATAGGGCAGCACATTCAACATCAATGTGGCTGACACACCGCTTTCGCGAGCAAGCTCGCTCCCACAAGGGATCGGAGTTGGCTTGTAGATTTGTGTTGTGGTTGACCCAAGGCTTCTGTGATGAAATGCGACCCCACCCTCTATCGCGCCGCGCCGCCATCACTCGCCGTGAAACCCCGCCTGATCCGCCATCTGTTCCTGCCGCCCCTGGTCATTGCGCTGATGATCGGCCTGGGTTACCTCGGCTTCTGGATCAGCGAGCACTATGGCGTACGTGGCCTCGCCGAGAATGGCGAGCGCCAGTTGGAGCTGCACGCCCGTGCGGTCGAGAGCGAGATCAGCAAGTACACCTACCTGCCCAGCCTGCTGGAGCTTGAATCGAGTGTCTCGCAATTGCTCGACGACCCCACGCCCGAGCATCGCAAGACCGTCAACGAATACCTCGAAGGCCTGAACCGGCGTAGCCGCAGCCGGGCCATCTACGTGATGGACACCACCGGTCGGGTGATGGCCACCAGCAACTGGCGCGATGTCGACAGTTACCTGGGCGAAGACCTGTCCTTCCGCGCCTATTTCCAGAACGCCGTACGCGGCCAGCCGGGACGGTTCTACGGCATCGGCAGCACCAATGGCGAACCCGGCTACTACCTGGCCCATGGCTTGGAGCAACAGGGCAAGATCATTGGCGTGGCCGTGGTCAAGGTGCGCCTAGAAGCCTTGGAAGAGCGCTGGCAGAGAGCGCGGCTGGAGGCGTTCGTCAGTGATGAGAACGGCATCATCATCCTGTCCAGCGACCCGGCGCGACGACTCAAGTCGGTGCGGCCCCTGAGCGACGAGACCAAGGAACGCCTGGCCCGCAGCCTGCAATATTATTGGTTCCCGCTCAATGAACTGGTGCCCCTGGCCCGGGAACGCCTGGCCGAGGGCATGGAGAAGCTGACCTTCCCGGCCAACACCGAACTGGTGTCCGACGAACGCGCCATCAGCTACCTGTCGCAGACCCGGCCCTTGAGCGATACCCCGTGGAATTTCACCTTGCTGACGCCCCTTGAAGACCTGCGTCGCCAGGCGATCAACCAAGGCATCCTGGTGGCCGTGGCCTTCGCCCTGGTGGCGTTCCTGCTGATCGCCTGGAACGAACGACGCAAGGTCATCGCCACCCGCCTCGCCGCCCGGGAAGCCTTGCAGGAAGCCAACAACCAGCTCGAGCGTCGGATTACCGAACGCACCACTGACCTGCGCGCCAGCAACGAACGACTCAAGGGCCAGATCCGCGAGCGGCGCCAGGCCGAAGAGACCTTGCGCCGGGCCCAGGACGAACTGGTCCAGGCCGGTAAACTGGCGGCCATCGGCCAGATGTCCACCAGCATCGCCCATGAACTCAACCAGCCGCTGGCGGCGCTGCGCACCTTGTCCGGCAATACCGTGCGTTTCCTGGAGCGCGGCCAGCTGGACATCGCCAGCACCAACCTCAAGACCATCAACGAATTGATCGACCGCATGGGCCGGATCACCGCCAGCCTGCGCGCCTTCGCCCGGCGCGGCGATGACCAGGGCCGGGCGAGCCTGGGCAAGGCCGTCGAGGCCGCATTGCAATTGCTGGGCGGGCGCCTGGAAAACCTGGACATCCAGATCCACAGCGGTTTCGATGACGTCCAATTGCAAATCGACCAGACCCGCCTCGAACAGATCCTGGTGAACCTGATCGGCAACGCCCTGGACGCCATGCAAACGCAACCCGAGCCGAAACTGTGGCTCGACGGCCAGGCCGCCGATGGCAAGTATCGCCTGCGGGTGCGGGACAATGGTCACGGCATCGATGCCGAAGCCCGCAAGCACTTGTTCGAACCGTTCTTCACCACCAAACCTGGCGAACAGGGCCTGGGCCTGGGCCTGACGCTCTCGGCGAGCCTGGCCGCCGCCGCGGGTGGACACCTGGGCGTCGAGTACCCGCTTGAGCGTGGCACTACGTTTGTCCTCAATCTACCGTTGGTCAGCCTTTCACCTGCCGAGCCGCTATGAACCACGACCTGAGCGTACTGATCGTCGAAGACGACCCCCACGTCCTGCTGGGCTGCCAGCAGGCCCTGAGCCTGGAAGACATTCCCTGCATCGGCGTGGGCAGCGCCGAAGAGGCCCTGGAGCGAGTCGACGATAACTTTGCCGGCATCGTCATCAGCGACATTCGGCTGCCGGGCATCGACGGCCTGGAACTGTTGACTCGTCTCAAGGCGCGGGACCGCAGCCTGCCGGTGGTGCTGATCACCGGCCACGGCGACATTTCCATGGCCGTCGGGGCCATGCAAAAAGGCGCCTATGACTTCATGGAGAAACCCTTCTCCCCTGAGCGCCTGGTGGACGTCGCCCGTCGCGCCCTGGAACAGCGCAGCCTGGCCCGGGAAGTGTCATCGCTGCGTCGGCAACTGGCCGAACGCGATTCCCTGGAAGGCCGGATCATTGGCCGCTCGCCAGCCATGCAACATCTACGCGCGCTGATCGCCAACGTCGCCGACACCTCGGCCAACGTCCTGATCGAAGGCGAAACCGGCACCGGCAAGGAACTGGTCGCCCGCTGCCTGCATGATTTCAGCCGACGCCACGACAAGCAGTTCGTCGCGCTGAACTGCGGCGGCCTGCCGGAGAACCTGTTCGAAAGCGAGATCTTCGGCCACGAGGCCAACGCCTTCACCGGTGCCGGCAAACGCCGGATCGGCAAGATCGAGCACGCCGATGGCGGTACGCTGTTTCTCGATGAAGTGGAAAGCATGCCCCTGCCCTTGCAGATCAAGTTGCTGCGCGTGTTGCAGGAACGCACCCTCGAACGCCTGGGCTCGAACCAGAGCGTGGCGGTGGATTGTCGGGTGATCGCCGCCACCAAGTCCGACCTGGACGAAATGGGCCGGTCCGGACAATTCCGCAGCGACCTGTACTACCGCCTCAACGTGGTGACCCTGGAACTGCCGCCCTTGCGCGAGCGGCGCGAAGACATCCTGCAATTGTTCGAGCATTTTCTCCAGCAGTCGTCCCTGCGCTTCGACCGCACGGTGCCGGAGCTGGACAACCAGACCCTGTCGAACCTGATGAGCCACGACTGGCCGGGCAACGTGCGCGAACTGCGCAACGTCGCCGAGCGCTACGCCCTCGGCCTGCCGGCGTTCAAGAGGTCTGGTGCCAGCAGCGGCAGCCAGGGCCTGGCCTTCGCCGAAGCGGTGGAAGCGTTCGAGCGCAATCTGCTGGTGGACGCCCTGCAGCGCAGCGGCGGCAACCTGACCCAGGCCAGCCAGGAACTGGGCATGGCCAAGACCACGCTGTTCGACAAAGTCAAAAAATATGGCCTGAGCCACTAACCGAAGGGTGAACGTGTGGACCTGATTTTCAAGGCGGCGCTGGGTGCAGCCGTGGTGGTCATCCTGGCGATGCTGGCCAAGACCAGGAATTACTACATCGCCGGGCTGGTGCCGCTGTTTCCCACCTTCGCCCTGATTGCCCACTACATAGTTGGCAAAGGCCGCTCGGTGGACGATCTGAAGACCACCATCGTGTTTGGCATGTGGTCGATCATTCCGTACTTCGTCTATCTCGCAACGCTGTACGTCATGGTCGACCGCCTGCGCCTCGAAGCCTCATTGGCCGTGGCAGCCGTCGCCTGGCTGATGGCAGCGACGGTGCTGGTCACCGTCTGGGTACGTGTTCACGGCTGATCCCTGTAAAAACCTACGGCTCAATAGCCGACGGTAAACCGCGTCCGCGAAAACTGCGGCGCTTCCACTTCATCGATCATCGCAATGGCGTAGTCGGCAAAGCTGATCCAGCTACGCCCGTCGGCGTCGAACAGCAGATGATCCTTGCCGACACGGAACTGGCCCGTGCGCTCGGTTTCCACGAACTCCGCCGAAGGCGAGAGGAAGGTCCAGTCCAGGTCCTGTTCCTTGCGCAGCACATCCAGGAACAAGGCACCGGCGCTGGCTTCGGCCAGGTACTCCTCCGGGAAGCCGTCGCTGTCGATCACCCGGCTGTTATCCGGCAGCAGCAACGAACCGGCCCCGCCGACCACCAGCAAGCGCTTGACCCCGGCGGCTTTCACCGGTGCGATGACCTTGTCGGCCGGCACGCTGGCAAAGTGCGTGGCACTGATCACCACGTCATGCCCGTCGATCGCGGCGATCAGCGCCTCGCTGTCCAATACGTCCAACTGTTTGCTGACCACCCCGGCCCTTTCGCCGATTTTCGCGGTGTTGCGGGCAATGGCCGTCACGCTGTGACCGCGGCGCAAGGCCTCTTCCAACAGTTGGCTACCCGCACGCCCGGTGGCGCCGATGATTGCGATTTTGCTCATGGTGTCTCTCCAGTGATTAGCGATGTTGAAATACATGCTCTTGTGGCGAGGGGATTTATCCCCGCTGGACTGCGAAGCAGTCCCCTAAATGCATCACATGCCACAGGCCTGATATAACTTGGTCAGCCTTCTTAGGACCGCTTCGCGGCCCAGCGGGGATAAATCCCCTCGCCACAACGGTGCTCCGATCACAGATCGGTATTCACCACTTCATCTCGCCCTTCGCCACCTTGGCACTGAGCTCCAGGGAGTTGTCTTCACCCAGGTCCGGATAGCGTAGTTTCATGGCATGGATCAGCGCGGCGGAATCCTTGGCCTTGGCGGCCTCCTCGTCGAAGGCCTTGATGTAATCGGCGGTAAATTTCACCGGGACCAGGGAGCGGGCGCTTTCGCCCAGGTAATGGCCGGGGATGACAGTGGCCGGTTGCAGCTTTTCGATAGTGTCCAGCGTCGCCAGCCAATCCTTGTGAGACTGCGGCGTCTGGGTATCGGCCATCCACACATGAATGTTCTCGGCCACCACGACACCGCCCACCACGGCCTTGATCGATGGAATCCACACGAAACTGCGGTCCGGCTGCGGACCATCGAGGCCGACGACCTGCAAGCGCTGGCCTTCCAGGGTCAGGCTGTCGCCCTTGAGCACCTGGGGCACGATGGCCTTGGCCGGCGCATCGGTTTTCAGGATCGGCCCCCAGTATTTCAGTTTGCCGTCCATGGTGTGCTTGATGTGTTCGACGGTCGGCGCCGACGCCAGCACCTTGGCCTCAGGGAACGCGGCGGTGAGGGTCTCCAGACCAAAATAGTAGTCTGGATCGCCATGGCTGATGTAGATCGTGGTCAATCGCTTGCCACTGGCGCGGATTTTTTCCACCACCTCGGCGGCCTGAGACATGCCGAATTGGGCGTCCACCAGAATCGCCTCTTTTTCACCGCTGACTAACACCGAAGTCACCGGGAAAACCGCCGCCGCGCCAGGGTTGTAGACGTCGAGCGTCAAGCCGGCGGCCCAGCTCTGGGCCGTGAAAGCCAGGGCGGCAGTTGCCAGCAGCAGGCGTTTGAGTGGGATAAAGCCGGTCATGTGTGCTCCGTTGTCGAAAAACCCGCCAGGGGAATGAGACGGAGCTTAGTTACCTGACTCGTTTCAAAAAATGCGATGCTGGAACATAGTTTGTTTCTGAAATCGGGCAAATCATGGATCGTCTACAAGCAATGCGGGTGTTCGTCACGGTGGTCGACCTGGGCAGCCAATCGGCGGCGGCCGAGCATCTGGACCTGTCGCGGCCGGTGGTATCGCGCTACCTGGCGGAGCTGGAAGATTGGGTCGGCGCCCGGCTGATGCACCGCACCACCCGCAAGCTGAGCCTGACGGCCGCAGGCTCCGAGATCCTACCGCGCTGCCGGCAGATGCTGGAGCTGTCCGGCGACATGCAAGCCGCCGTCGGCACCCCGGACGGCGCGCCACGGGGCCTGTTGCGCATCAGCGCCAGCACCTCGTTCGGCCAGGCCCAACTGGCGAGCGCCATGGCCGAGTACGTCAAGCGCTACCCAGGGGTGAGCATCGACCTGCAGATGCTCGACCGCACCGTGAACCTGGTGGACGAGCGCATCGACCTGGCGATCCGCATGAGCAACGACCTGGACCCGAACCTGATCGCCCGCCGCCTGACGGTCTGCCGCTCGGTGATCTGCGCCTCGCCGCGGTATCTGCACGAGCATTCGACACCGCTGCGCGTGGAAGACCTGAGCCGGCACAACTGCCTGACCCACTCCTACGTCGGCAAGAGCCTGTGGCATTTCGAGCAGGACGGCGAGCAGGTCTCGGTGCCAGTGCAAGGCAACATCAGCGCCAACGAAGCCAGCACATTGCTTCAAGCCACGATAGCCGGCGCAGGCGTGGCGATGCTGCCCAGCTACCAGGCCGGCGCCCACATCAAGCGCGGCGAATTGATCCGCCTACTGCCCCATGCCGAACCGCGCCGGATGAACATGTACGCGGTGTATGCCTCACGCAAGCACATGCCCTCGGCGCTGCGCAGCCTGCTGGATTTTCTGGTGCTGAAGTTTCCCGAGACGCCGGAGTGGGATGTGGGGTTGTAGCCAGTATTGGCCTCACCGAGCCCCCCTGTGGGAGCGGGCTTGCTCGCGAAGACGTAGTGTCAGCAAAGCAGATGTCGATTGATACACCGCTTTCGCGAGCAAGCCCGCTCCCACAGGAGTTCGATGTATTTCTCAAGCCTTGCACCAGGATTTCACCAACAGCCCGCCCCAAGGCATACTGGCCACCCTCCGCAACCCAGAACCCAAAACCGCCCCATGCGTATCCACGTCAGTTTCATCGACCGCGTCGGCATCACCCAGGAAGTCCTGGCCTTGCTCGGTGGGCGCAATCTCAACCTGGATGCGGTGGAGATGGTGCCCCCCAACGTCTACATCGACGCGCCGACCCTCAGCCCGCAAGTGCTCGACGAGCTGCGCGAGGCCCTGTTCAGCGTGCGCGGTGTGCAGGCGGTCACCGTGGTGGACATCTTGCCGGGCCAGCGTCGGCACTTGCAGCTCGATGCCTTGCTCGCCGCCATGACCGACCCCGTGCTGGCCTTGGACAGCGTCGGCAAGGTGTTGCTGGCCAACCCGGCGCTGATCGCCCTGTATGGTCGTGAACCGGCCGGGGAAAGCGTGGCCGAGCTGTTCAGTGACGAGGCATTGCTCGGCGCCCTGCTGGAAAATGGTTTCCGCCTGCCCTTACGGGAGGTCACCCTCAACGGCCAGACCTTGCTGCTGGACGCCACCCCCATCACCGACGCCGGCGCGCTGCTGACGCTCTATCAGCCCAATCGCATCGGCGAGCGCCTGTCGGCATTGCATCACGATCACGCCGAAGGCTTCGACGCGCTGCTGGGCGAATCCCCGGCGATCCGCACCCTCAAGGCCCGGGCCCAGCGGGTCGCGGCCCTGGATGCACCGCTGCTGATCCAGGGCGAAACCGGCACCGGCAAGGAACTGGTGGCCCGGGCCTGTCACGCCATCAGCGCCCGTCACAGTGCGCCGTTCCTGGCCCTGAACTGCGCCGCGCTGCCGGAGAACCTGGCGGAAAGCGAGCTGTTCGGCTACGCCCCCGGCGCCTTCACCGGGGCGCAACGGGGCGGCAAGCCAGGGCTGATGGAGTTGGCGAACCAGGGCACGGTATTCCTCGATGAAATCGGCGAGATGTCGCCGTACCTGCAAGCCAAGCTCCTGCGTTTCTTGAATGATGGCAGCTTTCGCCGGGTCGGCGGCGACCGGGAAATCAAGGTCAACGTGCGGATCCTCAGCGCCACCCACCGCAACCTGGAGAAAATGGTCAGCGAAGGCTCGTTCCGCGAAGACCTGTTCTATCGCCTGAACGTGCTCAACGTCGAGGTCCCGCCCCTGCGTGAGCGTGGCCAGGACATTCTGCTGCTGGCGCGCTACTTCATGCAGCAGGCCTGCGCGCAGATCCAGCGCCCGGTCTGCCGCCTGGCTCCCGGTACTTATCCGGCGCTGCTGGGCAACCGCTGGCCGGGCAACGTGCGGCAATTGCAGAACGTGATCTTCCGCGCCGCCGCCATCTGCGAAAGCAGCCTGGTGGACATCGGCGACCTGGACATCGCCGGCACCTCCGTGGCGCGCCAGGGCGATGTGGAAGTCGAAAGCCTGGAACAGGCCGTGGAAACCTTCGAGAAGCACCTGCTCGAAAGCCTCTACGCCAACTACCCCTCCACCCGCCAGCTCGCCAGCCGCCTGCAAACCTCCCACACCGCGATTGCCCATCGGTTGCGCAAGTATGGGATTTCCAACAAACCATAGCCTTGCTCGGTCCCCTGTGGGAGCGGGCTTGCTCGCGAAAGCAGTGTGTCAGTCAACATCTAATTAGCTGGCACACCGTCTTCGCGAGCAAGCCCGCTCCCACAGGGGGGTCTGCGTCGTGGTCAAAATCGCGTCAAAAACGACCTCCACCTGTACTGAAAGCGCTACAGCGGAACGATATCGCTACACCTTGCGCTAACCTGCACCGTGCAAGGCTTTGATCCCACAACGATTTTTTCCAGGCCCACAGCTGTAGCGATTTCGCTACAGACAAGTCAATCCAAGACTCGCCAAAACCATTCAAGCCATTGATACATAAGACATTAATAACATTGGCCGCATTCTTGCTATGGATATAACCATTCGGCCGAGCCAAGCCTCGCGCCTTTCTTCGCGTCCACCAGACGAATCTGGCCCCAGGAGTTTCCATGAGCGAGTTGCGTTTCACTGAAGATCACGAATGGCTGCGCACCGAAGCCGACGGCAGCGTCACCGTAGGCATTACCGCTTTCGCGCAGAACGCATTAGGCGACGTGGTTTTTGTGCAACTGCCTGAATTGCAGGCCTATGACAAAGGCGCCGAGGCCTCTACCGTGGAATCGGTCAAGGCCGCCAGCGGTGTGTATATGCCCCTGGACGGTGAAGTGCTCGAAGTGAACGACAAACTCGACGCCAGCCCGGAACTGGTCAACGAAGATCCGCTGGGCGAAGGCTGGTTCTTCCGCTTTAAACCGACTGACGCCGATGCAGTGGCTAAGCTGTTGGATCAAGACGCCTACGATCGCCTGATCAAAGCCAACGCCGAAGCCTGAGGAGCGCACCATGACCGTTAATCTCGGCACCGCCAACGAATTCATCGCCCGCCACATCGGCCCGCGTTCCAGCGACGAGCAAGCCATGCTCGAACGCCTGGGTTACGACTCCCTGGAAGCGTTGAGCGCCAGCGTCATCCCGGAAAGCATCAAGGGCACCAGCGTGCTGGACATGGGCGACGGCCAGAGCGAAGCCGACGCACTGGCCTCGATCAAGGCCATCGCCGCCAAGAACCAACTGTTCAAGACCTACATCGGCCAGGGCTACTACAACTGCCACACGCCGGCACCGATCCTGCGCAACCTGCTGGAAAACCCGGCCTGGTACACCGCCTACACCCCGTATCAGCCAGAGATCTCCCAGGGCCGTCTCGAAGCGCTGCTGAACTTCCAGACCCTGATCAGCGACCTCACGGGCCTGCCGATCGCTAACGCCTCGTTGCTCGACGAAGCCACCGCCGCCGCCGAAGCCATGACCTTCTGCAAGCGCCTGAGCAAGAACAAGGGCAGCAAGGCCTTCTTCGCCTCCGTGCACAGCCACCCGCAAACCCTCGACGTGCTGCGCACCCGTGCCGAGCCCCTGGGCATCGACGTGGTGGTGGGCGATGAGCGCGAACTGAGCGACGTCAGCGGTTTCTTTGGCGCGCTGCTGCAATACCCCGCCAGCAACGGCGACCTGTTCGACTACCGCGAACTGACCGAACGCTTCCACGCCGCCAACGCCCTGGTGGCCGTTGCCGCGGACCTGCTGGCCCTGACGCTGTTGACCCCACCGGGTGAATTCGGTGCCGACGTCGCCATCGGCAGCGCCCAGCGCTTCGGCGTACCGCTGGGCTTCGGCGGCCCACACGCGGCGTACTTCTCCACCAAGGATGCCTTCAAGCGCGACATGCCGGGCCGCCTGGTCGGTGTTTCCGTGGACCGTTTCGGCAAGCCGGCCCTGCGCCTGGCAATGCAGACCCGCGAGCAACACATCCGCCGCGAGAAAGCCACGAGCAACATCTGCACGGCCCAGGTGCTGCTGGCCAACATCGCCAGCATGTACGCCGTGTACCACGGCCCCAAGGGCCTGGTGCAAATTGCCAATCGCATCCATCACCTGACCGCGATCCTCGCCAAGGGCCTGGGCGCGCTGGGCCTGAGCGTCGAGCAAGAGAGCTTCTTCGACACCCTGACCCTGCACACCGGCGCGCAAACCGCCGCCCTGCACGACAAGGCCCGCGCCCAACGCATCAACCTGCGTGTGGTGGACACGCAACGCCTGGGCCTGTCCCTGGACGAGACCACCAGCCAAGCTGACGTCGAAGCACTGTGGAGCCTGTTGGCCGACGGCAAGGCCCTTCCGGACTTCGCGGCACTGGCCGCCACCGTGCAAAGCCGCATCCCGGCCGAGCTGGTGCGCCAATCGGCGATCCTCAGCCACCCGGTGTTCAACCGCTACCACTCCGAAACCGAGCTGATGCGCTACCTGCGCAAGCTCGCCGACAAGGACCTGGCCCTGGATCGCACCATGATCCCGCTGGGTTCCTGCACCATGAAACTCAACGCCGCCAGCGAAATGATCCCGGTGACCTGGGCCGAGTTCGGCGCCCTGCACCCGTTCGCCCCGGCCGAGCAAAGCGCTGGCTACCAGCAACTGACCGACGAGCTGGAAGCCATGCTTTGCGCCGCCACCGGCTATGACGCGGTGTCGCTGCAACCCAACGCCGGTTCCCAAGGCGAGTACGCCGGCCTGCTGGCGATCCGCGCCTATCACCAGAGCCGTGGCGAAGACCGTCGCGACATCTGCCTGATCCCCTCCTCGGCCCACGGCACCAACCCGGCCACCGCCAACATGGCCGGCATGCGCGTGGTCGTGACCGCCTGCGATGCCCGTGGCAACGTCGACATCGAAGACCTGCGGGCCAAGGCCATCGAGCACCGCGAACACCTCGCCGCGCTGATGATCACCTACCCGTCCACCCACGGCGTATTCGAAGAAGGCATCCGCGAAATCTGCGGCATCATTCATGACAACGGCGGCCAGGTGTACATCGACGGCGCCAACATGAACGCCATGGTCGGCCTCTGCGCCCCGGGCAAGTTCGGCGGCGACGTGTCGCACCTGAACCTGCACAAGACCTTCTGCATTCCCCACGGCGGTGGCGGCCCGGGCGTCGGCCCGATTGGCGTCAAGTCGCACCTGGCACCGTTCCTGCCGGGCCACGCCAACATGGCACGCAAGGAAGGCGCGGTGTGCGCGGCGCCGTTCGGCAGCGCGAGCATCCTGCCGATCACCTGGATGTACATCCGCATGATGGGCGGCGCGGGCCTCAAGCGCGCCTCGCAACTGGCCATCCTCAACGCCAACTACATCGCCCGTCGCCTGGAAGAGCACTACCCGGTGCTCTACTCCGGCAGCAACGGCCTGGTGGCCCACGAGTGCATTCTCGATTTGCGTCCGCTCAAGGACAGCAGTGGCATCAGTGTCGATGACGTGGCCAAGCGCCTGATCGACTTCGGTTTCCACGCGCCGACCATGTCGTTCCCGGTGGCCGGCACGTTGATGATCGAACCGACCGAAAGCGAATCCAAGGAAGAACTGGACCGCTTCTGCGACGCCATGATCTGCATCCGCGAAGAAATCCGCGCGGTGGAAAACGGCAGCCTGGACAAAGACGACAACCCGCTGAAGAACGCCCCGCACACCGCGGCGGAACTCGTCGGCGAGTGGACCCACCCCTACAGCCGCGAACAGGCGGTGTACCCGGTGGCGTCGTTGATCGATGGCAAGTACTGGCCGCCGGTGGGCCGGGTCGACAACGTGTTCGGCGACCGCAACCTGGTCTGCGCCTGCCCGTCGATCGAAAGCTACGCTTGACCTGTGAGGGGAGAAGGACCTTCTCCCCTCACAATCACCGCATTTCCCCTTGTGGGAGCGGGCTTGCTCGCTCCCACAGGAGATCTACACCAATATCTTCAACCGTCGATCCTCATAAAAAGAAACCGGAGAAACACCATGTCGTTAAGCGTGTTCGACCTGTTCAAGATCGGTATCGGTCCTTCCAGCTCCCATACCGTCGGCCCGATGCGTGCCGCTGCCCGTTTCGCCGAGGGGCTGCGCCGTGACGACCTGCTTGAAAGCATTACCAGCGTCAAGGTCGAGCTCTACGGCTCCCTCGGTGCCACCGGCAAGGGCCACGGCAGTGACAAGGCCGTGCTGCTGGGCCTGGAGGGCGAGCATCCCGACACCGTGGACACCGAAACGGTGAACGCCCGGCTCCAGGAGATCCGCAGCAACGGTCGCCTGAACCTGCTCGGCCAACACGCCATCGAATTCAACGAAAAACTGCACCTGGCCATGATTCGCAAGCCGTTGGCCTTTCACCCCAACGGCATGATCTTCCGCGCCTTCGATGCCGCCGGGCTGCAAGTGCGCAGCCGTGAGTACTACTCGGTCGGTGGCGGCTTTGTCGTGGATGAAGACGCCGCTGGCGCCGACCGCATCGTCGAAGACGCCACGCCCCTGACCTTCCCGTTCAAGAGCGCCAAGGACCTGCTGGGCCATTGCACCACCTATGGCCTGTCCATCAGCCAGGTGATGCTGACCAACGAAAGCGCCTGGCGCCCCGAAGCCGAGACCCGCGCCGGCCTGCTGAAGATATGGCAGGTGATGCAGGATTGCGTGGCGGCCGGCTGCCGCAACGAAGGGATTCTGCCGGGCGGGCTGAAGGTCAAGCGCCGGGCCGCGGCGTTGCACCGCCAGCTGTGCAAGAACCCGGAGGCCGCCCTGCGCGACCCGCTGTCGGTGCTCGACTGGGTCAACCTGTACGCCTTGGCGGTCAACGAAGAAAACGCCTACGGCGGGCGCGTCGTCACCGCCCCGACCAACGGGGCGGCGGGCATCGTCCCGGCCGTGCTGCATTACTACATGCGCTTCATCCCTGGGGCCAGCGAGGATGGCGTGGTGCGGTTCCTGCTGACGGCCGCCGCCATCGGCATCCTGTACAAGGAAAACGCCTCCATCTCCGGCGCCGAAGTCGGTTGCCAGGGTGAAGTCGGCGTGGCCTGTTCCATGGCCGCCGGCGCCTTGTGCGAAGTGCTCGGCGGCAGCGTGCAGCAAGTGGAAAACGCCGCCGAGATCGGCATGGAACACAACCTCGGCCTGACCTGCGACCCGATCGGCGGGCTGGTGCAGGTGCCGTGCATCGAACGCAACGCCATGGGCTCGGTGAAAGCCATCAACGCGGTGCGCATGGCCATGCGCGGCGATGGGCATCACTTCGTCTCCCTCGACAAAGTCATCCGCACCATGCGCCAGACCGGCGCCGACATGAAAAGCAAATACAAGGAGACCGCCCGCGGCGGTCTGGCGGTCAACATCATCGAATGCTGACGCGCGCCATTCTCATTTTCCAGGAGCTGATATGTCCACCGAACAACTGTTGAAAACCCCGCTGCACGCCCTGCACCTCGAACTCGGCGCCCGCATGGTGCCGTTCGCCGGCTACGACATGCCGGTGCAGTACCCACTGGGCGTGATGAAGGAACACCAGCACACCCGCGATCAGGCCGGGCTGTTCGACGTGTCCCACATGGGCCAGATCCGCCTGAGCGGCGCAAGCGCTGCCAAGGCCCTGGAAACCCTGGTACCAGTGGACATCATCGACCTGCCGGTGGGCATGCAGCGCTACGCCATGTTCACCAACGAGAACGGCGGCATCCTTGACGACCTGATGGTCGCCAACCTGGGCAATGACGAACTGTTCCTGGTGGTCAACGCCGCCTGCAAGGAACAGGACCTGGCCCACCTGCGTGCGCAGATTGGCGATCAGTGCACTATCGAGCCGCTGTTCGAGGCCCGCGCCCTGCTCGCCCTGCAAGGCCCGGCCGCCGTCACCGTGCTCGCCCGCCTGGCGCCGGACGTGGCGAAAATGACCTTCATGCAGTTCCAGCGCGTCACGCTGTTGGGCGTGGATTGCTTTGTCAGCCGTTCGGGCTACACCGGTGAAGACGGTTTCGAAATCTCCGTCCCCGCCGCCGACACGGAAAAACTCGCCCGCGCCTTGCTGGCCGAGCCGGAAGTCGCGGCCATCGGCCTCGGTGCCCGTGACTCCCTGCGCCTGGAAGCCGGCCTGTGCCTGTATGGCCACGACATGAACACCGAAACGACGCCGATCGAAGCCAGCCTGCTGTGGGCCATTTCCAAAGTGCGCCGTGCCGATGGCGCCCGCGCCGGTGGTTTCCCCGGCGCGGAGAGCGTGTTCGCCCAACAACAGGGCGGCGTGAAGCGCAAACGCGTCGGCCTGCTGCCCCAGGAACGCACACCCGTGCGTGAAGGCGCGGAGATCGTCAACGAAGCCGGCGAGCCCATCGGCTCTGTGTGCAGCGGCGGTTTCGGCCCGACCCTGGGCGCTCCGTTGGCGATGGGTTACCTGGACAGCGCCTATGTGGCACTGGATACGCCGGTCTGGGCCATCGTGCGTGGGAAAAAGGTGCCTTTGCTTGTAAGCAAAATGCCATTCGTCCCACAGCGCTACTACCGCGGCTGATTGGTTGTTTCTATAAGTAACGCGGTTGCGTTATACGTGCACTAATGTGTCACGCAACCGCCATAAAAAGGTGCATATCTTTA
Source organism: Pseudomonas sp. NFACC24-1 (assembly GCF_900115235.1). Classification (NCBI taxonomy): domain Bacteria; kingdom Pseudomonadati; phylum Pseudomonadota; class Gammaproteobacteria; order Pseudomonadales; family Pseudomonadaceae; genus Pseudomonas; species Pseudomonas sp. NFACC24-1. Next base: position 174,757 of record NZ_FOVS01000002.1, read on the forward strand.
GACATTCAAGCGACCTTATAACGGTCGTAAACAATTGAACTAGCCTATCGAATAAGCCCTGCTCCGCAAGCGGCGTAAATGCGGACAAGCTGAGCAAATACGGGCCTCCCGGGGGGGTTGTTTTTTTATTCGAAGTTGGCGTAGAGTTTGGTCACTGTGTTTGCATGGGTCGCTTGGAATCGTGACCTGGGCAGTAGCTTATGAAGTTCGCTACATCCCGTTCGACGTCTCTTACTTTCCTGCAACCCAGCCCAGTACTCTTTCATGTGAAAGAGGCTGTCATCAATTTTAGCGTCAAAGGAAATAAGAAAATGTCTCAACGTCAGAGCGGTACCGTCAAGTGGTTCAACGACGAAAAGGGTTTTGGTTTTATCACGCCTGAAAGCGGTCCGGACCTGTTCGTGCATTTCCGCGCCATCCAGGGCAACGGCTTCAAGAGCCTGAAAGAAGGCCAGAAAGTCACTTTCGTTGCCGTGCAAGGCCAGAAAGGCATGCAGGCTGACGAGGTTCAAGCCGAAGCCTAAGGCTTTCGCACACTAAAAAGCCCCTGATTGATATCAGGGGCTTTTTTATGGGCGTAAATCCGTAAAATGGCTTCTTTTTTCAGCCGAGGCCGTCATGCCGAAACACCTGCTCACGCCCCAGGGCGACTTCCCCCCCGCCGGCCTGGGTCGTCGCCTGGCGGCGATGTTTTATGACTTTTTGCTGTGCACAGCGCTGCTGATTGTCACCAGCGGTGCCTACAAGATGATCCAGATGGCGATCATTGGCGAAGAAAAAATGCGCGCCCTGACCGAAGCCGGTGCGCTGGACGGCGACCCACTGCTGTCCACCGTGTTGCTGTTCGTGCTGTTCGGCTTCTTCGCCAAGTTCTGGACCCACAACGGCCAGACCCTGGGCATGCAGGTGTGGTGCATCCGCGTACAGAACGCCGATGGCACGGCCATCAGCCTGTGGCAGGCGCTGTTGCGGTTCGTGGTGTCGATCGCGTCACTGCTGCTGGTGGGGTTGGGTTTCATCTGGGCGCTGTTCGACAAGCGCCAGCGCAGCTGGCATGACATCTACTCGGAAACGCAGCTGGTGCGGATTCCCAAGAAGACCAAGTAAAAAACACCACATCAGCGGATTGAAATACATTGTGGCGAGGGGATTTATCCCCGCTGGGGCGCGAAGCGGCCCTAAAACCTGACACCGTGCAATGTCAGGAAAAACAGAGGGGGCTGCTTCGCAGCCCAACGGGGATAAATCCCCTCACCACAGATAAATCCCCTCGCCACAGATAAATCCCCTCGCCACAAAAAAGCCTCGCAAGTCTCAATATCTTCTGTCTCAAGCATTCCCCGCCAGCTTCATCCGCGCCGCCTGGGTGAAGTCCAGCATGCGCTTGAGCGGGCGAATGGCCTGGGGGATCAGCGCCGGGTCGACGAAGATCTCGTTGGCACCTTCCTGCAAGCTCTTGAGCGTGCGCTCCAGGGTGTTCATGGCCATCCATGGGCAGTGTGCGCAACTGCGGCACGCCGCGCCGTTACCGGCGGTAGGGGCTTCTATGAAGACCTTGTCCGGGCACAGCTGCTGCATCTTGTAGAAAATGCCCCGGTCGGTGGCGACGATCAGCGTCTTGTTCGGCAGGGTCTGGGCCGCGGCGATCAACTGGCTGGTGGAGCCCACGGCATCCGCCAGCTCGATCACCGACGTCGGCGACTCCGGGTGCACCAGGATCGCGGCGTCCGGGTACAGCGCCTTCATGTCCTCCAACTGCTTGGACTTGAACTCTTCGTGGACGATGCAGGCACCGTCCCAGAGCAGCATGTCGGCGCCGGTCTTGCGCTGGATGTAAGTGCCCAGGTGCTTGTCCGGCCCCCAGATGATCGTCTCGCCGTTGTCCATCAGGCTCTCGACGATTTCCAGGGCGCAACTGGACGTCACCACCCAGTCGGCCCGGGCCTTGACCGCCGCCGAGGTGTTGGCATACACCACCACGGTGCGCTCCGGATGCTGGTCGCAGAACGCCGAGAACTCGTCCACCGGGCAACCCAGGTCCAGGGAGCAGGTGGCCTCCAGGGTGGGCATCAGCACGCGTTTCTCGGGGTTGAGAATCTTGGCCGTCTCGCCCATGAACTTGACCCCGGCCACCACCACGCTCTTGGCCGGGTGGGCATTGCCGAAGCGGGCCATTTCCAAGGAGTCGGACACGCAACCACCGGTCTCTTCGGCCAGGGCCTGGATGATCGGGTCACAGTAGAAGTGCGCGACCAGTACCGCGTCCTGAGCCTTGAGCTCGGCGGCGATGGCGGCGCGGTACCAGGCTTCTTGCTCGGCGGTCAGCGGCTTGGGCTGCTTGGCGTCGAGGTGGGCCTGGACCAGAAGGCGTTCGGAAATTTGCGTCATGTTCGCAAGACCTGCAAGCGCGTTTAGCGCGAAAGTCGAGTATACACCCGGCTCCGGACCACTCGGGTACCGCCGGGAAAGTGGGTATCAATCAGGCACGGGACAGCGTGAAGCCGGCAAGGCTACAGAATATCCCGCCGATGCAAAAGATCATTCTGACCTGTGCCCCGCCAGGCGACTTCGCGCCCCGCCAAGCTGACTGAAATGTAATCACTCGCCTCGTCCGCCTGTGTCATCTTTCGCTCAAACCTGCACAGGGAGACCACCTCCCATGCACGCAGCGAATCGACTGACGGACTCTCATCGCATGCAAACAAAAACTTCCCGGCGAACCTTCGTAAAGGGCCTGACTGCCGGCGGCATCCTCGGCGGCCTGGGTTTGTGGCGCCCGCCCGTCTGGGCAGTCACCGGCCCGGGCCAGCCCAACGTGCTGAGCGGCACCGAATTCGACCTGTTCATCGGCGAAAGCCCGGTCAATTTCACCGGCACCCCCCGCACCGCCCAGACCATCAACGGCGGCATCCCCGGCCCGTTGCTGCGCTGGCGTGAAGGCGACACCGTGACCCTGCGGGTGCGCAATCGCTTGCAGGACACCACCTCCATCCACTGGCACGGCATCCTGCTGCCGGCCAACATGGACGGCGTTCCGGGGTTGAGTTTCAAAGGCATCGAGCCCGGCGGCCTGTACGTGTATCAATTCAAGGTCCGACAGAACGGCACTTACTGGTACCACAGCCACTCCGGTTTCCAGGAGCAGTCCGGGGTCTATGGTCCACTGGTGATTGACGCCAGGGAGCCCGAGCCCTTCCAGTACGAACGGGACTATGTGGTGATGCTCACCGACTGGACCGATGAAGACCCCGCTAACATCCTGCGCAAGCTCAAGAAGCAATCGGACTACTACAACTACAACAAACGCACCGTCGGCGACTTCATCGACGACGTGGGCAAGAACGGCTGGGCCAAAACCGTGGCCGACCGCAAGATGTGGGCCGAGATGAAGATGAACCCCACAGACCTGGCCGACGTCAGTGGTGCCACCTATACCTACCTCATGAACGGCCAGGCGCCGGACATGAACTGGACCGGCCTGTTCAAGCCTGGCGAGCGCCTTCGCCTGCGCTTTATCAACGGCTCGTCCATGAGCTATTTCGACGTGCGCATTCCCGGCTTGAAGATGACCGTGGTGGCGTCCGACGGCCAATACGTCAAACCGGTAAGTGTCGATGAGTTCCGGATCGCCGTGGCCGAAACCTATGACGTCATCGTCGAACCGACCCAAGAGGCCTACACCCTGTTCGCCCAGTCCATGGACCGCACCGGGTATGCCCGCGGCACCCTCGCGACCAGGGCCGGATTGTCGGCACCGGTGCCGCCCTTGGACCCTCGGCCCTTGGTGACCATGGACGACATGGGCATGGGTGGCATGGACCACGGCGGCATGGGGCAAATGAACGGCATGGACCACGGCTCGATGCAGGGCATGGCGGGAATGGACGACAGCTCGATGCAAGGCATGGATCACAGCCAGATGCAGGGCATGGGCGACATGGCCGGCATGGATCACGGTGCCATGCAGGGCATGGACAACATGCTCGCGCACCCCGACACCGAGAAAGACAATCCCCTGGTGGACATGCAGGCCATGAGCGTCAAGCCCAAGCTCGATGACCCGGGCATGGGGCTGCGGGACAACGGCCGCAAAGTGCTGACCTACTCCGACCTGCGCAGCACCTTTCCCGACCCCGACGGCCGCGAGCCGGGCCGCACGATCGAGCTGCACCTGACCGGGCACATGGAGAAATTCGTCTGGTCGTTCAACGGCGTGAAGTTCGCCGACGCCGCGCCACTGCTGCTCAAGTACGGCGAGCGACTGCGCATCGTGCTGATCAACGACACCATGATGACCCATCCCATCCACCTGCACGGCATGTGGAGCGACCTGGAGGATGAGAACGGCCAGTTCATGGTCCGCAAGCACACCATCGACGTGCCACCGGGTGCCAGGCGCAGCTACCGGGTCACCGCCGATGCCCTCGGGCGCTGGGCGTATCACTGCCATCTGCTGTTTCACATGGAGATGGGCATGTTCCGTGAAGTTCGGGTGCAGGAATGAGGAGCCGACCATGACCACTGTTTTTCAATACTCCACGGCACTCATTGCCAGCCTGGCCCTCGGGACCATCACCTCGACCTGGGCAGCCAGCAACGACATGCCCGGCATGGATCACAGCCAGATGCCGGGAATGGACCACGGCCAGATGCAAGGCATGGACTCAATGCAGGGCATGGAACCCATGCAATCAGCGCCGACCAGCAGCCGCACACCGATCCCGGCACTGACTGCCGCCGACCGCGCCGCCGTCTACGAGGATCATGGCGGACATGCGGTGCATGACAGCGCCATCAACTCGTTTTTCCTCATTGACCAACTGGAATGGCAGGACGCCGATGACGGCAGCGCCCTGAGCTGGGATGCATCGGGCTGGATCGGCGGCGACATCGACCGTTTGTGGCTGCGCTCCGAAGGTGAACGCCTCAACGGCAAGACCGAAGAAGCCGAATTGCAGGCCCTGTGGGGCCACGCCGTCAGCCCCTGGTGGGACCTGGTGGCCGGCGTGCGCCAGGACTTCAAGCCAGGCGATCCGCAAACCTGGGCCGCCTTCGGCGTGCAAGGCATGGCGCTCTACAACTTCGAAGCCGAGGCCACCGCATTCATCGGCGAAGGTGGCCAGAGCGCGGCGCGCCTGGAGGGCGACTATGACATCTTGCTGACCAACCGCCTGATCCTGCAGCCCACCGCCGAAGCCAACTTCTATGGCAAGAACGATCCCACCCGTGGCGTCGGCTCGGGGCTGTCGGACACCGAACTCGGCCTGCGGCTGCGCTACGAAATTCGCCGCGAATTCGCACCCTACATTGGCGTCACCTGGAATCGGGTCTACGGCAACACCGCCGACTACGCCCGGGAAGAAGGCGAAGACCGCAGCGAGGCGCGCCTGGTGCTGGGCCTGCGCCTGTGGTTCTGACCTGTTTCACTAAAACTAAAACCAAGCTGTAGGAGTCCTTGCATGTCATTTATCAAAACCGCCGTCGCCTTGTCCGCCGGCCTGTTGCTCAGTGGCCTGGCCCAGGCCCATCCGAAACTGCTGTCCTCCTCCCCGGCCGAAGGCGCCGAAGGGGCGGCGCCGGCGAAGATCGAGCTGCACTTTTCCGAGAACCTGATGACCCAGTTTTCCGGCGCCAAACTGATGATGACCGCGATGCCGGGCATGGCGGCGCATTCGCCGATGCCCATGCCGGCCAAGGTGTCCGGCAGCGATGATCCGAAAACCATGGTCATCACGCCGAATGCCCCGCTTACCACCGGCACTTACCAGGTCCAGTGGCGCGCGGTGTCGTCCGACACTCATCCGATCACCGGCAACGTCACGTTCAAGGTGAAGTGAGTTGATGAGCGACTCGATCAACATCGCGCTGCGCTTTGCGTTGTACCTGGATTTGATGTTGCTGTTCGGCCTGGCTGCGTTTGGCCTCTATAGCCTGCGAGGCCAGGAGCGGGTCTCGGGCGAGCAGTTGCCTTTCGCGCCGCTGCTGCTGGCCACGGCGGTGCTGGGAGGCTTGCTTTCCCTGGCGGCCATGGCGTGCATGGCCTGGGCCATGAGCGGTGTTTCGGCGTGGGCCGAACTGTGGCCGCACCTTGAGATGATGGTCGTGCAAACCGATGTCGGCTTGAGTTGGACGGTGCGCATGGCGGCGCTGCTGCTGGCTGGTTTCGCCGTGACACTCAATCACCGTTGGCCGAGCGCCAGCCTCGGCCTGGCCACGCTGGCCGGGGCCGTAGCGCTGGCGACACTGGCTTGGGCAGGTCACGGCGCCATGGACGAAGGCAGCCGTCGCAACTGGCACTTCATCACCGACTTCCTGCACCTGTGGGCGGCAGGTGGCTGGGTCGGAGCCTTGGCCGCGTTTGCCCTGCTGCTTCGCCAAGCCGAACCCGCGTTGGCGGTGCTGGCCCGGACATTGACCGGATTCGAAACCGCCGGGGCGGTGATCGTGGTGGTCATCAGCGTGACGGGGGTGGTGAACTATCTGTTTATCGTCGGCCCGAGTGTCGAAGGGCTGCTGGACAGCACCTATGGTCAGTTGCTGGCGCTCAAACTCATATTGTTCGCGGCCATGCTGGTGTTCGCCGCGCTGAATCGTTTTCACCTGAGCCCGCTGCTGGAACAGGCCCGACAGAGCGGCGAGCATGGGGTTGCGGTGAAGGCCCTGCGGCGCAGCATGGTCCTGGAGTTCGCCGTGGCGGTGGTCATCCTGGGGTTGGTGGCCTGGCTGGGCACGCTGAGCCCGGTGATGGAATAAGGGGTAGTGAACTACATTGTGGCGAGGGGATTTATCCCCGCTGGGTTGCAAAGCAACCCCCAAGCCTGAGCGCTCGGTGTGTCAGGCAAGTGCGTCCATACTTTTCAGGTCTGCTTCGCAGCCCAGCGGGGATAAATCCCCTCGCCACAAAAACTCTGATCCCTTCACTGATTACCATTACCTGCAGCATTTAATTTTTCAATACCCCCCGCCAGTTTTCAGTTTGCCCATAACAGGCCATCCCAGCCTAAATGATGCTTTGTTTTAGCCAAGGCTCTGTTATGGAAAACGTTCGAACCTCAAGCACCCACGCCGTCTGGCTGATGGTCAGCATCGTGCTGGTGGCGCTTAACCTGCGGCCCTCGATGGCCGCGGTCGGGCCGTTGCTGTCAGCCATTCGCGGCGAGGTCCCCCTGAGCTTCAGCACGGCCTCGCTGCTGACCATGTTGCCGGTCATGGCCATGGGCCTGGCGATGTTCCTGGGCATGCGCATCGCCCTGCGCATCGGTGAGCACCGCACCATTGTCCTGTCGCTGTTGATCATCGGTATCGCCACCGCATCGCGCTTGTACCTGGACAGCGCCGCGGAGCTGATCGTCAGCGCGGTGCTGGCCGGACTCGGCATCGCCCTGATCCAGGCGGTGATGCCAGCACTGATCAAGTCGCGCTACGCCGACAACGTCTCGCTGTTCATGGGCCTGTATGTCACGTCGATCATGGGCGGCGCGGCGCTTGCCGCGTCGTTTTCGCCGTTTGTCCTGGCGCAGACCGGCAGTTGGCGCATCGGCCTGGCGATCTGGGCGCTGTTGGCGTTGGTCGCCCTGGGTTGCTGGTACGCCCAGCGCTCAACCGTGACCCCGTTACCCGAAGCCCCTGTCCGGCAGCAAGAATCATTCTTCAGCAATTCCCGGGCTTGGTTGCTGGCGATTTTCTTCGGCCTGGGCACCGCCTCCTACACCTGTGTGCTGGCCTGGCTGGCCCCGTACTACGTGGAAAAGGGTTGGAGTGAACAACACGCGGGCCTGCTGCTGGGGTTCCTCACGGCCATGGAAGTGCTGTCCGGCCTCGTCACCCCGGCGATTGCCAACCGCAGCCGGGATAAACGCGTGGTCCTCGCCGTGTTGCTGGTGCTGATCATGGGCGGCTTCTGCGGCCTGATCCTCAGCCCGGAACGCTTCAGCCTGTTGTGGCCTTGCCTGCTGGGCCTGGGCATCGGTGGCCTGTTCCCGATGAGCTTGATCGTGTCCCTCGACCACTTGGACAACCCGCGACGGGCCGGTGGCCTGACCGCGTTCGTGCAAGGCATCGGCTACCTGATCGCCGGGCTCTCGCCCTTGATTGCCGGGATGATCCGCGATCAGTTGGGCAGCTTCGAATGGGCCTGGTGGTCGCTCACCGCCGTCATGGCGTTGATGCTCCTGATGGTCCTGCGCTTCAATCCCAAGCAATACGCGCGGCATATCAGCTAGTCGTCAAAGACCGGCCACTCGCGCCCGGGGCTGCATTCGATGCAGCCCCGGTTTTGACAGTTCACCCATGACGGCAGACCGTTTTGCCCATCATGACGTTCCGATCCGCACACAGGAATAAGACCTTGATGAAAAACGTCGGTTTTGCCGCCGCTCACTGGGGCATGCTCATTTGGGCAATGCTGATCGCCTCGTCGTTCTTTGCCGCGGCCCAGGTCAGCCAGACGATCGACCCGATCCTGCTCACAGGCCTGCGGCTGCTGTTTTCCGCACTGATGTTCCTGCCGCTGCTGCTCCTGAAAAACACCTCGCCCATTTCCATCCGGGGCCTGCTGGCCCACGCCGTGCTCGGCCTGCTGTTGGCGACTTACTTTGGTTCGTTGTTCGAAGCGCTGCGCTACACCTCGGCGGTCAACACCGCGACGCTGTACACGCTGGTGCCCTTGATGACCTTGTTTTTCGAGGTATTCCTGCTGCCCAGTCCCAGCCTCAAGACCCGCCTGCTGCCCATGTTGGTGGCGGCAGTCGGCGCCGTGTTGCTGACGCTCAAGGGCTCGGCCCCGGGGCAAATGCCGGCGCTCTATCCAGTGCTGGTGTTCGGTGCCGGTTGCCTGGCGATGGCGTTGTATTCGCCGCTGAGCCAACGCTTCAAGGCAACAGCGTTGCAGGGCCGCGATCCGGTGGCGATGACGTTCTGGAACATGCTGTTCGGTTCGCTGTTCCTACTGGTGTTCTGCCTGATCAGTGGCGGATGGCGCAGCGGCCTGCAGTTGTCGACGCTGGACATCGGCTGGCTGGTGTACCTGGCCTTGTTCGGCACCCTCGCCACGTTCTGGTTGCTGCACCGGGCAATCGGGGTGATCTCGCCCTCCACGGTGATTTCCTACGTTTACCTCAACACCCTGTTCGTCACCCTGCTGAATTGGTTCTGGCTCAGGCAGCAACCGATGATGATCGAGATCATCGGCGCTGCGCTGGTGGGAGGCGGCATGCTGGCACTGGTGGTCAGCAGCCGTAACGCCAGAACCGTTACGGCTTGAGCCCCTCAGTACGTCGATACCGGGCGGGGCGAAACCGGGCTCCAGCGCTCCAGTTCCCGCTCAAGGAAAGCGGCCACCGCCAACAACCGTTCCTCTTGCCAGTGAGGCCCGACAATCTGAATGCCGATGGGCATCCCGGTGGCCGGGTCGACGCCGGCGCGGATCACCACCGCGGGTGAGCCGCTGAGACTGAACGGGAACACGAAGGCATACTGATCGCGGTCCTCCAGGGACGCCCCATGACGGAACGCGACATCCGGGAAGACCGGACAGATGAACAGATCGTGCTGCTTGAAGAACTTCGCCAACTGATAGCGGAAGGTATCGATCATGATCCAGTCGCGCTTGACTTCATCCACGCTCAATTCCACGGCCTCGCTCATGTCCAGCAACTGAGCGATCGCCGGGGTAAAGCTGCGTTTGTTCATGGACTCGAACAAACGCCGCCAGCCGCGTCCGGCGTCGGCGCCCGTGATGAACACCCGCCACAGGACATCGCAGGCTTCATCGAGCATCGGCGGCGCGACCTCGCTCACCTGCGTCACCACAGAGCTCAAGCACCGCTCGACCTGCTGCAACACCTGGCTCACCGCCGCGCTGACAGGGGTTCGGCTCGACGCCGAGAACAGCGCGATACGCAGGTCGGCCAGGGGCTCGCTGGCAGCGAACGGCACATCGACGGTGTCTGGGTCATGGCCGTCGGCACCGCTGATCAGCGGCCCGAGCAGCGCCAGGTCATCGACATAGCGCCCCATCACGCCAAAGGCCGAGGTCAGGTGAAACAGCCCGGAACGGTCATTGGGGAACTGGCCGGTCAAAGGCACCCGTCCCTGGGTCAGTTTCAGGCCGCAGATGCCATTGAAGTGCGCCGGGATCCGCACACTGCCGCAGGCATCGGACGCCAGCCCCGCGGGCGAACACCCGGCGGCGATGGCGGCCGCTTCACCGCCACTGCTGCCGCCCGCCGAGCGCAGCAGATCGTGGGGGTTGAGGGTGCGCCCGTAGATCAGGTTCTCGGTCTCGAAAGCCATGCACAGTTCCGGCACATTACTGATGCCCAGAATGATCGCGCCGGCCTGCCGAAGTCGGGCGACCGCCGTCGCATCTTCCTGGCTGACATCCCCCATCAGCTCCCCCACGCCGCGGGACATCTTGAATCCGCGAACATGGAGGACGTCTTTGACAGTGATGGGGATGCCATGCAGCGGACCGCTGATCTGGCCGATGCGCGCCATCTCGTCCGCCTCTCGGGCCTGGCGCCGCAGTTCCTCGACCGGCGCCAGTTGGATCAATGCATTGATCTGCCGGTTACGCTCGGCGATACGTTGCAGGTAAAACTCCAGCAACGTCACGCTGGTCAGCACGCCACGGCGCAGCAGGCCGGCCATTTCCCGCAACGTCAGCGTGTCGGGGTTGAACATACTCACGACGCCTCCTTGCTGCGCAACCACTTGTTGGGCAACTGATACATATTGCGCACCACCAGGGAAAACGCCTTCACCGCCAGTGCCGGACGTTGGTCGATGGCCTCCAGGGCCTCTTCGATCATCGCCAGCACATGCCGCAACGCTTCGGGTTCGATATTCAACGGCGGATAGAAGCGCAGCACCGGGCGTTCGGCCTTCTCATTCATCGAATGCCCGGCATGCACGCCACGCTTGCCCAACTCCATGCTCATCAAGGCTTCATAAACCGAGCCACGCAGGCGCAGCCCTGTCATCAAGCCGACACCCGGGACGTCTTCGACAATGTGCGGATAGCGCAGGGCCAACCGTTGCAGACCGTGGCGCAACACGCCGCCGTTGACCCGGGACAGCTCCACCAGGTTGTTTTGCTCGATGTAATCGATGGCCGCGAGCGCCGACGCGCATGCGACCGGATGCCCGCCGTTGGTGCGCGTATCCGGCTCGATATCACTGAGGGGGTACTGGGTGGCCAGGCGCTGGCTGTACATGGCACAGGCAAACGAGGTATAGCCGCCGGTCAAGCCCTTGGAGAGAATCATGATGTCGGGCACCACGTCATCGTATTGCACGGCGAACCATTTGCCGCAGCGACCGAAACCGGTCTGGATTTCATCGGCCACCAACAGGGTGCCGGTGGCGTCGCACAGGGCCCGGATGTTGGCCATGTAGCCCACCGGCGGCACCTGCAAATGGGCCCCGCCCAGAATCGGCTCGACGTACACCGCACACACGCCCTCGCCCACGGCCTTCTGCAACGCGGCGAAATCACCATAGGGCACGCAGGTCACGTCGGGAGGATCGATACCATAGCTGCCATGGTTCTGCTGCTGGCCCAGGATGCTCATCGCCGCCAGGGTCTTGCCGTGGTAGGAGCCGCTCATCACCACGATGCCACGCCGTTGGGGCTGGATCCGCAGCACATAGCGCAGGCTCTGCTCGACGGCCTCGGCCCCCGAGACCATGAATTGCACGTCGCCCCACTCCCCCGGCACCAACTGGCACAGTCGCTCGGACAAGGTGTCCTGCAGCGGATGACGCCGGCCTTCCGGCACCCAGGCCAGTTGATTCAATTGCGCCTGCACCCGCTCACGCACCATCGGGTTGCGATGCCCGACGATAAACACCCCGTAGCTGCACGCGCAGTCGATGAAGCGCTTGCCGGTGTGGTCAGTGACATGGATGCCATCGGTCTGCTGTTCGACAGTGGTCTTGCCAAGGCGATACAGCTTGGCCGCCGACGCACTCCAGTGGCGCTGGCAATCGTCCAGCAATTGTTCATGCGGCCTGAGTAAGGACATGGCTTAACGTCTCCTTGATGATGAGTGCGGCACGTTGGATCTGCTCGGGACGTGCAGTGATCGGGCAGCGCAAAATCACTTCGCGGCCACGGGGCGTACTGACATAGACCCCCTGCTGGTAAAGCGCCTCGCACAGCATGGACGGTTGCAGGTCGTCGGCCAGCGGCAAGCTGACCCAGGCACCGACGGCCACAGCCCCCAATGACGCCAGGGCTTGTGTCAGGTACTGGCCGTTTTCCTGACAGTGCCGGGGCGAGTCGTGGGCTTGCACGTAATCCAGCGCGGCCAGGGCTGCCACACAGGCCATGGGATTACCGGCAGTGGTGCTGCCGTGTTTGGCCGGGCTGCTGCGCCCATAGACCTGCCAGGCCATGTGTTCGCTGCAGGTATAGGTGCCGATGGGAATTGCACTGCCGCCCAGGGGCCCGCCGAGTACAACGATGTCCGGAATCGGACGATAACGCTGGAAGCCGAACAGCGAACCCAGGCTGCCAAGGCAACTGTGGGTATCGACCGCGATGACCGGTGCCGACGCTTTTGCCGCGCGAGCATGCAATTGCTCGATCAAATCGGCATCGAGCAACTGCAACCGGCCGTTTGCATCCGTGCGGGTATTGCTGTGGCACACCGCGAAGCAATCATTCCAGTCCACCGTGTCCAGGTCAGCCAGGTGACGGATCGCCACCCGCTTGAACCCCAGGAACGCCTGGACACCCAGGTCGCCCTGCGCGGCATTGAGGCAGCGCCCGTACGTCAGCGAACCGTAGTCGCCGCCCTGGATGAACACGATGGTGTTGCCCTTGGGCTTGAGCCCTTTGCACAACTTCAAGGCGCCCTCGAACGCTTCGTCGCCAGAGCTGCACACATAAGAGCTGGCCAGCGGGGCGGGCAGCAGTTCGGCCAGGCGTCGGCACAAGGCAATCAGCGGTTCGGACATCAGCACCCGATTGGACAGGCCCATGATCTCTGCCTGGCGGGTGACCGCCTCGATCACGGGCGGCACCTGGAAGCCAAACCCGCCGGTCAGGTCAATGATCTGCCGACCCTCGCCGTCGAGGTAGGTCTCGTACTGCCCGCCGATAATCTGTTTGTTGTTTTTCATGAATGCTCTCAGCGATAGCTCAAGGCGTTGAAAATGCGTCGACGCTCGTCGACGATGGTTTCCCGACCGTGCATGACCCGACGGTTATCGATCATCACCATGTCGTGGTCACGCCAGCCAACCGGGTAGGTGTATTGGGCGGAAACCTCAGCGATTTCAGCCAGGAATTCGGCAGGGATCGGCTGCCCGGCCACCGTGTCGATGACCGGCGCCTCGTAATTGAAGGAAGGGCCCAGAATGCTGTTGGCAAAGGCCGGACGTTGGCTGAAGGGGGACGTCAGGATCGCCGACGTGCTGAAGGCGTAATGGATCGAGTCATCGGCCGGGTTGAAGGCAATCAGGGTTTGCGGGTCATCACCGATGATCTGCAACAGATCTTCGATCACGACGGCTGCCGGATCCGACAACGTTGGCGAGTAATGACAGACCAGCCGGCGCCATTTCTCCCCCGCCACGGTGCGGCTGTAGCGAATCGGATTTTCTTCAAAGAACGTGCGGCAGACTGGGGACAGTTTCTCCAGCACCCGTTCGCCATCGCACAGGGTGGTTTGCGAACCCTTGCGCGGTGCTTCCTGGCAATAGAACCAGGTCATGTCCGGCCAGAACGGTGAGTTGCCATTTTCGCAGTGCAGGCCAACCGCCTGGCGCCCGGCGTCCACCAATTGCGCCGCGCCACCGACCATGACCCGGGCTGGGTCCAGGCTCAACCTCGAACTGTTTTGCTTCACGTAGGCACTGAAATCCTCGGCGTTGTGGATACAGTTGCGAAACAGTACGACGCCGTAATGCCCCAGCAACTCATACAACTCAGCCTTGCCCAGGCTGGCGAAGTGGCGCGACTCAACGATAGAGACGTCCGGGTTCTCAAAGTGAAAGGCAGGTGTGCTCATTGGATGCATTCCTTTGCAGCGTGGAAAAAGTCGTGGCGATATCGGCGCGTTTCGGCCGCCCCGTAACGGTGTAGAGTTGCTCAAGCAACGGGTCGTCCTGGGTCAACAACCAGAGCCGGTTCGGGCGTTCGATGTCAGAGAAGCGCCCCGCCGACCAGGCGAGCAGTTCATCGCGCGCCGGTGTCGACTCGACGCATAGCAACGCCACCAGACCGTGCTGCTCATCGAAAAACACCGCTGCGTCGCTCACGCCGGGGTATTTGCGATACTCCAGTTCAACCTGCTCGGGGCTGACGTTGCGGCCATTGGGCAGGCAGATCACGTTCTTCTTGCGCCCGTGCACATAGAGGTAGCCATCGGCATCCAGCGCGCCCAGGTCACCGGTGTCCATCCAGCCGTCGTCCGACATGGAACAGGCACTCGGGTCCGTGCCTGAGTAACCGCTGAACAGCGAGCTGCTCTTGACCTCGATGGTCTGGTCGGCGCCGATGCGCACCTGGACATGGGGCAACGGCTTGCCAACGCTGCCGAGACGCTGCTGTTCGAAGGTATTCACACTGACCACCGACGCGTTCTCCGAAAGCCCATAGCCCTGGTATACCTCAATGCCTTGCTCAGCCAGGCCACGCAGGGCATCGATACTCACCGCCGCGCCGCCGCAGGTGATATGCGCGCCCGATTGCAGGTAACGCGCCAGCCGCTCGCCCTGCTCGCCCCCTTCGTTCAATTGCTCCAGGAAACGATTGATCATGACCGGCGGCACCGTCAGGGCCGTTGGCTGGACTCGCAGGATCCAGTCGACCAGGCGCTGTGCCGACGCCCCTGGCTCGCCGAGCAACGGTTCGTCCGCCGGCAGGAAGTGCACGGTGCCGCCCGCCAGCAGCGGCAGATATGCGGCGGTGACTTGCTCAAGCAGCAGACTCAGGGGTACCAGCGACAGGTAACGGCGATGAGCACCGACCGGCATGCTCTGGCGCAGCGAGGCGAGCACCGTGCCGACCGCCTGGTTGCTCAGGCGCACACCCTTTGGCCGACTGGTGGTGCCCGAGGTGTGAATGATCTTGCAGATCCAGTCACCCTCGCCGTCCGGCAGCCGCAGCAAAGGCTGTTCGATCACCGGCTCGTTGAGGCGGCGCAGGCGACTGTCGGCAAAATTCAGCTTCCAGCGCTGCGCCAGCGTTCGCTGCCCTGCCGCATCCACCAGAAATCCATCGCAGCGTGATGCCAGGTGTTCGGCCTGGGATTGGCTGAACGCCAGTGGCAGCGGCAGTGCGGTGATCCCGGCGAACAGACAGGCCAGGTCGGCGACCAGCCAGTCGCTGCTGTTGCGCGTCGCAATCCCCAACACCACACGATCGCCATAGGCCGGCTCAGGGAAACGTCGCTGCAGCTCGGCTGCCAGGTTAAGGGCCCGGTGCTCCAGTTCGCCATAGGTCAGCGTCACCGACTCCGTGCCTGAATCCAACCAGTCCACCGCACAGACGGCCTGGCGATTGTCTTGCAACGCCCGTTGTAGCTGAGTGATAAACCCGCCGCTCATGGCTGCGCCCTCGCCATGACATCGCCGGGCAGTTGAGTGAATGAAGTATTGAGCGTCATGGCGGCGAAACGTGAACGTTGCGGGTCGACCCGGATGAAACCGGTGACGGGCAACTTGGCGTAATAGCTTCCCCAATTCTTGCCGCCGTCGTCGGCCAGGCGCGTTGGGTCTGCGGTCAGCAGGGGCTCGAAATCGATCTGGCAACTTTCCATCATTTGCCGGACGCGAGGTGTCACGGTGCACAACAGGTAATGCCCGCCCATGCACCAGGCCAACAACGGAATCATATTGACCAGGATCATTCCGGCCGTCAGGTGATGGGAGACCAGATTGCCGATTTCGACAATGTTCGAGCGCTCGATGGTTTTCTCGAAACGCTGGGACAAAATCTCGTCGATGGGCTGCGTCAGGTATTGCTCGGAAAACAGTATGCGGTGATCGGCAAAAGTAATACCGGCGCAGGCAAGAATACGATCCGCCGGATCCTGAGTAACCGCAAAGTACTGCGGATTCGGTTCAACCGAGGCCGAATAAGAACTTCGAAATTTATCCCTTACAACTTCTGTGGCTTGCACCCATAACGGTGTCTTAGTTTCTGCGACACGTATTTTCATATCGTCCTCCTCCGTCCATGTACAGGATTTCTAAAAAAGCGAGGCGAGCATATTGGGGAAATTTCCTACAGGCCATTTAAAAAATAAAATGCTTCCGCTAATATATAAATAAACGTCCCTGTCATAAAACCCGGGGATACTAGCCAACGGAATGCGCCAAGAAGGATCTTATGCTCAATAGTAATATGCTTAGAAAGCTGGATATGCAGGACTTGATGGTGTTTGTCGCGGTGTACGAGCAGAGCAGCGTCACCGAGGTGTCCGAAGCCCTGTGTGTCAGCCAGTCAACCGTAAGCTATTGCCTGAAGAAGCTGCGCACGAGCTTCGAAGATGAACTTTTTGTTAATACCCGTAGTGGCATGTTGCCGACAAGCAAAGCCACAGCCATGTACCCTCACATACTTAGTATCCTCAAGACAATAAACACATGCCACTCTGGTATTCCGGCATTCGATCCGACCCAGAAAGAGATAACCTTCAATGTCTGCGCACCGGAATACTTTGAACTCCTTATCCTACCTAAACTGGTCAAACGCTTTATTGGCAGCCGCTTCCCGGTCATCATTAATATCACTAAGTTTCACAGGGATATTCCAGCCGATGAGTTGATGGAGGGGCGCTTCGATCTGGTTATTTGTTTTGGCCCAAACTTCCATCGCGGCGTCAAGGGACTGCGCTCGCAAGTACTACTGGAAGATGAACTGGTTTGCGTGGTCGATAAGAACTTCACATTGGCGGAAGAGGCGTTCAACCTGGAAACGTTCGTCGCCTGCCAGCACGTTTTTCCGACACCCTGGACATCCGACACCAACATGATCGATGGATGGCTCGCCCGGCAAGGCTATAACCGCCAAATTGTCGCTCGAGCCAACAGCTACGTAGCGGCATTGAACATGATCGCCGGTACCGACTTCATCCTGACCTTGCCGCGACGCATTCAAGCGCTGACCTGCGACAAGAACACGTTCGGCCACCGTCGCCCACCGGCAGGCCTACCGAACTTCACGCTGGACATGATGTGGAGCGAAAAACCGAGCCAGGACAGCGCCAACAGCTGGTTTCGCGAACAGATCATCAAGGTTTGTGCCGAGGACGGCCTGCTTTGACCCACCAAGAATCGCTCGAGTCGTCGAGCGGTTCTGGTTCTGACTTTTCATCAGGCAAAAAAAAATCCGGAAATCCGCACTTTCGTGGGCCTTCCAGACTTTTAAAACAGCTAAAAATGGTGGGTCGTGTGGGATTCGAACCTACGACCAATTGGTTAAAAGCCAACTGCTCTACCAACTGAGCTAACGACCCGCTGTGTGGTGGCGCGTATAATACTGATTTCTAAGGACTATTCAACACTTAATTTGAAATAAATCAAAAATAACGGGTTGGATCGCTCACACCCGCCGCCGCGAAGCCTTCTGCACGCAGGCGGCAGCTGTCGCATTTGCCGCAAGCACGGCCCTGATCGTCGGCCTGATAGCAGGAAACGGTGAGTCCGTAGTCCACGCCAAGCTTCACGCCCGCCTTGACGATGTCGGCCTTGCTGAGATTCTGCAACGGCGCCTGGATGCGGAAACCCTGCCCTTCCACGCCGGCCTTGGTCGCCAGGTTGGCCATGCGCTCGAACGCTTCGACGAACTCCGGGCGGCAATCCGGATAGCCGGAGTAATCCACGGCATTGACGCCAATGAAAATGTCACGGGCGCCCAGCACTTCGGCCCAGCCCAACGCCAGGGACAGGAACACCGTGTTACGCGCAGGCACATAGGTCACCGGAATGCCCTCGCCAGGCGCCTCGGGCACGTCGATGGAACTGTCGGTCAGGGCCGAGCCACCGATGCCGTTGAGGTTCAGGCCTATCACTTTGTGTTCCACCACGCCCAAGTCCCGGGCAACCCGCTCTGCGGCCTGCAATTCAGCGCGGTGGCGCTGGCCATAGTCGAAACTCATGGTGTAGCAGCGGTAGCCTTCGGCACAGGCCATGGCCACGACCGTGGCCGAATCCAGGCCACCGGACAACAGGATGACCGCACGTTTTTCAGCCATGTTTGAATGTTCAGTCATCTCAGCGCCCCGGCTCGTCGTTCCAAAGATATTTATGCAGCTGCAGTTGCAGGCGCACCGGCAAGTTATCCGCCACCACCCAATCCGCCAGATCCCGGGCGCTCAAATCGTGATGGCTCGGCGACAACAACACTTCGCCGGCCCGCTGGTCGAGCCCGTACTGGATCAACTTGGACACGGCC
This sequence comes from Pseudomonas sp. NFACC24-1, assembly GCF_900115235.1. Lineage (NCBI taxonomy): Bacteria > Pseudomonadati > Pseudomonadota > Gammaproteobacteria > Pseudomonadales > Pseudomonadaceae > Pseudomonas > Pseudomonas sp. NFACC24-1. The sequence goes on from NZ_FOVS01000002.1 coordinate 193,166, forward strand.
CAGTCGTAATCCTCCCGCGAACAGATCACGAACTTGACCTGATCGTTGGGTGTCAGCAGTTCGATATTCTCATAGCGGTTGCGGTGCGCTTCCTTGGAGCCTGGGGTTTTCAGGTCCACGACGCGACTGACGCGCGGGTCGACGGCCGAGATATCCAAGGCGCCGCTGGTTTCCAGCGAAACCTCGTAACCGGCATCACATAGCTGCTTGAGCAAGGGGATGGCGTTGGGTTGCGCCAAGGGCTCGCCGCCCGTGACACAGACATAACGCGGACGATAACTGGCCACTTGCTCCAGGATATCGTCGAGAGTTCGCACGGTGCCGCCACTGAAGGCGTAGGCGCTGTCACAGTATTGGCAACGCAACGGACAACCGGTGAGGCGCACGAATACCGTGGGCAGCCCAGCCGTTCGCGTTTCACCCTGCAACGAGTGAAAAACTTCGGTGATTCTCAATGTGTCTTGCATAGTCGCCACGGGCGTAACAGCTAAACAGGCTGTCCGCCTCCGTCAGGCACTTCAAGGAACCCCGCCAACGCGCAGATCCCAAAAAGCGTGTTTCATAAAAAGGGCGTGAATTCTAACGAAAAAACCCGCGACAGGCGCGGGTTTCTTCAAAACAGATCAAACCGGCTTACATGCGTTGCAGATCACGCTGGGCCAACTGAGCGGCGGATGTACCCGGATATTGGGCCACCACCTGCTGCAGAATGCCTTTCACCTTGTCGGCGTGACCGAGGCGGCGCTCGACGTCAGCCAGCTTGTACAGCGAATCCGGCACCTTGGCATGCTTGGGATACAGCTGCGAAACCTTGGCGAACGCTTGGCCGGCACCTTGCAGGTCGCCCTTGGCCAGGTTCACTTCGCCCAGCCAGTATTGGGCATTGCCCGCGTACTGGCTGTTTGGGTATTTGCGCAGGAAAGCGGCAAAGGCCTGGCTGGCCTTGTCGAAATCCTTGGCCTTGATCAGGTCGAAGGCAGCATCGTAGTAGAGCTTTTCCTTCGCCGGATCAGCCGGCTCGCCACCGGCGGCAGGTGCTGCTGGAGCAGCTGCCCCCGCGCCTGCGGCTGCACCGGGGGCGTTCAAGTCGCCACCGGCTGGAGAATTCTCAGGAGTCGCGGCAGGTGCAACGCCGGATCCTATGCGCCGATCAAGATCCTGGTATCGCTCCAGGCTTTCCTGCTTCATGCGCGAAATATCATTTTGCAGTTCTTCGATCACACCCTGTTGGCGCGAGATCTGATCCTGCATTTGCTGCAGTTGGTTGAACAGCTGGCCCTGTGCCGAGACAGGGGCCGAAACCCCTCCCCCGGCATAGGCGCCGCTCGTACCGTAACCTGCAGGCGGATAGCTGCTCCCGCTATTGTTATAGCCGGCATCGTTATCGACCACAGGAACCGCAGCCCACGCCGCAAGCGGCGCGAGGCTGAGAGCCAGAACAGTTACAGCACGACGGCACGTTCGCATGACGAATTACTTACGCAGTTCGACGCGACGGTTTTGAGCCCAGGACTGCTCGTCGTTGCCGGTGGCAACTGGACGCTCTTCGCCGTAGGAAACCAGTTCCAGCTGAGCTGGGGAAACACCTTGCAGTACCAGGTAGCGCTGAACGGCTTTCGCACGACGCTCGCCCAGTGCCATGTTGTACTCACGAGTACCACGTTCGTCGGTGTTGCCTTCCAGAACAACGCGAGCGCCGTTCGCTTTCAGGTCCTTGGCGTGAACGTCCAGAGCGCGCATGGCTTCTGGCTTCAGGTCCGAGCTGTCGTATTCGAAGTAGAAGGTGGTGATTGCGCGCAGAGCAGCTTCTTCGCTCAGGGAGCCGTCAACTGCACCAGTGTTAGCGCCGTAACCAGCGTTTGGATCAACAGCGCCTTCACCGGCATTGTCGCCGCCTTTGGACGAGCAACCTACAGCTACAGCCATGGCCAGAGCCAGCGCAGCAAATTTACCAAACTTCAGCATTTCCATCGTGAAACTCCTAATGAACCCCAGTGTGTTAAGTAAAACGTATTGCGCCGCGTCAGTTCAGGTAAGGGGACCAGGACGGTTCTCTGACTTCGCCTTGTGCGGTAGGAAGCGGGAGCCTCACGCGTCCATTAATGGACACGAGCATCAAGACTCCCCGGCCCTGCTGGCGGGTGGCGTAGATTACCATGGTGCCGTTGGGCGCAACAGTGGGTGACTCGTCCAGAGTGCTATCAGTGAGGATTTTTACACTTCCGCGCTGCAAATCCTGGGCCGCCACCTTGAAATTGGTGAAACCGTCCTGGCGATGGATCATCACCAGGGTCTTTTCGTCCGCCGACAGTTTAGGGTTGGCGTTGTAGTTACCGACGAAAGTCACGCGCTCGGCACCGCCGCCACCGGCGCTGGTCTTGTAGATCTGAGGCTTGCCGCCACGGTCGGAGGTGAAGTAGATGGTCGAGCCATCCTTGCCCCAGAAAGGCTCGGTGTTGATGCCCGGGCCGTTGGTGACGCGGGAGATCGAGCGCGAAGCCAGGTTCATCACATAGATGTCCGGGTTACCGTCCTTGGACAGCACGAACGCCAGGCGCGAACCGTCCGGCGACCAGGCTGGCGCGCCGTTCAGGCCTTCGAAGTTGGTGATCTGCTCACGACGACCGGTGTCGATGTGCTGCACGAAAATACGCGGACGCTTCTGCTCGAACGAGACATAGGCGATGCGCTTGCCATCGGGGGCAAAGCGCGGCGACAGGATCGGCTCGCGCGATTGCAGCAGAGTCACCGCACGGGCGCCGTCATAGTCGGAACGCTGCAGGGTGTAGCGGGTGTTGTTCTCGGAGAAACGCTCGGCCGTCACGTAGAGCATGCGAGTGGAGAACGCGCCCTTGATACCGGTGAGTTTCTCGAACGACTGGTCGGCGATGTAGTGCGCCATGTCGCGCAGTTGATCGACGCTGCCCGACACGCTGCCGGTCAGCACTTGCTGCTCGGTGGCGACGTTGAACAGGGCGTACTGCACCTGCAGGCGACCGCCGGCCGGAACGATGCTGCCGACCATGATGTACTGGGCGCCCAGGGCCTTCCAGTCACGGTAGATGACTTCGCTGGCCTGGGTTGGCAGGCTGATCATGTTCTGTTTCGGAATCGGCGCGTAGTAACCCGAGTTGCGCAGGTCGTTGCCGATGATTTCCGCCATGTCGTCCGGCAGGACGTTACCGCCCTGCCAGCCGAACGGTACGACGGCGATCGGGGTGGCCCGGTCGCTGCCGCTGGTGACCAGGATGTTCTTTTCCTCTGCTACCGCTATCCCTGCCAGGCAGCAGATAACGACCAGCATTGATCGAAGAAGGTTTCTCACAAGGCTAGATCCTCAGGTGTGAATGTCATCTTGAATGAACGATAGGGAGCAAAGTCGCTCGGTTTCATTCCTTGCATTTCCGTCAAACGCCCAATGTTCTTGACCGCTGCGACCGCCGAAGCGTCGAACGGACCGTCACCGCTGGACTTGGCGACGCTGACCGAGGTAACCGTACCGTCGGGCAACATGCCGATTTGCAATACTACCGTCATGCCTTTGCGCGCCGAAGGTGGGCGAGCCCAACCTTCCGCCGCCCGGGCGCGAATCAGATCATCGTAGCTGCCGGCAACCTCATCACCCTGCTCATCGGCCAAGGCCTGCTGGCGCTCCGGCGTGTCGGAAAGCAAATCTGCCAAGGCCTGGGCCTTTTTGTCTTCGGCGGACTTACGCGCTGCGTCCTGGGCCTTTTTCTTGGCGGCGTCGGCGGCGGCTTTCTTCTTCGCGTCTTCGGCGACTTTCTTTTTCGCCTCTTCAGCTTCAGCTTTTTTCTTGGCGTCTTCGGCCGCTTTCTTCTTGGCGTCCTCGACGATCTTTTTCTTCGCTTCTTCAGCGGCCGCTTTCTTGGCCTCTTCTTCAGCGGCTTTCTTGGCTTCTTCTTCGGCTTTCTTCTTGGCTATATCAGCCAATTGTTTCTCTTCTGCCTTTTTGGCCTCGGCTTTCTTCGCGTCGTCGGCTTTCTTGGCTTCATCAGCCTTTTTCGCCTCGTCCGCTTTTTTCGCCTCATCGGCCTTCTTGGCTTCCTCGGCCTTTTGAGCCGCTTCCTCTTTCTTTTGTTCCGCGGCCTTTATCGCTTCCTGCTCGACCTTCTTCTGTTCCATCTGCTCGACTTCAGTCTGGCGCGCGGCGGATTTCTTCGCCTCACCGGCAAGCTTCTGGTTCGTCTGGGTCGTCGCCTGGCTTTTCGACTTGAGCTGGTACAACGTCGCCTGCACGATCGGCTTGGCCGGCGGCAACTCCGGGGTCATGGCAAAACTGACGAACAGCATGCCGAACACCAGCACATGCAGGCCGATGGCCAGGACACTGGGCCAGAAGTAGCTTTCCGAGGCGGACGGCTCTCGCTGTTGCTGCATCAGGGGGCCTCGGTGATCAAGCCAACATTACCGACCCCGGCTTTCTGCAGGCCGCCCATGGCGCCCATCACGGCACCGTAGTCGACGGTCTTGTCGCCACGAATGAAGACCTGGGTGCGCTTGCCGGCATCGTTGCCGACGCGAATGATCTTGGTCACCGCATCGGTCATCTGCGGCAAGGTCATGGCCCGGTCCTGCTGCTTCTCGGTGTCCACTTCACTGCCAAGGTTCCAGTAGTAGGTCTTGTCAGCCTTGATCGAAATGGTCAGTACCTGGGTGTTGTTGTCCTGCGGCAAGGCTTCGCTGGAAACCTTGGGCAGATCGACCTTCACGCCCTGATTGAGCATCGGCGCGGTCACCATGAAGATGACCAGCAGCACCAACATCACGTCGATGTAGGGCACCACGTTCATCTCGGCGACCGGCTTGCGCTTTTTTCGGGCTCGAGCGATTAAAGCCATTGGGAAATACCTGCTTATTCTTCGCTGGTGTGCACTTTACGGTGCAGGATCGCCTGGAATTCATCGGCGAAGGTGTAGTAACGGCCAGTCAGCATCTCGCTGCGGGCGGCGAAGCGGTTGTAGGCGATAACGGCCGGGATGGCCGCGAACAGACCGATGGCGGTGGCGATCAGTGCCTCGGCGATGCCCGGGGCCACGGTGGCGAGGGTCGCTTGCTGGGCGGAAGCCAGGCCACGGAAGGAGTTCATGATCCCCCACACGGTACCGAACAGACCGATGTACGGGCTGACCGAGCCAACGGTGGCCAGGAACGACAGGCCCTGCTCGAGCTTTTCTTCCTCGCGGGAAATGGCGACGCGCATGGCACGGGCCACACCTTCCATCACCGCCTCAGGGTCGACGCCCGGCTGCTGGCGCAGGCGAGAGAACTCCTTGAAGCCGGCACGGAAGATCTGCTCGACGCCCGAGTCCGGGTCCGGGTTGCTGCCGGCCTGGCGATAGAGCTTGGACAGGTCGATGCCGGACCAGAAGCGCTCTTCGAAGCTCTCCAGGGCGCGACGACCGGCACGCAGCATGTTGCTGCGCTGAAAGATCATGATCCATGAGGTCACCGATGCGGCTACCAGGGTCAGCATTACCAGTTGCACCACGACGCTGGCATTGCTGACCAGGCTCCACATGGAGGAATGGTCGACGACGTTAGCTTCCACGCTTTATCTCCTGCTCTGAGTGTGTACCCGCGCCGCTCACGCCGGCAAAGGCCGCACGTAGAGCTTCGGGAATGGCCCGGGGTTTCAAACTATGGGTGCGCACACAGGCCACCAAAAACTGCCCTTCGCAGAGCAGCACGTTATCCGTAGCCCGCCTGACCTGCTGCTTGAAGCGCAGGCTGACACGGTTCAATTCGATGACATCGGCACTTACCACCAGTTCGTCGTCCAGTCGCGCCGGCGCGTGGTAACGCGCTTCGCTGGAATGCACGACGAATAACAGGTCCTCCCCTGCCAGCGCGGATTGGGCAAAACCCAGTTCCCGCAGCCGTTCGGTTCGAGCCCGTTCCATAAACTTGAGGTAATTGACGTAGTAGACGATGCCGCCAGCATCGGTGTCCTCGTAATAAACGCGACAGCGATGTGCGAACGACTCCAGCCCGTTTTGCGCGCGCATACTCTAGTGCTTACTCCTCAGGTTGCCAATCGGCCAGGCAACTGTTTTTTCATTCTCGAACGCATTGACGCTCCAGGCGTCGTCTGGGACAGCACGAACCGGAAAAAAGTCGGCGTACAGAGCTCGTTCAATCGTCCACGGCATCGAGGAATTCGTCTACCACCGGCATCTCGCCCATTCGTGTCGGGATGTTTAAGCCAAAGTGCAGATAAGCATGACGGGTCACCACGCGCCCGCGAGGCGTGCGCATGATGTAGCCCTGTTGGATCAGGTACGGTTCCAGCACATCTTCAATGGTGTGGCGCTCTTCGCTGATGGCCGCCGCCAGGCTGTCCACGCCCACCGGGCCACCGTCGAACTTCTCGATCATGGTCAGCAGCAGGCGCCGGTCCTGGTGGTCGAAACCACGCTCGTCGATGTCCAGCAGGTTCAGCGCCAGGTCGGCAATCGGCTTGGTGATGTGGCCCTTGGCCCGGACTTCGGCAAAATCCCGGACCCGGCGCAACAAGCGGTTGGCGATCCGCGGCGTCCCCCGGGCACGCCGGGCGATCTCATAAGCACCGTCCGGGTCCAGCGGCAAGCCGAGGATACCCGCCGAGCGGCTGACAATCGTCGCCAGGTCGGCGTTGTTGTAGAACTCCAGGCGCTGGACGATACCGAAACGGTCCCGCAGCGGGTTGGTCAGCATGCCGGCACGAGTGGTGGCGCCCACCAGGGTGAAGGGCGGCAGGTCCAGCTTGATGGAGCGCGCCGCCGGCCCTTCGCCAATCATGATGTCGAGCTGGAAATCTTCCATGGCCGGGTACAGCACTTCCTCGACGATCGGCGACAACCGATGGATTTCGTCGATGAAGAGTACGTCATGGGGCTCAAGGTTGGTCAGCAACGCCGCCAGGTCGCCCGGCCGTTCAAGCACCGGCCCCGACGTGCTCTTGATCGAGACGCCCATTTCCTGGGCAATGATGTTGGCCAGGGTGGTCTTGCCCAGGCCCGGCGGGCCGAAGATCAAGGTGTGGTCCAGCGACTCGCTGCGCCCACGGGCCGCCTGGATGAACAGCTCCATCTGCTCGCGCACGGTCGGTTGGCCGATGTAGTCGGCCAGGCTGACAGGACGAATCGCGCGGTCCTGGATTTCCTCGCGGTCACGGGGTACGCCCGTGGCGGCGATCAGACGGTCAGCTTCAATCACTTAAATCATTCCCTTCAGGGCACGGCGAATCATGTCTTCGGTACTCAGGCCTTTTTCCTTGATGGCGGAAATCGCCTTGCTGGCCTCCTGCGGCTTGTAGCCCAGGGAGATCAGCGCGGTGACTGCATCGTTTTCGGCGCTGACCGCCGGCACCGGCGCGTCCGGCTGGTTCGGCACCAAGGCGAACATCGCCGGCACCGCCTCCCAGGCCTTGAAGCGGTCCTTGAGTTCGACCAGCAGGCGCTCGGCGGTTTTCTTGCCCACCCCAGGCACCTTGGTCAGCGCCGAGGTGTCCTGGGACTGCACGCAGCGCACCAGTTCGTCGACTTCCAGGCTCGACATCAAGGCCAGGGCCAATTTCGGGCCGACGCCATTGAGACGGATCAACTCGCGGAAGAAATCCCGCTCGCGCTTGCCGACGAAACCATAGAGTAACTGCGCATCCTCGCGCACGACCAAATGGGTGTGCAGGGTCAGCGGCTCGCCGACCGACGGCAAGCGATACAGCGTGGTCATGGGCACTTCCAGCTCATAACCCAGGCCATTTACATCCAGAATCAGGTGCGGCGGCTGTTTTTCAGCCAGGGTGCCGCGCAAGCGTCCAATCACGTTTCAGATCCTTGGGTGTTGGCCAGCCCGCGGGCTGGCGAGTAACAGCCCGGGCAGGAAGGCCGACGACACAGGCGCAAGATGCTCGGGCTCACGAAGATTGCGCTGATGCTATCAGAGACGCAGGCGCCCGCCACGACTGCGTGCAGTCCCCAGGCCATGAGGCAACAGACTGGAACGGGTATGGGCATGGCAAATGGCGATGGCCAGGGCGTCGGAGGCGTCGATTTGCGGCTTGCTGACCAGTTTCAACAGGTGCATCACCATCATTTGCACCTGCTCCTTGTTCGCCGCCCCTGTGCCGACGACCGCCTGCTTGACCTGGGTCGCGGTGTACTCGGCGATCTCCAGGTTTTCCTCGGCGCCAGCCACGATGGCCGCGCCCCGGGCCTGCCCCAGCTTCAGGGCCGAATCGGCGTTGCGCGCCATGAAGACCCGCTCGATGCCCATGGTCACCGGGCCATAGGTCTGGATGACTTCGCGCACGCCGCGATAAACGATCTGCAAGCGCTCATGCAGCTCCCCCGCACCGGTGCGGATGCAACCAGAGGCGACGTACACGCAGCCGCGCCCGGTATCGCGAACCACACCATAGCCGGTGATGCGCGAACCAGGGTCGATACCAAGGATTAAAGTCATAGCGCCTGCGAAGAGTAATACGGTTACAAGTGAGGATACAGTAAGGGCTTAACCCAATGCCGGTCGCACAATAGATAAGGTCGAGCAATATGCCTGTGGCGAGGGGATTTATCCCCGCTGGGTCGCGCAGCGACCCCAAGTCCGGCAGCTCGGTGTACCAGACAGATTGAGTTGACTATTGGGGCTGCTACGCAGCCCAACGGGGATAAATCCCCTCGCCACAGGGTTCCGCTTGACGGATCACACTTGTGGATCAGCCCAGCTGTTCAGCCACCGACTCCGGAATATCGGCGTTGGAATAAACGTTCTGAACGTCATCCAGGTCTTCCAGCATGTCGATCAGCTTGAGCACCTTCTCGGCGCCTTCCAGGTCCAGTTCGGCACTGGTGGTCGGCTGCATGACGATTTCCGCGTCGGCGGGCTTGAAACCGGCCGCCTCCAGGGCATTGCGCACGGCATAGAAGCTGGCGAACGACGTGAACACGTCGAACGAGCCGTCTTCATGGCTGACCACGTCATCGGCGTCGGCCTCCAGGGCCGCTTCCGTCAGGGCATCTTCATCGAGGCCCGGGGCGAAGCTGATTTGACCCTTGCGCTCGAACAGATAGGCCACCGAGCCATCGGTGCCCAGGTTGCCACCACATTTGCTGAACGCGTGACGCACGGCGGCTGCGGTACGGTTGCGGTTGTCGGTCATGCATTCGACCATCACCGCCACGCCGCCCGGGCCATACCCTTCGTAAGTCAGTTCTTCAACGTTGTCGGCCTCGGTCGCACCCGCGCCACGGGCGATGGCCCGGTCGATGATGTCGCGGCTCATGTTGGCACCCAAGGCCTTGTCCAGGGCCAGGCGCAGACGCGGGTTGGAACCGGGATCGCCGCCACCCTGGCGGGCCGCGACCGTCAGCTCACGGATCCACTTGGTGAAGATCTTGCCTCTCTTGGCATCCTGACGTTCTTTGCGGTGCTTGATGTTCGCCCACTTGGAATGACCTGCCATAACTCGCTCCGTTTCTCTTTGGAACATTGCCCGCCCTGCGCGTGGGCAGTGGCCGGCAATCAGAAATATCGACCCCAATGAAAAGGCGCATCCGAAGATGCGCCCTCTCAGGTGCCAGCCTTACTCAGCCTTTGGCTGTTCACGCAGACGGATGTGCAACTCGCGCAACGCCTTGGCGTCCACCACGCCCGGCGCCTGGGTCATGACATCGGCCGCGCTCTGGGTTTTCGGGAACGCGATCACTTCACGGATCGACTGGGCGCCGGTCATCAACATCACCAGGCGGTCCAGGCCGAAGGCCAGGCCACCATGGGGCGGTGCACCGTACTTCAGCGCGTCCAGCAGGAAGCCGAACTTCTCTTCCTGCTCGGCTTCGTCGATGCCCAGCAGGCGGAACACCGCCTGTTGCATTTCCTTGCGATGGATACGGATCGAACCGCCACCCAGCTCGGTACCGTTCAGGACCATGTCGTAGGCGCGCGACAGAGCGGTGGCCGGGTTGGCCTCCAGCTCTTGCGGCGAGCACTTCGGCGCGGTGAACGGGTGGTGCAGCGCGGAGAAGCTGCCGTCGTCGTTTTCTTCGAACATCGGGAAGTCAACGACCCACATCGGCGCCCACTCGCACGTCAGCAGATTCAGGTCGTGGCCCAGCTTGATGCGCAGCGCGCCCAGGGCTTCGCTGACAATCTTGGCCTTGTCGGCGCCGAAGAACACGATGTCGCCGTCAACCGCACCCACGCGATCGAGGATCACATTGAGGTTGGCTTCCGGAATGTTCTTCACGATGGGCGATTGCAGGCCGTCGACACCGGCGGCGCGCTCGTTGACCTTGATGTACGCCAGGCCCTTGGCACCGTAGATACCGACGAACTTGGTGTAATCGTCGATCTGCTTGCGCGGCATGCTGGCGCCGCCTGGAACACGCAGGGCCGCGATACGGCATTTCGGGTCGTTGGCCGGGCCGCTGAACACCTTGAACTCGACGTCCTTGAGCTGATCGGCCACGTCCACCAGTTCCAGCGGGTTGCGCAGGTCCGGTTTGTCGGAACCGTAGCGGCGCATGGCCTCTTCGAACGTCATGTGCGGGAACTCGCCGAATTCCAGACCCAACACTTCCTTGAACAGGTTGCGGATCATGCCTTCGGTCAGGCCCATGATGTCTTTTTCGTCGAGGAAGCTGGTCTCGATGTCGATCTGAGTGAACTCAGGCTGACGGTCGGCACGCAGGTCTTCGTCGCGGAAGCACTTGGCGATCTGGTAGTAGCGATCGAACCCGGCCACCATCAGCAGTTGCTTGAACAGCTGTGGCGACTGCGGCAGGGCAAAGAAGCTGCCGGGGTGGGTACGGCTCGGCACCAGGTAGTCGCGGGCGCCTTCCGGCGTGGCGCGGGTCAGGATCGGCGTCTCGACGTCGAGGAAGCCGTTTTCGTCCAGGTAACGACGGATGCTGGTGGTCATGCGCGAACGCAGGCGCAGCTTCTCGGCCATTTCCGGGCGACGCAGGTCGATGAAGCGGTAGCGCAGGCGGGTTTCCTCGCCCACGTCGGAGTATTCGTTGAGTGGGAACGGCGGGGTTTCCGACTCGTTGAGCACTTCCAGCTCGTAGCCCAGCACTTCGATCATGCCCGACGCCATGTTGGCGTTGCCGGCGCCGGCCGGGCGCAAGCGCACCTTGCCGGTGATCTTGACGACGTATTCGCTGCGCACGCGGTCGGCGGTGGCGAAGGTTTCAGCGCGGTCCGGATCGAACACCACCTGGGCCAGGCCTTCACGATCACGGATATCGAGGAAAATCACCCCGCCATGGTCACGGCGACGATGGACCCATCCGCAAAGAGTAACTTCCTGACCTTCCAGGCTTTCGTTCAGTTGGCCGCAATAATGGCTGCGCATCATGGTAGTGGTTTCACTTCTCGTAATTCGACATTCGGTTGGAGGCCCTGCCCGTGCAAGAACTCGCGCGTATTCAACTCAATCAGCTTTGTCGCCACCGGCCAGGTTTTTCTTGGCGCCGGTCTTGAAGTCGGTTTCATACCAGCCCGTGCCGCCGAGGCGGAAACCAGGCATGGAAAGCATCTTTTTCAGTTCCGGCGCCTGGCAGGCAGGGCAGTCGACCAGCGGTGCCGCGCTGATCTTTTGAATGGCTTCCATCTGATGACCACAGGAAGCACATTGATAGTCGTACATCGGCATGGGGTTGTCTCGGCGATCAGGTTACACGCGCAAAGGCGGGGCTTTGCGGCAAAGAGCGGGATTATATCCATTAAATGCGGCCTGTGCAGCCGTAAGACCGCACAGTCATTGCCGAGTGAACACCATGTAGGAGCTGACGAGTGCAACGAGGCTGCGATCTTGCCCCAGACACTTGAGTCCCAAGCGCAAGATCAAGATCAAAAGATCCCAGCCTCCGGCAGCGCCTACGCCGCACCATGATCCATCCCGGTTTCCTTCAAACTGTGCACCACGCAGACCACGCGCACCAGCCCGCTGAAATTGCGCACCCCGCCATGGCGCAAGTGCACTTCCCTGTCCACATGGGACAGCAACGTGCTGATGGAGCAGCGGTTGAGCTCGGCCATGTCACCGAGGATATCCCAGTAGACCTGTTCCAGCCGCAGACAGGTGGCGAACCCGTTCAGGCGAATGGATCGGGCCAAGGGCCGGGCCAGTTGCATATCGAACCCCTGGATGAACGGGTCGACGCTGATGGGCTGAAAACGCCCCAGCCGCCCTTCCCCGGGTTCTTTTCCTTGAATCATACCGTTGACACTCCTTTGCCATACGAGCCTCTGGGTTGGAACAACCCATCTGTGGCTCTATGGAAGCTCAACGGCATCGCCAGTTCCAGACGACTTTATGACCATGGACGTAGGACAAGCCAACAGCAGGCCGGCGACGAATTACGCCGTCCTACACCCAGCGCGCAGGCGATATCGCCGTCGTGGCGAGGGAGCTTGCTCCCTCGCCACGACGCCCTACTAGTTTTCCAACAGCGCCCGCAGCATCCACGCGGTCTTTTCGTGAACCTGCATGCGCTGGGTCAGCAGGTCGGCCGTGGGCTCGTCGCTGACCTTGTCCAATAAAGGAAAGATGCCACGGGCCGTACGCGTCACCGCTTCCTGGCCCTCGACCAGTTGCCGGATCATGTCTTCGGCAGCAGGCACACCTTCCTCTTCCTTGATAGAGGACAGCCGTGCATACACCGAGTAGGCACCCGGGGCCGGGAAGCCAAGGGCGCGGATTCGCTCGGCAATCAGGTCCACCGCCAGGGCCAGCTCGTTGTATTGCTCCTCGAACATCAGGTGCAGGGTCCGAAACATCGGCCCTGTGACGTTCCAGTGGAAATTGTGGGTCTTGAGATACAACACGTAGGTATCCGACAGCAGGCGCGAAAGCCCGTCGACGATGGACTTGCGGTCTTCTTCACTGATACCGATATCAATTGCCATGGGGGTTGATCTCCTTAGGGTGATGAATTCGACAACGACCCTAACCACTCTAGTGGTTCTGGCCGCCTACGGCCTGCGACAGATTGCCAGCCCTGCAGAACCGACAAGCCAGGACGACCGACGGTTCCGACACCTGGAAAATTCAACGCCGCTTGCCTGGTGCATTCAAGCAGCCGCGGGGCTTTTCTGGCCGACGAACAGCGCGGTGCGCGCCCGTAACGGGTTTGAGAAGGCCCGAGCTTTGCTGTTAAATAGGCAGTGTGTCGCTACGCCTATTTTCCCGGGCGTAACGCATAGGCTGATTCGGGTACGTGTCCAACGCCTCTCATTGTTTCGAAGCGAACCGTGCCCGACCCGCTCTTCCTTGTGATCTGTCTTAACCGTGAGCCAATCAAAATGTTGAAAATCGTCCACTTGCTAATGGGCGCAGCTGCCCTGCTGCTGTCCTTCATCCCTAGCCTGGGTTCCGAAGCCACACCTTACCTGCAACACCCCGATGCACTGTACCTGGCCTTTTTCGGCCTGCTCAACCTGACCCTTGCCCCCGTCATCCCTTACTGGAACAAGGGTCCACGTCACCAACTGCAAAACCTTGTCAGCGCCCTGCTGGTGCTGGCCGTTGCCCTGCAAACCCTGGCCCTGCTGGCACCCATGCCGGAAATCGGCGGTCAACCGGCCATTCTGTTCAGCCTGGGCGCGGCACTGCTCGCCGTGGCACTGCACCTGGCCGTCAGCTTCTACAAGAAGTCGTCGCCGGCCGCCGCTGCGCAGAACTACGACATGTCCAACCGCGATACCGGCACGGTGAAGTGGTTCAACACGTCCAAAGGGTTCGGCTTCATTTCCCGCGACTCCGGCGATGACATTTTCGTGCATTTCCGGGCCATTCGTGGCGAAGGTCATCGCGTCCTGGTGGAAGGCCAGCGCGTGGAATTCTCCGTGATGAACCGCGACAAGGGCCTGCAGGCCGAAGACGTGATCGCCGCGCTGCCGCGCCGCTGATCCAAGCGTAAAAAAACCGCGATGCAGCCTGGCTGCTCGCGGTTTTTTATTGCCCGTCAAACGGCAATCGGGCCCTATCAGTAGTGAGGGGGCGGCGCCTCTTCTTCGAACGATTCGAATTGACCTGCCATTTCTTCCTGGCGCTTGAGCAACGCCGCCATCTGCAGCTGCAGGCGCTCGACCACCCGCTGCTGCGCTACCAGCACATCATTCAATGCCTGGATGGTGTCATCCTGAAACGCCAGGCGGCTTTCCAGATCGGTTACGCGCTCTTCAAGGTTCATGGTTCAGCCCTCCAGAAACTTGAAATCATCGGCCAGGGCCACTCGCAACCGTTCGCGAATGGCCAAGACCTGCTCTGCATTATAAGGCTGGGCCGGGTGCTTGCCCCAGACCGGCGCAGGCCAGGCGGCATCATCACGTTTGCGCACGATGACATGCATATGCAATTGACTGACGACGTTACCTAAGGTTGCAACGTTCATCTTGTCGGCATCGAACGAATCCTTGAGGTTTTCGGCAAGTGCCGTGGTTTCTTTCCACAGCTGTAATTGATCCGCGTCATCCAACTGAAACAATTCGCTGATATCTTCCCGCCGCGGCACGAGGATGAACCACGGGTAATGGGCGTCGTTGGACAAGAGCAAACGGCACAACGGGAAATCGCCGATGGGCAATGTGTCTTGTTGCAGTCGTGGATCTAAGGCAAACACCGCGCGTACTCCTCGTTATCGATTTTGCCCGGCTCAGCGACCCGCGGGCCTGCATCGGGCACAGATGCGCAGCATACCCGCGAACGCCGGATCGATCACGGCGTACCGTCCTGCTGTCCGTTCCTTCGAATGTTTTTTTTCAACACCGGAGTATCAACCTGTGCAAGCTGACGCACCAACACAGCGCAGCGGCACGGCACAGTCCCGAGAGATCCGTGCCAGGGCCCAGGCAAAGCCTCGACGCTGTAAGATTTTCGTACAACCTGAAATTTTTTTGCACCAAAACAGCACAGTACGTCTACGCTCAGTGCACAAAGCATCCGTGATTTACTCACTGGGTAGGGTGAACCGGTAACGTTTTTGGTTGTCTCGCCGATTTTATCGACACCAAACACGGGAGCTCACACGAGTCAACCCTATTTAAAACAAGGCCTTTGGAGCCCGGTTTCATGAGGTTTCACCGCGTCAACCGGTGAAATGTGAAAAAAATGTAAACGAAATTAGGGTTTGAGCATGCTTGTTGCATTCATACCCGCACTGTCCAAAGGGCTCGCCGGAAGCGGGGACCTGCCGACATACAAATTAAAGTGGCAAGGCTGCCCACAGGAGCTTCAAGCGCGGTAATGACGGACTCTTTACACCGATGCCGGAAAGAAAAAACAACATCAAAGTTGTGAATACGGTTGCGTCGGAACAGCTGAAATGCGACATGGATCGAGCCATTGGCGACATGGTCGTAAAGAAGCTGAAAGGTTGAATGGGCAAGTATCGCCAAAGAATGTCGACGTGATATAAGTTTGCGCCGACACAAAAAGAAAGAGCCGCCCAGATAAAAAAACAGGTGGGACGGCAGTACTCTTCTAAAAACCAAAGGAGCAAATCACGATGCGCGTGATGAAGTGGAGCATGATCGCACTGGCTGTATCGGCCAGTACCTCGCAGTTCGCAATGGCCTCTTCCCAGGAAGAATCCAAGGGCTTTTTTGAAGATCAGAGCCTGACCGTTAAAAATCGTATGCTGTACATGAACCGTGATTTCAAACACGGTGAATCCAACGACCAGAGCACCCCTAACAAAGCTCGTGAAAAAGGCTACCGCGAAGAAACCGGTCTGGGTGTACAGGCGGTTTACGAGTCGGGCTTCACCCAAGGCACCATCGGTTTTGGCCTGGACGCGCTGGCCAATGGCATGGTCAAGCTGGACAGCGGTGCCGGTCGTACCGGTAACGGCATGTTCGGCAAGGATAGCGAAGGCCATCCCGAAGACACTCAATCCAACGTTGGCGGCGCGGTCAAATTCCGCTTCTCTGACACTGTTCTGAAGTACGGCAACCAGTACGTTGCCAGCCCTGTGTTCTCCACTGATGACAGCCGTCTGCTGCCAGAAGTCGCCACCGGTACTTTGATCACCAGCAAGGAAATCAAAGGCCTGGAATTGAGCGCTGGTCGCTTCACTTCCATGCGTGCGCAGAACCACATGGGTCGCGACAGCCTGGGCTTGAAGTCTGCTGACATTGCCGGTGCAACCTACCAGTTCAATGACAACTTTGTAGCTGGTGTAGCCGCTTCCGACATTGAAGACTACTACAAGAAGAAGTACGTCAACCTGAACTACACCCTGCCGATCAACGAAGATCAGTCCCTGAACTTCGACTTCAACGGCTACGATAGCAAAAGTCAGGGTCAGGAGCTGGACGGTGACGTTGACAACCGTATCTGGTCCCTCGCGGCAGCCTATAGCGTCGGCGCTCACAAGTTCACCTTGGCCCACCAACGTTCCTCGGGTGATAGCGGCTATCGGTACGGCGTAGACGGCGGCGGTACTATCTTCCTCGCCAACTCCATCCAATACTCCGACTTCAACGGTGAGGACGAGCGCTCCTGGCAAGCTCGCTACGACCTGAACATGAAGACCTACGGCGTTCCCGGCCTGAGCTTCATGACGCGTTACGTCAAAGGCGACAACATCACCACCGCTTCCGGTGAGGAAGGTAAAGAACACGAGTTCGACTTCGAGACCAAGTACGTTCTGCAAAGCGGTCCAGCGAAGGACATGTCTTTCCGGATTCGTAGTGCAATCGCTCGTTCGAACAATGCCTACGATGGCGGTAACGTCAACGACTTCCGCTTCATCGTCGAATACCCACTGAGCATCTTGTAATTCAGTGCTAGTTCGATAGCTACACCCGCAACAAACAAAAACCGCTCACCTGTTTCCAGGTGAGCGGTTTTTTTGTGCGTGCAATTAACTTAAATAGCAAGCTAGCTAAATATAACCTGACACCAGCGCCAAGTTATATTCAAACCCTTATTGCGCCGCCCCTTCCTGAACCACTCGAATCACTCGCTGGGGAAACGGAATATCAATACCCGCTTCTTTCAAACGATCCCGGGCCTGTTCATTGAACATGAACATCACGCTCCAGTAATCCGCCGTCTTGACCCAAACCCGCAACGACACCGTGATCGAACTGTCGCCCAAGGTGGAAATCACCGCTTCCGGCGCCGGCTCGGCCAATACGCGCTCATCCTTGGCCAAATCCAGTAACACCTGCTGGGCCTTTTTCAGGTCGGCCTGATAATCCACGCCCACGTCGAACACGACCTTACGGGTCGGCTGGCGATTGGTGTTGGTGATGATGCCGTTCGACAGGTTGCCGTTGGGCACGATGACGGTCTTGTTGTCACCGGTACGAATCACCGTGTGGAAGATCTGGATGCTGTCGACCGTACCGGCCACGCCCTGGGCTTCGATCCAGTCGCCGATGCGGAATGGACGGAACAACAGGATCAGCACGCCGCCTGCGAAGTTCGCCAGGCTGCCCTGCAACGCCAGGCCGATGGCCAGGCCTGCCGCACCGATGGCGGCGACGAATGAGGTGGTTTCCACCCCGATCATCGACGCGACGCTGACGACCAGCAGTATTTTCAGGATGATGTTCGCCAGGGTACTGATGAACCCTTGCAGCGCCAGGTCGGCATTACGCAGGGCCAGCAGCGCACCCAGTTTCTGCGTCACTTTGTTGATCAACCACCAGCCGATGGCCAGGGTGATGACCGCCAGCAGCACACGGCTGCCGTACTCCATGATCATGGGGATCCAGGTCTGGGAAGCCTTGACCAGGTTGTCCACTTCAGCATTCAAGTCCATCTCTCTCTCCTTTGTTCCTGTTACCGCGAAAGACCAATCGAAACACATTGTGGCGAGGGGATTTATCCCCGCTGGGCTGCGGAGCAGCCCTAAAGCCTGCGCCGTGGTGTATCAGGTCGACATGATCAGCTTTTGGGGGCTGCTTCGCAGCCCAGCGGGGATAAATCCCCTCGCCACATGCAGACAACCAGGGGATCAGTCGCGGAAGTTAGTGAATTGCAGGGGCATGCCGAATTCTTTGCCGCGCAGTGCCGCAATGGCTTCCTGCAGGTCGTCACGCTTCTTGCCGGTGACCCGCACCTGCTCGCCCTGGATGGCGGCTTGCACCTTGAGCTTGGCGTCCTTGATATGAGCGACGATTTTCTTCGCCAGCTCCTTGTCGATGCCTTCCTTGAGCACGGCTTCCTGCTTCATCAGCTTGCCCGAGGCATAGGCGTCCTTGACCTCGAGGCACTGCACATCGATCTTGCGCTTGACCAGCGCCAGCTTGAGGATCTCGATCATCGCCTCGAGCTGGAACTCGGCCTCGGCGGTCAGGTTCACGGTCAGGTCTTTTTCCTTGAACTCGAAACTGCCCTTGCCCTTGAGGTCATAACGACGGTCGAGTTCCTTGACGGCGTTTTCAACCGCGTTGGTGACTTCGTGTTTGTCCAGTTCGGATACCACGTCGAATGACGGCATGTAGTGTTCTCCAAATAAAAAGGCGCGCCAGTATCAACGGCGCGCGCTTGGCTTGTGGTTAAAATCGGGCTCATTATAACGGCTCTTTTCCTGCCGACACTGCGAGCCCTCAGATGCCTGCGCCAATCCGAGTAAAAAACTGATGTCGACCACCTGGCATGTCCTCGGGGCCGGCAGTCTCGGCACGTTGTGGGCCACGCGCCTGGCGCGGGCCGGGTTACCGGTGCGGCTGGTGTTGCGCAACGAAGCGCGCTTGCAGGCCTACCGCAGCGTCGCAGGCCTGACACTGGTGGAACAAGGCCAGGCGCAATGCTACCCGGTGCCGGGCGAAACGGCGGACAGCCCGGAGCCGATCAGGCGCCTGCTGCTGGCTTGCAAGGCCTACGACGCGGAAGCGGCGGTGACCTCGGTGGCCCACCGCCTGGACGCAGAATCGGAACTGATCCTGTTGCAGAACGGCCTCGGCAGCCAGGACGCAGTGGCCAATTGTGTGCCCCAGGCTCGTTGCATCAGCGCCTCCAGTACCGAAGGCGCGTTCCGCGACGGTGACTGGCGCGTGATATTCGCCGGCCATGGCTACACCTGGTTGGGCGACCCGGCTCACCCGGTGGCGCCGTTCTGGCTGGACGACCTGGCCGCCGCCGGCATCCCCCACGATTGGAGCGCCGACATCCTCACCCGCCTCTGGCGCAAGCTGGCACTCAACTGTGCAATCAATCCACTGACCGTGCTGCATCACTGCAAGAACGGCGGCCTGCTGGAACACCACTGCGAAGTGGCGACCTTGTGCGCGGAGCTCACGGATGTGCTCGAACGGTGCGGCCAGCCCGCGGCGGCCGAGGATTTGCAGCCGGAAGTCGAACGGGTGATCCAGGCCACGGCCGCCAATTACTCCTCGATGTACCAGGATGTGGCCAATCGGCGTCGTACCGAAATCAGCTATTTGCTCGGTTACGCCTGCAAGGTTGCCCAGCGCCATGGGCTGAGCGTGCCGCACCTGGAACAACTGCGCCAGCGACTGATTGTCCACTTGGACAACCTCGGATTGCCCAGCGACTGAGCAGCGGCTACGCTGGCCCTCGTGTTCCTTCTTAGCGACGAGTCTGATGCCCTTGCGCCAGCGCCTTGAAAACCTCCCGGTCGGCCAGAAACTGCTGGCCGCTCTGTTGGTGTTGTTGACCACTGTCCTGCTGGTGGCCAACCTGACCTTTATCAGTGCCGCCTACTACATCTCCCAGGAAAGCATGGCGCCCCAGGCCCTGCAGACCATTGGCCGACTGATCGCCAACCCGAGCCTGATCTCTGACGCCCTGCAATCGCCACAAAGTGCCCAGCGCCTGCTCGACGAGCTCAACAGCTACGCACCGCTGCGGGCGGCGGCGTTGTACGACGGCCAGGGCGATCGCCTGGCACAGCTGCAACAGGGCGAAAAGCTCAAGCTGCCGGACCATTTCCGCAACATACAGGCCTGGCAAGCGGGCGAGTTCCGCAGCAACCAGGTCATTACCCTGCCCCGCCCCGGCACGACGCCTGGCCATCTGTTGCTGGTGGCCAGCAGCGAATTGCCGACCGCGTTCTACACCGGCACCCTGACCGCCAGCCTCGGCATCCTGATTTTCAGCGTGTTGCTGTGGCTGATCATTGCCCAACAGATCAAACGCCTGATCACCCAGCCGATTCATCAACTCGAAGAGCTGTCGCGCCAGGTCACCCGGGAGGAGAACTATGCCCTGCGCGCCGCACGGGGCAACCACGATGAGATCGGCAGCCTGGCCGAGGCATTCAATACCATGCTCTCGCGGATCGAAGCCCGGGAGCAACAGCTCAAACGTGCCCGCGACGATTCCCAGGCCGCCTATGACCAGGCCCAGGGCCTGGCGGAAGAAACCCGCCATACCAATCGCAAGCTGGAGCTGGAAGTCCAGGTGCGCAGCAAGATCGAGAAAAAACTCACGGGCTTCCAGAATTACCTCAATAGCATCATCGACTCCATGCCGTCGGCCCTGATCGCCCTCGACGAGCAACTCTACGTCACCCAATGGAACCAGGAAGCCAGCGCCCTCTCCGGCACACGACTGGACGAGGCCCTGAACCAACCGATCTTCCTCGCCTTCGAACCGCTCAAGCCGTACCTGCCCCAGCTCAAGCAGACCGTGGAGCAACATACGGTGGCCAAGATCGAACGCGTCACCTGGACCAAGGACGACGAGGCCCGGCATTACGCCCTGACGTTCTATCCACTGATGGGCGGCGCCGGGCGGGGCGTGGTGATCCGCATCGACGACATCACCCAGCGCCTGTCGCTGGAGGAAATGATGGTGCAATCGGAAAAAATGCTCTCGGTCGGCGGTCTTGCGGCGGGCATGGCCCATGAGATCAATAACCCCCTGGGTGCCATCCTGCACAATGTGCAGAACATCCGCCGACGCTTGTCGCCGGAATTGCCGAAGAATCTCGAACAGGCCGAGCAACTGGGCATCGAATTACCGGTGGTCAACCGTTACCTGGAAAGCCGGGAAATCCCGCAATTGCTCGACGGCATCCAGCAGGCCGGCGCGCGGGCAGCGAAAATCGTCACCCACATGCTCAGCTTCAGCCGGCGCAGCACGCGGCAGATGGCGCCCTGCGACCTGCCGGCGCTGATCGACCAGGCAGTGGAAATCGCCGGTAATGACTTCGACCTGGCGATCGGCTTCGATTTCAAGGGCCAGGCGATCATCCGTCAGTTCGACCCGAACCTGGGCCCGGTGCCCGGCACGGCCAACGAACTGGAACAAGTGCTGCTCAACCTGCTGAAAAACGCCGCCCAAGCCATCCACCAACGCCAGGACGACAGCGAACCCGGGCGCATCATCCTGCGTACGCGGTTGAATCCGCCGTGGGCGGAAATCCAGGTCGAGGACAATGGCATCGGCATGAGCGAGAACGTGCGCAAGCGCACCTTCGAACCCTTCTTCACCACCAAGGAGATCGGCCAGGGCACAGGCCTTGGGCTGTCGGTCTCGTATTTCATCATTACCAACAACCACAAGGGCCAGATGGAAGTACAGTCGGCGCCAGGCCAAGGCACCTGCTTCACCTTGCGCCTGCCCCTGACGGGCCCCTCGATGGTGGCGCAGGAAAACAAACCACTGGAGCGTTGAGCATGGGCTTTCGCCTGTCGAAGATTTACACCCGCACCGGCGACAAAGGTGAAACCGGGTTGGGCGATGGTCGCCGCGTGGCAAAGGACCACCCACGGGTCGAGGCCATCGGCGAAGTGGACACACTGAACAGCCAGTTGGGCTTGTTGCTGGCCGGGCTCGCCGCCGAAACCGCCCGGTACCCGGCGCTGAAGGAAGTCAGCGATGTGCTGGAGCCTTGTCAGCATCGATTGTTCGACCTGGGCGGTGAGCTGGCGATGCCGGCCTACCAAGCCTTGAACGTGACGGAAATCGAGCGGCTGGAAGCTGCGATCGATGTGTGGAACGAGGAATTGGGGCCACTGGAAAACTTCATCCTGCCCGGTGGCTCGACGCTGATCGCCCAGGCCCACGTCTGCCGCAGCCTGGCCCGCAGTGCCGAGCGGCGTTGTCAGCAATTGAACGCGGTAGAGCCGCTGACGGGGCCGGGGTTGGCCTATATCAATCGGTTGTCGGACTTGCTGTTCGTGGCCGCTCGAGTCATTGCCCGGCGGCAAGGAGTGGCGGAGGTGCTGTGGGAAGCGGCGGCCAAGCCTGGGGGCTGATCAGAGAAAGTAGTGCCTGTGGCGATCATTCCCACGCTCCGCGTGGGAATGCAGCCCGGGACGCTCCGCGTCCCCTCCAGAGCCGAACGCGGAGCGTCCGCTGAGGTATTCCCACGCAGAGCGTGGGAATGATCAGTAACACCCCAGAATCATGCGTCAGGCCAAAACGCCCGAATCCCCGCCACACCCTGGGCCCCGGCCTCCCAGGCTTTTTGCCGGTCACCAGGCCCGACCCCGCCCAACAGATAGACCGGCCGGTTGAAGCCTTCGATCAGGCGTGCCGCTTCTCCCCAGCCCAACGGCTGTGCATCGGGATGGGTCAGGGTCGGCTGCACCGGCGAAAGCGTGACGAAGTCCACGTCCATTCGCTGCGCCAGGGACAGCTCCTCGGCGTTATGGCAGGAAGCCGCCAGCCAGCGATCCTTGCCGAACGGTCGACCGGCCGCGGCATGCTTGCGCAGTTGCGCGGCGGTAATGTGCCAGCCAGCGGAAGGAAAATCCCCCAGCCATTCGAACGGTCCCTTGAGCATCAGTTGGGCCTTGCCGGCACACAAGCCCGCCGCATCCACCGCCAGGTCGCGGTATTGCGGGTCGTAGCCGTTGGGCGCACGTAGCTGGACCAACTTGATCCCGCCGGCAATCGCCTTCTGCATGCCCCGCAGCAAGGCCGGCGTCTCAAGGCCTTCCGGGGTGATCAGGTATTCGCCCGGCAAACGGGCCGCCGCGACGATGGGCTGATTGGCCGCCGGGAACTCATGGTTCGTCAGGTCGCGGGCCGTCACCCAGGCCAACGGCTGCCCTTCGGCGCCATGGGGCTCGCCGGTGAACGCCGAGACTTCCCAGACATCCAGCAACACCTGCTTGTCCGGGTAATCGTGACGCACCTTGATCAACGGCCGGGCGGCGTCGACGACAATGCCCAGCTCTTCGTGAAGTTCACGGGCCAGGGCGGTTTCGACGGACTCATCAGCCTCGACCTTGCCGCCAGGAAATTCCCACAGGCCGCCCTGGTGCTGGGTGTCGGCCCGTCGGGCGATCAGGATTTTGCCGGCGGCATCGCGGATGACCGCTGCCGCCACATGGACTCGTTTCACCGCGCAGTGTCCTCCAGGCCAGCCTGTTGCCA
Organism: Pseudomonas sp. NFACC24-1; assembly: GCF_900115235.1. Lineage (NCBI taxonomy): Bacteria > Pseudomonadati > Pseudomonadota > Gammaproteobacteria > Pseudomonadales > Pseudomonadaceae > Pseudomonas > Pseudomonas sp. NFACC24-1. Next base: position 216,477 of record NZ_FOVS01000002.1, read on the forward strand.
CGCCTTGAACGCTGGCCATTGATATAGGGTTTCGACGTAGGCCTCATCGACCTCGGACAGTTTCACCTGATAAGTGCGCAAGCGCACGGCAACAGGGGCAAAAACCGCGTCGGCCAGGCTGACGCGGCCGAACAGGTAGGGACCGGCCTCGGTCGCCGCGGCACGGCATTCGGCCCACAGCGCCAGCATCCGCTCGATTTCCACCTGGACATCAGCCGGCATGGGCGACAGCGGTGCATCGCGCAGCAGGTCAAACGGCATGTGGCTGCGGATGGCGAAAAACCCGCTGTGCATTTGCGCACAGGCCGAGCGTGCCTGGGCCCGGGCGGCCACATCCTTGGGCCAGAGACCGGCCTGCGGGAACTGTTCGGCCAGGTATTCGGCAATCGCCAGGGAATCAGCGATCACGCCGAATTCGGTCTTGAGCAACGGGACCTTGGCCGTGGCCGAATACTTGAGCAGCTTTTCGCGGGTGTCGGGCTGGTCGAGCCTGACCAACTCTTCGGTGTACTTCGCGCCGGTGAGCGCCAGGGCCAGCGCGCCGCGCAGGGACCAGGAAGAAATGCGCTGGTCGCCGATGATCAGGTGCAGGCTCATATCCGGATTCCTTTCTTATGGTCAATTAGAGACATTTGCGATGTCTGTCAGGCTGCCTTCGCGAGCAAGCCCGCTCCCACAGGGGATTTGCGGGGTGACATAGCAAGTGTTCACACCACAAATCCCCTGTGGGAGCGGGCTTGCTCGCGAATGGGGACGACTCGGTTTAAGTCCGATACTCAGCGTTGATCTTGACGTACTCGTGGGACAGGTCGGTGGTCCAGATGGTTTCGCTGCAGTCACCCCGTCCCAGCTCGATACGGATGGTGATTTCTTCCTGCTGCATCACCGCCGCGCCCTGGGCTTCGGTGTAGGTTGCAGCACGGGCACCCTGGCTGGCGATGCAGACTTCGCCGAGGAACACGTCGATCTTGCTCACGTCCAGCTCAGGCACGCCGGCCCGGCCCACGGCGGCGAGGATGCGGCCCCAGTTCGGGTCGGAGGCGAACAGTGCGGTCTTGATCAGCGGCGAGTGCGCCACGGTGTAGCCGACATCCAGGCATTCCTGGTGATTGCCACCGCCGTTGACCTGCACGGTGACGAACTTGGTCGCGCCTTCGCCGTCCCGGACGATGGCCTGGGCCACTTCCATGCACACTTCGAATACCGCCTGCTTCAGGGCAGCGAACAGCGGGCCGCTGGCCTCGGTGATCTGCGGCAGGTTGGCCTGGCCGGTGGCGATCAGCATGCAGCAGTCGTTGGTGGAGGTGTCGCCGTCGATGGTGATGCGGTTGAACGACTTGTTGGCGCCATCGAGCATCAGGTCTTGCAGCACCTGGCGCGAAACCTTGGCGTCGGTGGCGATGTAGCCGAGCATGGTCGCCATATTCGGCCGGATCATGCCAGCGCCTTTGCTGATGCCAGTGACGGTGATGGTCACGCCGTCATGCTGGAACTGGCGGCTCGCGCCCTTGGGCAGGGTGTCGGTGGTCATGATGCCGGTGGCGGCGGCGGCCCAGTTGTTTTCCGACAGGTCGTCGAGGGCGGCTTGCAGTGCGCCTTCGATCTTCTCGACCGGCAGCGGTTCGCCGATCACGCCGGTGGAATAGGGCAGCACCTGGCTGGCGTCGACGCCAGTCAACTCCGCCAGCTTGGCGCAGGTGCGCTCGGCGGCGGCCAGACCTGGCGCGCCGGTGCCGGCGTTGGCGTTACCGGTGTTGGTCAGCAGGTAACGCACCGCCCCTTGCACGCGCTGCTTGGCCAGGATGACCGGCGCGGCGCAAAAGGCATTGAGGGTGAACACGCCCGCCACCGTCGAGCCTTCAGCGCAGCGCATCACCACGACATCCTTGCGCCCGGGGCGCTTGATGCCCGCCGAAGCGATACCGAGTTCAAAACCGGCAACCGGGTGCAACGTTGGCAACGGACCAAGACCAACAGCCATGAATGCGCTCCTAAATTAGATGTATATCGACGCCGTCCTCATTGGGACGGCGAATCAAAATGGCAAAACGCCGCGACGGATGGAATCCGGTCGCGGCGCGGGTGGTCAGCGTTGAGACGGGTTTATTGGATCTGCCCGTGGCAATGCTTGTATTTCTTGCCCGAACCGCAATAGCACAGTTCGTTGCGGCCCAGCTTCTGCTCGTTGCGCACCGGTGCGGTCGCCAGGGCGACATCCACATCGACGCCCTCTTCGGCGACCACTTCCAGGCCAGGGGCTTCGGCGTGTTCGAACTGCATGCGCGCAGCCAGGGCTTCGGCCTCCTGACGCAGGCGAGCCTCTTCCTCGGCTGGGTCTTCGCGGCGAACCTGTACGTGTGACAACACGCGGATCGAGTCGCGCTTGATCGAATCGAGCAACTCGGAGAACAGCGTGTAGGACTCGCGCTTGTACTCCTGCTTCGGATTCTTCTGGGCGTAACCACGCAAATGGATACCGTGGCGCAGGTGGTCCATGGTCGACAGGTGGTCTTTCCACAAATCGTCCAGTACCCGCAGCACAATCTGCTTCTCGAAGGAGCGCAGTGCCTCGGCGCCGGCCTGGTCTTCCTTCTCGTTGTAGGCAGCGATCAGTTCGGCCAGCAGTTTTTCGCGCAGGGTTTCTTCGTACAGGTGATCGTCTTCGTCGAGCCATTGCTGGATCGGCAATGCCACGCCGAAATCGCTCTGCAAGGCGGCTTCCAGGCCGGCGACGTCCCACTGCTCCGGCAGCGACTGCGGCGGGATGTGGGCGCTGACGGTGGCGTTGAGCACGTCCTGGCGGAAATCGGCGATGGTTTCGCCAATGTTGTCGGCGGCCAACAAACTGTTACGCATGTGATAGATCACTTTACGCTGTTCGTTGTTGACGTCGTCGAACTCGAGCAATTGCTTGCGGATATCGAAGTTGCGGCCTTCGACCTTGCGCTGGGCCTTCTCGATGGCGTTGGTCACCATGCGGTGCTCGATCGCCTCGCCGGGCTGCATGCCCAGGGCCTTCATGAAGTTCTTCACCCGGTCAGAGGCGAAGATGCGCATCAGGCTGTCTTCCAGGGACAGGTAGAAACGGCTGGAGCCGGCGTCGCCCTGGCGACCGGCACGGCCACGCAACTGGTTGTCGATACGACGGGATTCGTGACGCTCGGAGGCGATCACCTGCAAACCGCCGGACTCCAGCACCTGCTGGTGACGCTTCTGCCAGTCGGCCTTGATCTGCGCGATCTGCTCGGGGGTCGGGCTTTCCAGGCTGGCGACTTCCACTTCCCAGTTGCCGCCCAGCAGGATGTCGGTACCACGACCGGCCATGTTGGTGGCGATGGTCAGCGCACCCGGGCGACCGGCCTGGGCGATGATCTCGGCTTCCTTCTCGTGGAACTTGGCGTTGAGGACCTTGTGCTCGATGCCTTCCTTGTTGAGCAAGGCGGACATGTGCTCGGAGGTCTCGATGGTGGCGGTACCGACCAGGATCGGACGGCCCTGGGCCATGCCGTCCTTGATGTCGTTGATGATCGCCGCGTACTTCTCTTCGGCGGTCAGGAACACCAGGTCGTTGTAGTCCTTGCGGGCCAGTGGCTTGTTCGGCGGGATCACCACCACTTGCAGGCCATAGATCTGGTGGAATTCGAACGCCTCGGTGTCGGCGGTACCGGTCATGCCGGACAGCTTGTTGTACAGGCGGAAGTAGTTCTGGAAGGTGGTCGAGGCCAGGGTCTGGCTCTCGGCCTGGATGTTCAGGCCTTCCTTGGCTTCGATGGCCTGGTGCAGGCCCTCGGACAGGCGACGACCCGGCATGGTACGGCCAGTGTGTTCGTCCACCAGCACGACCTGGCCGTCCTGGACGATGTACTCGACGTTGCGATGGAACAGCTTGTGGGCACGCAAGCCGGCATAGACGTGGGTCAGCAGGCCCAGGTTATGGGCCGAGTACAGGCTCTCGCCTTCGGCCAGCAAGCCGACGCGGGTGAGCATTTCCTCGATGAACTGGTGACCGGCTTCGTTGAGTTCGACCTGGCGGGTCTTCTCGTCGATGGTGTAGTGCCCGGGCTGGGTCACTTCGCCTTCGACTTCCTCGACGTGCAATTTGAGCTGCGGGATCAACTTGTTGATCTCGATGTACAGCTTGGAGCTGTCCTCGGCCTGACCGGAAATGATCAGCGGGGTACGGGCTTCGTCGATGAGGATGGAGTCGACTTCGTCGATCACGGCAAAGTTGAGTTCACGCTGGAATTTTTCTTCCATGCTGAACGCCATGTTGTCGCGCAGGTAGTCGAACCCGAATTCGTTGTTGGTGCCGTAGGTGATATCGGCGGCATAGGCGGCGCGCTTCTCTTCCGGCGGCTGGAACGGCGTGACGACGCCGACGGTCAGGCCGAGGAATTCGTAGAGCGGGCGCATCCAGTTGGCGTCGCGGCGGGCCAGGTAGTCGTTGACCGTCACCACGTGCACGCCCTTGCCGGACAGTGCGTTGAGGTAAACGCCCAGGGTCGCCACGAGGGTCTTGCCCTCACCGGTACGCATTTCGGCGATCTTGCCTTCGTGCAAGGTCATGCCGCCGATCAACTGAACGTCGAAGTGGCGCATGCCCATGATCCGCTTGCCGGCTTCACGGGCGACCGCAAAGGCTTCGGGCAGGAGCTGGTCAAGGGTTTCCCCCTTGGCGATGCGGTCCTTGAATTCGGCAGTCTTGGCGCGTAACTGATCGTCCGAAAGGGCCACCATTTGCTCTTCGAAGGCATTGACAGTCTGTACCGTCTTGAGCATGCGCTTGACTTCACGCTCGTTCTTGCTTCCAAAAAGTTTCTTTAACAAAGGCGCAAACATATCGGCAGGATCTTCCACACTAAAGGGATGGAGGGCGGCCCCATGAGTCGCCCGTGCAGCCCTCATGGCCGCATGCGAACGAGCATTCTACCCGGAAACGATGGAGAGGAAAGTGGCGTTATTCCACGATGCTGGCACAGCGCTGTGACGGGGCCACCCTAAAATAAGGGCTTTTGCGCGAACTTCAACCCACAAAGCGCAGAAGTTACTCACTGATTGTGTGGCCAAAAGCCGCTGGGCGAGAGGGTCGAGGCGGGTCCGGCGCTTTCTGCTACCATGGCGCCTCTGTCACTTGCGGTATTCATTCATGGCCTTCCGCCCTCTTCCAGCCAAAGCGCCCGCCGTTCTGCTGCGCGAAGCCAAGCCGCTGAAAGCCATCTTCGGCCACGCCAAACGCCTGGGCCACTTGCAGCGCCTGCTGGACAGCCAGTTGCAACCGGCCGCGCGCGAGCATTGCCACGTGGCGTCCTGGCGCGAAGGCAGCCTGCTGTTGATCGTCACCGACGGCCACTGGGCCACGCGCCTGCGCTACCAGCAAAAACGCCTGCTGCGCCAACTCCAGGCGTTCGAAGAATTCGCCAACCTGACGCGGATCCTGTTCAAGGTGCAGCCACCCACCGTCCAGGTCGGCGCCAAGGGCCATACGCTGGATCTGTCCACCGACGCCGCGGCAACCATCCAGGCCACCGCCGACGGCATCACCGATCCCAACCTGCGGGCGGCGCTGGAGCGGTTGGCGGCGCATGCGCGGCCCAAGGATTGAGATTTTCGGCGCCGGCTAGATAGCAATCGCGAGCAAGCTCGCTCCCACAGTGGAACTGCAGCGGCCACCTATTTCGCGTACGACACCAATCCCTTGTGGGAGCGAGCTTGCTCGCGAAGGGGGCAACTCGGTCTCGACTAACGGCGCCGCTTGCTGCCCCCCAGCAACGACCCCATCAACCCGCGCACCAGTTGCCGGCCCAATTGATTGGCCGCCTGGCGCATCGCCGATTTAAGCGCCTGGCCGGCTGCCGTGCCGAGGAACTCGCCGGCCTTTTCGGTGAAGCTGGGTTCTTCGGCCGCTGGTTTGCCCGGAACCGCTTCGGCCTGGGGTTCCAGCCCCTTGCGTCCCATCAGCACTTCGTAGGCTGATTCGCGATCAATGGGCTTGTCGTAGCGCCCTTGCAGCGACGAACGGGCGATCAACCCGGCGCGCTCGGCCTCGCTCAGCGGCCCGATGCGTGATTGCGGGGGCGCCACCAGCACGCGCTGGACCATTTCCGGCGTGCCTTTTTCCTGCAAGGTGCCCACCAGGGCTTCACCGATGCCCAGCTCGGTCAGCACCGCCAGGGCATCGAATTGCGGGTTGGGCCGGAAACCGTCGGCCACCGCCCGCAGGGATTTCTGTTCCTTGGCCGTGAAGGCCCGCAAACCGTGCTGGATGCGCAACCCTAACTGGGCGAGCACATCGTCCGGCAAATCGCCCGGCGACTGGGTCACGAAATACACCCCCACGCCCTTGGAACGGATCAGGCGCACCACTTGCTCCAGGCGCTCCTGCAAAGCCTTGGGCGTACCGGCAAAGAGCAAGTGCGCCTCATCGAAGAACAGCGCCAGCAGCGGCTTGTCCGCATCGCCGCGCTCGGGCAACTGTTCGAACAGCTCGGCCAGCAGCCACAGCAGGAACGTCGCGTAGACCTTCGGCGCTTCGTGGACCAGGCGGCTGGCGTCGAGCAAGTGGATGCGACCACGGCCATCGCTGGCCGGTTGCAGGATGTCTTCGAGCTGCAACGCCGGCTCGCCGAACAACGCGTCCGCGCCCTGCTGCTCCAAAGTGGACAGGCGCCGCAGCAGCGCCTGACTGGAGCCGGTGGTCATCAGCGCCGCGTCATCCCCCAGCAGCTCGGGGTTGTCCTTGAGATGATTGAGCAGCGCCTTCAGGTCCTTGAGGTCCAGCAACAACAGGCCTTCACGGTCGGCCACCTTGAACGCGGCGTAGAGCGCCGCCTGCTGGCTGTCCGTGAGTTCCAGCAGGCTGCCGATCAACAACGGCCCCATCTCACTCAGGGTAGTGCGCAGTGGATGCCCGGACTGGCCGTGGATATCCCACAAGGTCACCGGATAAGCCTGGGGCTTGTGGTCGAGCCAGGGCATGCCGGCGATGCGCTCGGCGATCTTGCCCTGGGGGTTGCCGGCAGCACCCAGGCCGCACAGGTCACCCTTGATATCCGCCGCGAACACCGCCACGCCGGCATCGCTGAACATTTCGGCCAGGCGCTGCAAAGTGACCGTCTTGCCGGTCCCGGTGGCGCCCGCCACCAGGCCATGACGGTTCGCCAGGCGCATGGCCTGGGCGATGGGCTGGCCGCTGAGGTCGGCGCCGATAACGAGTTGCGATGAGTCAGGCATGTGGTCACCCGTGGTGTTTGCGATATGACGCCATTTTGCACGCTTATATAAAAGCATGCCTGGCGCATCAAGGCCCTGGCAGCAGGAATAATAGCTGCGAACCTGGGCAGGCCCTATCGCGAGCAAGCTCGCTCCCACAGAGATTTGGGGCGGGGCACAGATCCCATGTGGGAGCGAGCTTGCTCGCGATGAGGCCCTGTCAAACCCCGCAATACTCCACTGGCAGCGCACCCGCCCCACAACCCCAACCGAACATCTATTCTTCATAAAGGTCAACACAGGAGAACACAGACCGGAGGGACGTTCATCGTGCATATAGCGGACATAACCATGTTCTACGCCCCCGCCAGCGGAGGCGTGCGCACTTATCTGGATGCCAAGCACCGGCGCCTGGGCGATCGGCCCGGTATTCGCCACAGCCTGTTGATCCCCGGCGCGCATTTGAGCGAGCACGACGGAATCTACAAGGTGCCAGCCCCTGCGCTGCCGTTCGGCAAGGGCTATCGCTTCCCCCTTCGCCTGGCGCCCTGGCGCAATGTCCTGCGCGATCTGCAACCGGATCTGATCGAGGTCGGCGATCCGTACCTCACCGCCTGGGCCGCATTGGATGCCCGCCGTCAGCTCGACGTGCCCGTCATCGGCTTCTATCACTCCGACCTGCCGCTGTTGGTGAGCAACCGCATGGGCAACTGGTTCACCCCCAATATCGAAGCCTATGTCAGCAAGTTGTACGGCAATTTCGACCGGGTCCTCGCACCGAGCCAGGTCATGGCCGACAAGCTGATCGGGCTGGGGGTCAAGAACGTCTATGTACAACCCTTGGGCGTTGACCTGCAAACCTTCACCCCCGCCGCCCGCGACCCGGGATTGCGGGCCGAGCTGGGTATCGCCGAAGACACGCGCCTGCTGATTTTCGCCGGTCGCGGCTCCAAGGAAAAAAACCTGCCGGTGCTGCTCAAGTGCATGAAACGCCTGGGCGAGCGCTATCACCTGTTGTTGGTGGGCTCGTCGATGCCCGCCGTGGTGCCGGACAACGTCACGGTGGTCGACGAATTCTGCCCGGCGCCGCAAGTCGCCCGGCTCATGGCCAGCGCCGATGCCCTGGTGCACGCCGGCGACCAGGAGACCTTCGGCCTGGTAATCCTCGAAGCCATGGCCAGCGGTATTCCCGTGGTGGCGGTGGCGGCCGGGGCTTTCACCGAAATCGTCCACGAGGACTGCGGCCTGCTGTGCACACCCAACAATCCGCAGGCCATGGCCAATGCCGTGCGGCAACTGTTCAGCGAAGGCTGCCAACGCCGTGGCCTGCTGGCGCGCCGGCATGTGGAGCGTCATTACGCCTGGGACACCGTGGTCAACAGCTTGCTGGGGCACTACTACGCCGTGCTCGGCGAACAAATGCCGTTGCTGGCCAATGGTTGAGGCGAGGACCGTGTCGATGAGTTATTCGCCCAGCGTGCTATTGGTGTTGCACGACGTGGCACCGCAAACCTGGCCCGACTACCAGCCCTTCGTCGAAGCCGTGGATGCCCTCGGCCAAGTGCCGATGACCTGGCTGGTGGTGCCGGACTTTCACCGGGCCAATGCCTTGGAGGCTCACCCCGACTTTCGCCGCCTGCTCGACCGTCGGGTCGAGCGCGGCGACGAGTTGGTGCTGCATGGCTACTACCATTGCGACGATGGCCCTGTCGCCCGCCACCCCAAGGACTGGTTCATGCGCCGGATCTATACCCATGAGGGGGAGTTCTACAACCTGTCCGAAGCCGCCGCCCTCGCCCGCCTGCGCGCCGGGATCGACACCTTCGAGCGCTACCATTGGCCCCTGGACGGTTTCGTCGCCCCGGCCTGGCTGATGAGCGAAGGCACGCGCCAAGCCTTGCGCCAGTTACCGCTGAGCTACACCAGTGACACCCAACACCTCTATCGCCTGCCCGACTTCAGCGCCATCGACGCGCCGGGCCTGGTCTGGAGTGCCCGCAGTGCCTGGCGTCGTGGCCTGTCGAAGGTCATCAGCGACCAGCGTGAACAGCGCTGGCGCCAGGCCCCGGTGATTCGCCTGGGCCTGCACCCGGTGGACATGCGCCACGGGTTTTCCCGGGACTATTGGCTGCGTACCCTCGAACGCCTGCTCAACGATGGTCGCGTGCCGATGACCAAGGTCGACTGGCTGGCAACCCAGGGGCTGCGGACCCGCAGCGCCGCATGAAACGGCTGATCTGGCTGGGCGCCGCCCTGCTCACGGCGCTGTTGGTGCCGCTGCTGGTCGGTGGCGGGGAAATGTGGTCGCGGGTGCAGCGCTTTCCCTTGTCCCTGCTGCTGACCATGCTCGGCATGATCGTGCTGTGCTGGGGCTTGAATTCCGTGCGCCTGCGCCTGCTGCTGGGTGAATACCGTGGGCGCATCGGCGGGTGGAAAAGCATGGGCGTGGTGATGTCCACCGAGTTCGCCATGTGCGCGACGCCCGGTGGCAGTGGCGGCCCTCTGACGCTGATGGCCCTGCTGGCGCGCAACGGTGTGCGCCCGGCCCATGGCAGCGCGGTGTTCGCCATGGATCAACTGAGCGACTTGCTGTTCTTCCTCTGCGCCTTGGTGGGCATTCTGCTCTACGCGCTGTTCCAGAACCTCAGCCAGCGCCTGGAATGGATGCTGGCGTTGAGCGCGATTTCGTTGTTTGGCGGGCTGTTCGGCTGCGTGCTGGTGGCCCGTTATCACCGCCGACTGATTCTGCTGGGCGCTCGTGTGCTGCGGCACTTGCGGGTAAAGACCGCCACCCGCCGACGCTGGGGCCGCAAGATCCTGAACTTCCTGGCGGCCTTCACCGACACCTTGAAATTGCCGCGACAGACGTTGTGCCAGGTCTTCGGCCTGACCTGCCTGCATTGGGCGCTTCGCTACAGCGTGTTGTACCTGGCATTGAAGGGGCTGGGCGCGGACTTGCAGTGGGCCTGGAGTTTCCTGATCCAGATGCTGTCCTTGAGCGCGGGGCAGTTCAGCCTGCTGCCGGGCGGTGCCGGAGCGGCCGAGTTGACTTCGGCGGCGCTGTTGGCCCCCATGGTGGGCAAGTCCACCGCAGCGGCGGCGATCCTGATCTGGCGGGCGGTGACCTACTACTTTTACTTGGTGGCCGGTGGGCCGGTGTTCTTCCTGATGGTCGGGCGGCCGTTGATCAAGAAGCTCATCAGGCTCAGGCAAGCCTGACCGGTCACGGCGTCTGTTCGGGCTCGTCCTGGGGATGCAATTGCTCCCACAGTTGCGCGGCATCGGGAAACTCGGTGCCATCCTCCGGGCTCAACGCGTCGGGGTCATAGCGGCTGAGGCAGCCCTCGCCCAGGGTGGCTGGCGCCTTGGAGGTGGCTTTGTCCAATGGATCGGTCATGGCGCGTGCTCTCGTAAGAAGGTTGCCCGAATCATTGTACCCAGAGATTGCTCCCGCTCGGCTGCGCCTGTAGGAGCTGACGAGCGAAGCGAGGCTGCGATCTTTCCCCTACCGCTTGAGTCTCAAGCGAAAGAGAAAAATCAAAGGATCGCAGCCTTCGGCAGCTCCTACAAGCGCCCCAAACCCAGTCAGAAGACCACGGTCTTGTTGCCGTGCACCAGCACCCGGTCTTCCAGGTGATAACGCAGGCCCCGGGCCAATACCATCTTCTCGACGTCACGGCCGAAACGCACCATGTCTTCGATGCTGTCGCTGTGGCTGACGCGCACCACGTCCTGCTCGATGATCGGACCGGCATCCAGCTCTTCGGTCACGTAGTGACAGGTGGCGCCAATCAGCTTCACCCCACGCATCGACGCCTGGTGGTACGGCTTGGCCCCGACGAACGACGGCAGGAAACTGTGGTGGATGTTGATGACCTTGTGGGCGTACTCGCTGCACAAGGCCGGCGGCAGGATCTGCATGTAGCGAGCCAGCACCACCACCTCGGCGTCGTGCTGCTTGACCAGTCGAGAGACTTCGGCGAACGCCGGATGCTTGTCCTGCGGGTCGACCGGTACGTGGTAGTACGGGATGCCGTGCCATTCCACCATGCTGCGCAAGTCGTCATGGTTGGAAATCACACAGGCGATGTCGCAATCGAGCTCATCGCTGTGCCAGCGGTGCAACAGGTCAGCCAGGCAATGGGACTCGCGACTGGCCATGAGCACCACGCGCTTTTTCTGCGCGGTGTCGGTGATACGCCAGTCCATCGAGAACTCTTCGGCAATGGGGGCGAACGCTTCACGAAAGGCTTCAATGCCGAAAGGCAGCGAGTCGGCACGAATCTCGTGACGCATGAAAAACCAACCGCTTTGATTGTCCGAGTGATGGCTCGCTTCGGTGATCCAGCCGTTATGGGACGCCAGAAAGTTACTGACTTTAGCAACGATGCCGACGCGGTCCGGGCAAGCAATCACCAGACGAAAAGTGCGCATTAGGGGAACTCCAGAACTTCGCAAAGGCGGCCATTCTAGCCATTGCGCAGCAAAACTGCAGTATCGATGACACGCCGAATCCTGGACGACAGCCCCAGGCCATGGCCGGCACGGCTCGGGAAAGCAGATTATATGTGAACAGATGTGAAGACACTGTCGCGGTATTTAACTGCAACAGGCGTTTTTGTGGCGCGGCACTAATTAATTAAATAAAACACCGGTTAAATGTTTACTTGATGAAACTGTCTGATTACTATTGTCGCACTGTCTCCTTGTCACCCGCGTCCTACATAAGGTAGTCCACATGTCCTTGATCAATGAATACCGCGCCACAGAAGAAGCCATCAAAGAACTGCAAGCTCGCCTGAAAAACCTGTCGCAAGACGACAAACTGCAAACCGAGCTTGAATTCGAAGGCAAACTGCGCACGCTGATGGGCGAATACTCCAAGTCGCTGCGCGACATCATTGCCCTGCTGGATCCAGAAGCCAAGTCGAGCAAAGCGCCACGTGGCGCCGTGAAAACTACCGGCACCAAGCGCGCTCGCAAAGTTAAGCAATACAAGAACCCGCACAACGGCGAAGTCATCGAAACCAAAGGTGGCAACCACAAGACTCTGAAAGAGTGGAAAGCCAAGTGGGGCGGTGACGTGGTAGAAGGCTGGGCAACCCTGCTGGGCTAAGCCTCACCGCGGCGCAAGCTTCTTTGCGAACAAAAAAACGCCAGTGAATACTGGCGTTTTTTGTGCCTGTTATCTTTTCATTTCATTGCGATTCAAGGCTTAAACGTTTGCGCAATTGCTGGCTGTAGCCCTGCCATTCCACGAGTACTTCTCGCTGCATCGGCGTTGACAGGGCCAGCCACTCTCCCATCGCCTCGTCAAAACTTTGCAAGGTATTAGGCGCTCCCCATTCCGGGGCGGACAGACGTTGTTGACAGAAAATTCTCCAGCGCCCTTGCTCTTCAGGATTCAAGGTGTCTGGAAAGTTGCGTGCACGGTATCGGAACAATAGTTCCGGCAGACGCTCATCATCGAAAGGCCATTGCGCTTGCGCCAATTGCGCCGGGTCCGCCATGCGCACTTGTTCACATAAACGCCGATCGCGATCGCCCAAGAAACCCGCGTATAACTGTTGCTCGGGATCCTCGCTGGCGGTGAAGTCCTCGCGGCCATAAATAGCCTGAAGTTTATCCTGCCAAACTTTTTGTGCGTCAGTTAGCCGCAATGCGCGCTGTTGATAACCCTCCATGTCCAGCTCCAGCCGCTGCTGGTCCTCGACGCGCAGCACCGACAACGGCGCGACCACCGGGCATTTGTTGATATGGATAAGCTTGAGCGGCACCGGCAACTCACCTTCGAGCAGTTCTTCGCGGCGGGTATACAAACGCTGGCGCAGGCTTTCGGCATCGTCGTCCAGCAGGCCCTGAGGGTCCAGGTGCAGGTCGCAGACGATCAGGGCGTTGCGGTTTTTCGGGTGCCAGGCCAGCGGCAAGACCACACCGATGTAGTTGCGCGCCGCCGAGAAGCGACCGGAAATATGCACCATCGGCTGCAGCAGACGGATCTGGTCCATCACCTTCTGCTTGCTGCGCAACTGGAACAGCCAGTCGTAGAGCCGCGGCTGTCGCTGACGGACCAGGCGGGCCAGGGCGATGGTCGCGCGCACGTCCGACAACGCATCGTGGGCCTGGCCATGATCGATGCCATTGGCGGCGGTCAGGCGTTCGAGCTTGAGGCTGACGCGACCGTCCTCTTGGGGCCAGACAATGCCTTGCGGGCGCAGCGCATAGGCCGCGCGCACCAGGTCGATCAAGTCCCAGCGACTGTTGCCGCCCTGCCATTCCCGCGCGTACGGGTCGAAGAAATTCCGATAGAGGCTGTAGCGGGTCATTTCATCGTCGAAACGCAGGGTGTTGTAGCCGGCGCCACAGGTACCGGGGGCGGCCAGTTGCCCGTGGACACGGGTCATGAAATCAGCTTCGCTCAAGCCTTTCTCGGCCAGGCATGTCGGGGTGATGCCGGTAATCGCACAGGCCGCCGGATGGGGCAGGATGTCATCGCTGGGCTGGCAATACAGATTCACCGGTTCGTCGATTTCATTGAGCTCGAAATCGGTACGGATACCCGCCACCTGCAAGGGCCGGTCGCAACGCGGGTTGATGCCGGTGGTTTCGTAGTCGTACCAGAAGATGGAAGTCACGGGCTGTTCCTGAACTGAAGACTGGCGAAGTCTAGGCGCTCGAACCCGCCTGCGACCAGCAGTGCTGTAACTTTTGAATACCAATGTGCGAGCGGTGTCGGACACTGGATCTGTGAACACTCGAGAATTCTTGTGGGAGCGGGCTTGCTCGCGAAAGCGGTGGGTCAGTGACATTGATGTTGAATGTACCGCCGTCTTCGCGAGCAAGCCCGCTCCCACAGGGATCTGTGAACACTGAGGGGTCGCAGAATGATGCAGACAGCGTTCACCCTCTCAATCCTATTGCAAACCATGAAATGACCTGCACAGCTCTATCGTTTGCCCGCACGAAGACTGCTAGCATCGGGGCCGAGATTGAATGTTCGGATCGGCCCATCACAGGTTGCCCATGCTCGAGACACCAGCACTGCAAAGGAACGCGACGCTGCCCGCGCCCCTCGACACGCGTTATCAGGTGGAAACGCCGGAGGGCATCGACCTGCCACTGCGCCCGGCGGGGCTGATGCCCCGTGCAATCGCCTTCACCATCGATTTGGGTATACGCGGCTTGGTCCTGGGTGTTTTTTTCCTGGTCCTGGCGTTTTTCGGCGAGCTGGGGCTCGGCCTGGGGTCCATCCTGCTGTTTGTCGTCAGTTGGTGGTACATGGTGCTGTTCGAGGTCCTCAACCAGGGGCGTTCTCCCGGCAAACAGATCATGGGGCTGCGCGTGGTGCAGGACGATGGCCGGCCCATCGGCTGGTCGGCGTCGTTGATCCGTAACCTGCTGCGTTTCGTCGACATGCTGCCCTTCGGCTACACCTTCGGGGCCATCTGCTGCCTGCAGCATCCGGCGTTCAAACGCCTGGGCGATCTCGCGGCCGGTACGCTGGTGGTCTATCGCGAACAACCGGTCAAACGCCCCGCATTGCCCATGGCCTCGCCGATACGCGCGCCTTTTACCCTGAACCTGCACGAGCAACGCGCCGTGCTGGGCTTCGCCGAGCGCCAGGCAGAACTGTCCCAGGCGCGGGTCAACGAACTGGCCGCGATCCTGGCCGCGCCACTGAACGTCCAGGTGCCGAACGCCACCGCCGAACTCAATGGCATCGCCCGCGGCCTGCTGGGGCCGACATGAAGCAAAGCCTGTTCGAAAGCCGCCACCAAAGAGAATGGGAGCACCTGGCCCAGCAACTCGATCAATTGGAGCACAGCCGCAACGTGCCCCAGAGCGGTGACTTCCCTGCCGCCTACCGACGGCTTTGCCATCACCTGGCATTGGCCCAGGCCCGGGGCTACAGCAGCTTGCTGGTCGACACCCTGCAACAACTGGCGCTGCGCGGTCACCAGCAACTCTACCGGGATCGCAGCCGACCATCGGCCAGCCTTTCGGCCTTTATCCTGGTCGGTTTCCCTCGGCTGGTGCGTGAGCAATGGCGCTTCGTGCTCGCCGCCAGCCTGATGTTCCTGGGCAGCCTGGTCGGCATCGGGCTGCTGGTCTATCTGTTTCCGGAACTGGTCTACAGTGTGCTGGGCGCCGACGAAATCAGCCAGATCCGCAGCATGTATGACCCGGCTTCCGGGCACCTGGGGCGCTCGGTCGAACGGGCCGCCAGCGAAGACTGGGTCATGTTCGGCTACTACATCATGCACAACATCGGCATTGCCTTTCAGACGTTCGCCAGTGGCTTGATGTTTGGGCTGGGGAGCGCGTTCTTCCTGTTTTTCAATGGCCTGACCATTGGCGCGGTGGCCGGGCACCTGACCCAGATCGGTTCCGGAGGGACGTTCTGGTCGTTCGTGATCGGCCACGGCGCTTTCGAACTCACCGCCATCGCCCTGGCCGGCGCCGCGGGCCTGCAACTGGGCTGGGCGCTGATCGCGCCGGGACGCCTGACCCGGGGCGAGGCCTTGCGGCTCGCGGCGGGTAAAAGCGTGCTGATGATCGGCGGCGTGATGCTGTTCCTGCTCATCGCCGCGTTCATCGAGGCCTACTGGTCTTCCAGCGCGGTAACGCCCGCTACCAAATACACCGTAGGCGGCTTGTTGTGGCTGTTGGTCATCAGCTATCTGTCGCTTGCCGGACGGGTCCGCCATGCGCCTGAGTGATGCCACCGTCGTCATCCGCCCACGCACCACCTGGGAAGCCATGGACCTTGGCGTGTTGATGAGCCAGCAGCATCGACGCTTGCTGATGACCAGTTGGGCGATCATCACGCTGCCGGTGTACCTGTTACTGACCCTGCTGCTGTGGGACTCACCGTCCCTGGTGGTGATGCTGTTCTGGTGGTTGAAACCGGCCTTTGACCGTCTGCCGCTGTACATCCTGTCCAAGGCGCTGTTTGGCGAAACCCCCACCTTGAGACAGGCCTTGCGCCAATGGCCAGCGCTGCTCAAGCCCCAGTTGCTGGCCAGCCTGACCTGGCGCCGACTGAGCCTGAGCCGCAGCTTCCTGCTGCCGGTGGTGCAACTCGAAGGGCTCGCCGGTGAGGCGCGGGGGCAACGCATACGGGTATTGCTGCAACGCAACCGCGGCGCGGCGCAATGGCTGACCATCATCGGCATGCACCTGGAAACCGCCCTGTGGTTCGGCCTGATGGCCCTGTTCTATCTGTTCGTGCCGCAACAAGTCGAACTGCAATGGGACTGGGAGACGCTGGTGTCAGCAGCCGAGCACGACTGGTTGTGGTTCGAACACCTGGTCAACTTCCTCTACCCACTGCTGCTGATCTTGTGGGAGCCGGTGTACGTCGCCTGCGGCTTCAGCCTTTACCTGAACCGGCGCACGATCCTCGAAGCGTGGGACATCGAACTGGTGTTCCGGCGCCTGCGCCAGCGCCTGAGCGGCGTGGCCCCGGCATTGTTGCTGCTGGCCCTGGTGATGCTGCCGCTGGCGCCCCCGGCGTGGGCCGACGAAGAGCCCAACGCCCCCGACAGCCCGCGGCTGCTCAACCAACCCCTGACCAGCGAAGCCTCCCGGGCCGGCATCAAGGCGATCCTCGAGGCCCCGCCGTTCAAGAACCCGGAGACCGTCACCCGTTATCGTTTCGGCGAAGAAACCGCCGAACCCAGCGACGAGACCGAGGCAAAACCGAGCTGGCTCAAGGCGCTGTTCAAATGGCTCGGCGGCCAACGCTTCGACATTGCCGCTGCGCTGATCCAGGTCGCGCTGTGGGCCTGCCTGGCAGGTGCGATCGTCTGGCTGGCCTGGCACTACCGGGAACGGCTCAAGGCCCTGGTCAATCGGCGACCGACGCAACGCCTGCCCGTGGAACGAGCGGCACCGGCACACATGTTCGGCCTGGATATTCGTGAAGAAAGCCTGCCGACCGACGTCGCCGCCAGCGTCGAACAGCTGTGGGCCACGCAACCCCGTGAAGCCTTGGGCCTGCTGTACCGGGCACTGCTCAGCCGGTTGCATCATGACTTCAAGATCCCCTTGAAACCGTCCGACACCGAAGGCCAGGTGCTGCAACGCATCGAACAACTCCAGCAGGACAATCTGCTGGGCTTCAGCAAAAGCCTGACCCTGCATTGGCAGAACATTGCCTATGGGCATCGCCCGCCGCCGCCCCACCTGCAACAGGAACTGTGTGACGGCTGGCGCGGGTTGTTCGGGCCGGGAGCGTCTCGATGAGCCGGCACGCGGGGTGGCTGGTCGGCGCCGTGCTGGCCGCCGCGGTGTGCGCATTCGGTTTTTACCTCTACACCCAGGCCGTGCCCTATGAAGAGGTTGTCGAGCACGGCCCCTCCCCGCAAGCACAGGCCAACCCTTACCTGGCCGCCGAACGGTTCCTGCGCCAGCGGGGAATCAACGTCGAGCACGCCAACAGCCTGGAGGTGCTGCCCACCCTGGAGCCACGCCAGCACAGCCTGCTGTTGCTGGGCGAGCGCACTCACATGACGCCACGGGAAGTCGAACAGTTGATGAACTGGACCCGGGCCGGCGGACGCCTGGTCTTTGTGGCCGAAGCCTTGTGGGACAAGAGCACCGGCAGCAGCGGCGACCTGCTGCTCGACCGCGTGCGCCTGCGCCAACTCCTGAGCGAAGACCTCAAGGAGCCCGCGCCCGAATTGATCAAGGACCGTTACCCGGAACTGACCAAGCTCTACCTGGAAGACGAAGAAGCGCCGGCGTATGCCGGTTTCGACACCGACTTCCACCTCGAAGACCCGTACAACCTGGCCCAGGCCTGGGCCAACAGCGCGGTGTCGACCCACATGATGCAATTGAACCTCGGCCTCGGCTCGATCACCGTGATCACCGACGCCGAACTGTGGAAGAACGACGCCATCGACCAGTACGACAACGCCTGGCTGCTCTGGTATTTGAGCGCCGACACGGATGTCACCCTGCTGTTCAACACCGACCACGACACCTTGCTGACCCTGTTGCTGCGCTACTTCCCCCAGGCGCTGGTGGCACTGCTGGCGTTGGTTGCCCTGTGGTTCTGGCGTTCGGCGGTGCGCCACGGCCCGCTGCAACCACCGGCCTCCCAGGCCCGGCGTCAGCTGGAAGAACACGTACAGGCCAGCGCCGGTTTCCACCTGCGCCACAATGGCCAGCAGCACCTGTTGCACGCCTTGCAACAAGACGTGCTGCGCCGGGCCCGCCATCTTCACCCAGGCTTCGAACAACTGGCCGTCGCCGAACAATGGCAGGTCCTCGCCCGCCTGACCCGCCAGCCCACACGGGCCATCAGCCAGGCCTTGAGCCCCCGGCCGAAACAGCGCATGTCCCGCGCAGAGTTCTGCCGCCAGGTCGCCCATTTGCAAACCCTTAGGAATGCCTTATGAGTTTTCCGCAGATAAATCCGCAAGAACACTCGAATTCATCTATCGTACGGCGTTACCAAGCCTAGCAATAACCGGCGCTGTAGCCGATTTTGTTTTCCGCATAAATTTCCGCAGGAATTACCGAGTAAGTAGCCGTTTAAGGGCGCCGGAATCAAACGATGATCACCTCGAAAACGTACCTTGACCCAGTACTGCCAGAAAATCTGCCCGACTCGATCATTCAGTCCGCGGATCAGTTGCCCCGCAAGGCAGAATTTCTGGCCGGACGGCTTGCCGATGAGACATCGAAGCAACTGGCGGGCCTGTTGCGCATCACCAATACCTATTACTCGAACCTGATCGAAGGGCATCGAACCGAGATCGCCGACCTCCAGATTGCTCGCACGACACCAAAACGGGAAAGAAAAGAGCTCAAAGAGCTGGCCGTACAACACATGACGCAGCAGGAGGTGATGGAGCGGCTGCTTCGCATGCGGCCAGCGAATAATTTCTCTGCCATGTTCGATCCCAGGTTGATCGCGGCCATCCATCGTCGACTGTTCAAAGATGCTTCCACGCAGGAACTGACCCTGAGCAATGGGCGCATGATGGAACCGGGCAGGCTGCGGGTCGAAGAGGATGAACAGGTCCAGGTCGGCGCGCATATCGCTCCAGCGGCTGCAGTTGTATTGCCCATGCTTGAGCATCTGCAGTTGCACTACGGACGAATAAAGGATCCGCGACGCCAACTGATCGCGGCCCTGGCAGGCCATCACCGAGTGGCGCTTGTGCACCCCTTCCTCGATGGCAATGGTCGAGTGATTCGGATGCTCACCCACCTGCAACTGGTTCACCTCGGGCTAAAACCTTTCCTCTGGTCACTGTCCCGCGGCCTGGCTCGCAGGCAAGATGAGTACTATCGCTTCCTGGCTTTGGCTGATCGTCCTCGTGAAGGAGACTATGACGGGCGCGGCCAACTCTCACAGCGCCACTATTTCAACTTCATCGAGTTCATGCTCGATGTCTGCCACGACCAGATTGAGTACATGACGACCTCGCTAAACCCAGCCAAGCTGCGCGAGCAGGTTGTTCATGTGTTCTCAACGGATCCTGAGCTTCGCCGTGCCGGCATCAGGCATACCAGTGCAGCTGCCGTGCTGGCGCTGCTCACCCAAGGGGCGATGCCGCGTGCAGAGTTCAAGGTGTTCACAGGTTTGAAGGATCGGCTTGCCACGGAGGAACTGAGCCGCTTGATCGACGCGGGGATTGTGGTCAGCAGGACTCCCAGATCCCGCACGGTGGAGGCGGGTTTGCCCGCACGCTTCGCTGGGTTGATCTTTCCAAACCTGCACTTCCAAATGGGCTAGGTTATGTCGGCGGCTCAGATGTCACCGCCCAGTCATGGCAAAGCATGAAATGGTTAGATCATGTAACTAGATGATTTATCTAATAGGAATAGGATTTAACCGTTAGGAGAACTCCAGAATTGACGACTGAACAGAACGAACCTACCGACGGCCAGGCCCACGCCGCCCAACAGCGCCAGCGCGCCAGTCAGTTGGCCCAGGCGATCCGCACCGAGCTGCGCAAGGCGGTGGTCGGCCAGGCCAGCGTGATCGACGATGTGCTCACGGCACTGATCGCCGGCGGCCACGTGCTGCTCGAAGGCGTTCCCGGGCTGGGCAAGACGTTGCTGGTGCGCGCCTTGGCTCGCTGCTTCAACGGCGAGTTCGCGCGCATCCAGTTCACTCCCGACCTGATGCCCAGCGACGTCACCGGGCACGCGGTGTATGACTTGCAGACCGAGCAGTTCAAGCTGCGCAAGGGCCCGGTGTTCACCAACCTGTTGCTGGCCGACGAGATCAACCGCGCACCGGCCAAGACCCAGGCCGCGCTGCTCGAAGCCATGCAGGAACGCCAGGTCACCCTCGAAGGGCGCGCCCTGCCCATCAGCCAGCCGTTCATGGTGCTGGCCACCCAGAACCCCATCGAACAGGAAGGCACCTACCCGCTGCCGGAAGCCGAGCTCGACCGCTTCATGCTCAAGGTGCGCATGGACTACCCGGACGCCGACCAGGAGCTGGACATGGTGCGCCAGGTCAGCCGCTCGACCCGTGCCGACATGCTCGACGTGCAACCGCTGCGCATGGTGCTGCAAGCCAAGGACGTGCAAGCGTTGCAACGCATCGCCAGCGACCTGCCGATGGACGACCAGGTGCTCGACTACGCCGTGCGCCTGGCCCGCACCACCCGCAGTTGGCCGGGCCTGACCCTCGGCGCCGGGCCCCGCGCGTCAATTGCCCTGGTGCGGTGTGCCCGGGCCCGGGCGTTGTTGCGCGGCGGCGAGTTCGTGGTGCCGGACGACATCAAGGGCTGCGCCCTGGCCGTACTGCGCCATCGGGTACGGCTGGCGCCGGAACTGGACATCGAAGGGCTGTCGGTGGATCAGGTGCTGGGGCAACTGCTCGATCAAGTGCCGGCGCCGCGGTTGTGAATACGCACTTCGTGGTGGAGAGACTCATTGTGGCGAGGGGATTTATCCCCGCTGGGCTGCGAAGCGGCCCCCTGGTTTTGTCTGACACACTGCAAGGGGCCGCTGCGCGCCCCAGCGGGGATAAATCCCCTCGCCACAAAAGCGCGCTCTGCATGTCTCCAATGGGAATGCACCCATGAAACCCTCGCGCCTGCTCTTGATCTGGCTCGCGCTGCTGCTGGCCCTCGGCATTGTGCTGGGCGCGCTGCGGGCACTCGGCGTGGCTGTGCCGGCGACGCTGCTGTCGATCAACTGGGGGTTGCTGTTGGCCGTACTGGCCCTGGCGTTGCTCGACGCGGTGCGCGTCCGGCGCCTGCCCTCGCCCCGGCTGCAACGGCAAATGCCCGGGAGCCTGGCCCTGGGTCGCTGGGGTGACGTGCGGTTGGACATCAGCCATGACTTTGCCCAACCGCTGCACGTGCAGCTCTTCGATCATGTCCCCGACGGCCTGGACTTCGAAAACCTGCCGCTGTCGGTCGAGCTGCAACCCGGCCAACGCAGCCAGGTCGGCTACCGCCTGCGCCCGCTCAAGCGCGGTCACTTCACCTTCGCCCAGTGCGAAACCAACCTGCCAAGCCCGCTGGGCCTGTGGACCGACAAACGCCTGCTGGAGGCCGTCGACCACACCCGTGTCTACCCGGACTTCGCCAGGCTCTACGACGGTCAACTGCTGGCGGTGGACAATTGGCTCAGCCAACTCGGCATCCGCCAGCGTCAACGTCGTGGCCAGGGGCAGGAATTCCATCAACTGCGGGAATTTCGCGAGGGCGACAGCCTGCGCCAGATCGACTGGAAGGCCACGGCCCGCCACCGCACGCCGATTGCCCGGGAATACGAAGACGAGCGCGACCAGCAGATCATCTTCATGCTCGACTGCGGCCGGCGCATGCGCAGCCAGGACGGCGAGCTGGCGCACTTCGACCACGCCCTCAACGCCTGCCTGCTGCTCAGCTACACCGCGCTGCGCCAGGGCGATGCCGTGGGCCTGAACACGTTCGCCAGTGATCAGCCCCGCTACCTCGCCCCGGTCAAAGGCCCGGGCCAGCTCAACGTCTTGCTCAACACCGTGTACGACCTCGACAGCAGCCAGCGCCCCGCTGATTACCAAGCAGCCGTGACCCAGTTGCTGGCTCGGCAAAAACGCCGGGCCCTGGTGGTGCTGGTGACCAACTTGCGGGATGAGGACGACGCGGATCTGCTCGCCGCCGTGAAACGGTTGGGCCAACAGCATCGGGTGCTGGTGGCCAGCCTGCGGGAAGAAGCCCTCGACCGGTTGCGCCAGGCGCCGGTGCAAACCTTGCCTGAAGCCTTGGCCTATTGCGGAACGGTGGACTACTTGAATGCCCGGGCCGAACTGCATCAGCAACTGAGCGCCCATGGCATCCCGACCCTGGATGCGCGCCCCAGTGAGTTGGGGGCGCAATTGGTGACGCAATATCTTGCATGGAAAAAGGCGGGGACCGCATAGGTCCTACAGCGAGCCAGCAAAGCTCCAGCTGACTACAGCGCCTTGCGCAACGGACTACAGATCCGCCAGAATCCGCCGGCTTGTGTGCCTTGGCCTTGCCCCGTAACTTGATTCGCGTCGCTGATATCCAGCGATCGGGTTTAGTCGCCCGGTGTTGAAGTGAGGTGCACAAGCGTCATCCAGTCGGGTTCCCCTATCCCCGCACTTGATGGTGGCTGTGCGCAGGGCGCCCTCGGGCGCGCCGGTTTCACTTCTCACCGGTCGACTAACCTGCGTCCAGCCGCCACCCCTCGTTTAGTCGCGAGCCGGATGGCAGCGCCACCAAAAAGAAGTGAATATGATCAAGCCAACCCCCAATCCACCCCATACCGACCCGCTCTCCCCCCACGAAACCCTCGATCCCGGAAAGCTCGACGAAGCCGCCCAAAGAGCCCTGGACTACTACCTCAAGCCCAACCACGGCCAGCCCGAGCAGAAAACCGCCAAACACCTGGACTACTTCATCGTCGCCCCCGACGCCGACCCCGAAGGCATGCTCGCCCACACCTACGAAACCTTCTGCTCGGTGAGCACGCTGATCCTGGATTTATCGGAAGACCTGGAAGGCGCCCCACGCAATATGGCCCTGGCGATTCACCAGATGGGCGAGATGGGGGTGTTGTTGCTGGAAAGACTGCTGGATAACGAAACGAAGGTTCAGCGCTGATAGGCACCCCGTAATCGCTGCGTAAGCGTGTAGGAGCTGTCGAGTGCAAC
Organism: Pseudomonas sp. NFACC24-1; assembly: GCF_900115235.1. NCBI lineage: Bacteria > Pseudomonadati > Pseudomonadota > Gammaproteobacteria > Pseudomonadales > Pseudomonadaceae > Pseudomonas > Pseudomonas sp. NFACC24-1. The sequence goes on from NZ_FOVS01000002.1 coordinate 239,830, forward strand.
GAGGCTGCGATCTTTCCCCAGACAATTGAGTCTCAAACGAAAGACCAGCAGATCAAGATCAAAAGATCGCAGCCTCGTTGCACTCGGCAGCTCCTACAATCGATGCCATCAAGCCGATTCCGGCAACGGATAGAAACTGAAATATTGCCGCAACGCATTGATCAGTTGCCCGTACTCCGGCGGCGCCCACGTCAGGCTGAACCCGGCATCGAAATGCATCGGCGTCACGTCTTCATGGCACCACAGGCACCTGGCTTTCAACTTGATATTTTGCTGTGGCCCTTCGTCGGAGGGGATTTTCAGGTGCAGGTCAAAATCCGCACCGACCATCAACGGCAGAGGGCTGATGAGCATCAGCCCATTTTCAGAAACATTGCCTAGAAAACCGATAGGCTTGTCGTTGATACCGTTAAACACTTTGAGGAAATACGGCAACTGATGCCGTTCGATCCGACGCTCTTTGTACATGTCTTGTATCGCTTTTTTAGCGGCCACGCACAGGGCCGACCGATCACTTCGGAACGAACCCAAGCGAGTCCGCTCTCCCCAATCCCGGTGCCAGACGCTATCAATCGTCTTGGCCTGTCTCTGCCGGTCTCAGGTGCTTCTAAAAAGTAGAGATCTAGCTCTAATTACGACTTGTACAAATATAGCCCAAGGCGGGGTGACAACCAGCCCCATGTATTAATTTTCATAAACACGACGGGCAGAGGGAGAGTGGCCAGGATTGCGCCTGGCCACGGGAGGGAGGGTCAAGAAGCTGGACGGATGGCCGAGGCGCTGCGGGTCGGGTAGTGGCCCAGGCTCTGCAGGGTTTCGAGGCGGGCGCGGGCGCGGAACGCGTATTCGCTGTTAGGGTATTGGGTGATGATGAACTGGTAGGTCTGCGCCGCATCGATAAACAGCTTCTGCCGTTCCAGGCACTGGCCGCGCAGCATCGAGACTTCCGGCTGCATGTAGCGGCGGGCACGGCTGGCGCGGTCGACCTGGGACAACTCGAGCATGACCTGCTCGCAATTGCCACGGTCATAGGCCTTGTAGGCCAGGTTCATGTGGTGGTTCATCGACCAACGGGTGCAGCCCGTGACGCTCAGGGCCAGGGCAACAAAAAGCACGAATCGCATGGGAGGTTCTCCTGTCTTGAGCCCTGTATCGACCTGGCTGGGAAAATCTTCAACCTGAAATGGAACCGGGTCTGCTCTTGTGGCGAGGGGATTTATCCCCGTTGGGCTGCGAAGCGGCCCCAAAACAATAGATTCGGTCGGCCTGACACACCGAGCTGCCTGATTTCAGGGCCGCTTCGCAGCCCAACGGGGATAAATCCCCTCGCCACAGATAAATCTCCTAACCACGGAGGTTTGTGTAGCCCAAAGAGGCGTGAAAATTTTCAGGAATGTTCATTTCGAAAAACAAACGAAAAAGTAGTGCATATGAACAATGACTACACCCAAAGAGCATAGTAGCCTTCGCTGGCGCTTGAACTTGAGGAGTCTTGCATGTCCGTCCGTCGCACCAAAATCGTCGCTACCCTTGGCCCGGCCAGTAATTCGCCGGAAGTTCTCGAACAGCTGATTCTGGCTGGCCTGGACGTTGCCCGTCTGAATTTCTCTCACGGCACGCCCGAAGAACACAAGGCGCGTGCCAAGCTGGTGCGCGACCTCGCCGCCAAGCACGGCCGCTTCGTTGCCCTGCTGGGTGACCTGCAAGGCCCGAAGATCCGCATCGCCAAATTCGCCAACAAGCGCATCGAGCTGAAGATCGGTGACAAATTCACCTTCTCCACCAGCCATCCGCTGACCGAAGGCAACCAGCAGGTGGTGGGTATCGACTACCCGGACCTGGTCAAGGACTGCGGCGTGGGCGACGAGCTGCTGCTCGACGACGGCCGTGTGGTGATGCGCGTCGAGACCGCCTCCGCCACCGAACTGAACTGCGTCGTGACCATCGGCGGCCCGCTGTCGGACCACAAAGGCATCAACCGTCGCGGTGGTGGCCTGACGGCACCGGCCCTGACCGAAAAAGACAAGGCCGACATCAAGCTGGCCGCGGAAATGGAAGTCGACTACCTCGCCGTGTCCTTCCCCCGTGACGCCGCCGATATGGAATACGCCCGTCAACTGCGCGACGAAGCCGGCGGTACTGCCTGGCTGGTGGCCAAGATCGAACGCGCCGAAGCCGTGGCCGACGACGAAACCCTCGATGGCCTGATCAAGGCGTCCGACGCCGTGATGGTGGCCCGTGGTGACCTGGGTGTGGAAATCGGCGACGCCGAGCTGGTGGGCATCCAGAAGAAAATCATTCTGCACGCACGCCGCCACAACAAGGCCGTGATCGTCGCGACCCAGATGATGGAGTCGATGATCCAGAACCCGATGCCGACCCGCGCCGAAGTGTCCGACGTAGCCAACGCCGTGCTCGACTACACCGACGCCGTGATGCTCTCGGCCGAAAGCGCCGCCGGCCTCTACCCGCTCGAAGCGGTGCAAGCCATGGCGCGTATTTGCATCGGCGCTGAAAAGCACCCGACCAGCAAGACCTCCAGCCACCGCATCGGCAAAACCTTCGAGCGCTGCGACGAAAGCATCGCCCTGGCGACGATGTACACCGCCAACCACTTCCCGGGCGTGAAGGCGATCATCGCCCTGACCGAAAGTGGCTACACGCCGCTGATCATGTCGCGCATCCGCTCCTCGGTGCCGATCTACGCGTTCTCCCCGCACCGCGAAACCCAGGCCCGCGCCGCCATGTTCCGTGGCGTCTACACTGTGCCGTTCGACCCGGCCGCCCTGCAACCGGGCGAAGTCAGCCAGGCGGCGGTGGATGAGCTGGTCAAGCGCGGCGTCGTGCAGACCGGTGACTGGGTCATCCTGACCAAGGGCGACAGCTACCACACCATCGGCGGCACCAACGGGATGAAAATCCTGCATGTTGGCGACCCGATGGTCTGAGTGACCGAGCGCTGAAAAACAAAAGCCCTGCCATGTGAATGGCGGGGCTTTTTGGTTTTTGCCTTGAAGCATGTGCTATCTGGTCTGCCGCCATCGCGAGCAAGCTCGCTCCCACAGGTGTTCATGCCCCCCTGTGGGAGCGAGCTTGCTCGCGATGGGGCCAGCCCAGGCGCTCCAGAATTCAATGCCTGTTGATAAACCCCGACAACGCCGCAACCGCCTCGGGCGAGCGCAGGCGTTGGGTGAACAGCTTGCCCTCTTCTTCAATCACCTTGCGCAACAGTTCCCGGTCCGGCGCCCTCATCAGTTGCTTGCTGATGCGCACCGCGTCAGGCGGCAACGATTCGAAGCGCAGCGCCACCTCCCGCGCCTTGGCCAATGCCGCTTCGCCGCTGTCCAGCGCCTCGGTGGCAATGCCCCACGCCACCGCCTGTTCGCCACTGAAGCCCTCACCCAACAGCAACAATTGCGCAGCCCTGGCCTGGCCCAGCAGCCGCGGCAGGATCAGGCTGGAACCGAACTCCGGGCACAGCCCCAGGTTGACGAACGGCATGCGCAGCCGCGCGTCTCGGCTGATGTAGACCAGGTCGCAATGCAGCAGCAACGTGGTGCCGATGCCCACCGCCGGTCCGGCCACGGCGGCGATCACCGGTTTGCGGCAATCGAGCAGGCTGAGCATGAACTGGAACACCGGATTATCGAGGTCGTTCGGTGGCTGTTCGAGGAAGTCGACGATGTCGTTGCCGGCTGTGAAGCAGTCACTGGAGCCGCTGAGCAGCACCGCGCGAATCTGCGGGTCGTTGTCCGCCATCGCCAGGGCTTGGGCCAATTGACCGTACATGGCCCGGGTCAGGGCATTTTTCTTGTCCGGGCGGTTCAAGCGCACGGTCAGCAGGCCGCGTTGACAGTCGAGCAACAGGGTTTCGGTCATGATCGGTCTCGCGTCTGGAAATCAGCGCTCAACCACGGGGCAGGAAGACGTCGGCCAGCAGTTGATTGCGCGGCAAGCCAGCCAGATACAAACGCTTGGCAAAGGCCTCGACCCGGTCGGGATGGCCGCAGAGTAAGGCCTGGGTTTGCCGGGAAACAAGCCGCAGTTGCGCCAAGGCGGACGACGCCTCGGCCGCGGTTAGCAGCTCCACCGAGAGGCTTTCATGCTTGGCCGCCAGCGCTGCCAGGGGTTTGGCCAGATAATGCCCGGCCGTATCATGGGCCACGTGAATAAGGCGAATCGGGCCTTGGTGATGCTGGCGCAAGGCTTCGCGCAGGAGGCCGAACAACGGCGCCAGGCCCGTGCCAGCGGCGAGCAACCACAGCGGCCTGTCGTGCCAGTCGGCGTCGTAGTGCAAGGCACCGCCACGCAGTTCGCCCAGGCGGATCGGGTCGCCGGCCTTCATCTGCCGGGCCGCCCCGGTGAACTGGCCGGGCTCGCGACAATCGAGGTGGAACTCCAGGAAGCGGTCTTCTTCGGGCAGGCTCGCCAGGGAATACGGCCGGGCCACCTCGCCGGCCCACAGCACCAGGTGCTGCCCGGCCCGATACCGCAGCGGCCGCTCGGGGGTAACGCGCAGACGCAGCACCTCGCCGCCCAGCCAATCCACCGCCATCACCTGGGCGGCCTGGCCGTCGCGTTGCGGGTCGAAGGTGTGGATCCGCACATCCTCGACCACCTGGCATTGGCAGGCCAGCCGCCAACCCTGGTCGCGCTGCGTCGGGCTCAAGGCGTCGGGGCGGCTGTCGCGCACATCGCCCCCCACGCACTGCACCAGACAGGCGTGGCAGCTCCCGGCGCGGCAACTGTAGGGCACCGCCACGCCAGCGCCGTTCAAGGCATCCAGCAGGTTACTGCCCGCCGCCACCCTCCATTGCCGGCCGGCGACTGTCAGTTCAGGCATCAACGTTCTCCCAGGCGGCGGCACAACGATTGCGGCCGTCTCGCTTGGCACGGTACAGGGCCTGGTCGGCACGCTGCAACGCGTTGTCCAGGTCATCGCCCATTTCCAGCATCGTCATGCCCGCCGACAGGCTGAGGGCACCGACCTGCAGGCCGATCAGCTCGACTTCGGTGAACGCCAGCCGCAACCGCTCGCAACAGGCCGTCAGGCGCTGGGGGTCGCAAGCGGGCAGCAGCATGACGAATTCCTCGCCGCCGTAACGGGCCAGTACATCGCCCTCGCGCAGGCACGCCGTGGCGACCGCGGCAAAGGCCTGCAGCACCTGATCGCCCGCAGCATGGCCATGCAGGTCGTTGATGCGCTTGAAATGGTCGAGGTCGATCAGGGCCAGGCCATGGGCGACGCCGGGCCTGAGGGTGTTGAGTTCGCGGGAAGCCAGGCGCAGGAAGTGCCGGCGATTGAACAGCCCGGTCAGTTCATCGGTGGCCACCAGGTCTTCGAGCTGGCGCATCATCCCGCGCAAGGTGTCCTGGTGCGCCTGCAAGGCAAACCGCCGCTGGCGCATGCGCTGGCGTGAGGTCTGGACGTAGCGGGCGTAAAACACCAGCCACACCAGCACGAGAAACAGCACGGCCACCTGCAACCCGGCCAGGGTGGGATCGGGAAGCCTGAAGAAGTAACCGTCCCAGAGGGTAATCGCGGCGAAGCTGATGAACACCAGCGACGCGCAGCGCACAAAGGCCCGGCGCGACAGGTGGAACAGCCCGAACAGCAGGATCAGCACATAAAACACCAGGAACACGCCCCGGGCCTGGTCCAGGTGCGCCATCATCCAAGTCTGCCAGCCCAGGCCGATCAACACCTGCACTTCGGTGAGGCTGGGGTCGGCGAAACGCAGGTTGCGGTCGGTGATAAACAGCGCGAACAGCCCGGCCTGGCAAAGCACGACCAACACGCTGCCGATGATGACACCGCGCAACGAGTCCAAGTAATGCCCACTGAAAAATGCCAGCCACAACAAAACCAGTGCCAGCGCGTACGTCGCGGCCGCCAAAGCGAAGCGTTTCAGCAAAAGACGTTGAATGGCGTTATGGGTCAATCGTTGACTCACCATGGGAAAGGAAACTGACAGGAGGCGTCCTACGCTACAGGCCAGACGCCACTTTAGTGGCGTGTCGGGCAAATGACCATTCAATTCTGGAGCAGAAAAATGGCGTCAAAGCAATGGCCCAATTGACGCATTGTCGAGTGCTGGTAGATGCCCCCTGTGGCGAGGGGATTTATCCCCGCTGGGCTGCGAAGCAGCCCCCAAAAGACAGATGGCATTAACCTGACACACCGCAGTGGCAGCTTTCAGGTCTGCTTCGCAGCCCAGCGGGGATAAATCCCCTCGCCACAGATAAATCCCCTCCATACAGGCCGCTCGCTCCCACAGGATGCCTGCCTGCGATATACTGCCGCGCCTTTTTAGCGTCGCGCCAGCATGCCCGGCGTGCCTTGACCTGAAGGTCAGCTGCAAGCCGCAAGCTCCAAGCGACAAGTTCAGAGCAGTACGCATACTGCTTCAGCTTGCGGCTCGAAGCTTGCGGCTTGAAGCTGCCTTATAGAATGTTCCCGTCTTTAGAGAGGAGCGCGACTCATGACCGTGATCAAGCAAGATGACCTGATACAGAGCGTTGCCGACGCCCTGCAGTTCATTTCCTACTACCACCCCGTGGATTTCATCCAGGCGATGCATGAGGCCTACCTGCGCGAAGAATCGCCGGCGGCCCGTGACTCCATGGCGCAGATCCTGATCAACTCGCGCATGTGCGCCACCGGCCATCGGCCGATCTGCCAGGACACCGGCATCGTGACCGTGTTCGTGCGCGTGGGCATGGACGTGCGTTGGGATGGCGCGACCATGAGCCTGGACGACATGATCAATGAGGGCGTGCGTCGCGCCTACAACCTGCCGGAAAACGTCCTGCGCGCTTCTATCCTGGCCGACCCGGCCGGCGCACGTAAAAACACCAAGGACAACACCCCGGCGGTCATCCACTACTCCATCGTCCCGGGCAACACCGTGGAAGTGGACGTGGCGGCCAAGGGCGGTGGCTCCGAGAACAAGTCGAAGATGGCCATGCTCAACCCGTCCGACTCCATCGTCGACTGGGTGCTGAAAACCGTTCCGACCATGGGCGCCGGCTGGTGCCCACCGGGCATGCTCGGCATCGGCATCGGCGGCACCGCCGAGAAAGCCGCGGTCATGGCCAAGGAAGTCTTGATGGAGTCCATCGACATCCACGAGCTCAAGGCCCGCGGCCCGCAGAACCGTATCGAAGAGATGCGCCTGGAGCTGTTCGAGAAGGTCAACCAACTGGGCATCGGCGCCCAGGGCCTGGGTGGCCTGACCACCGTGCTCGACGTGAAGATCATGGACTACCCGACCCACGCCGCCTCCCTGCCGGTGTGCATGATCCCCAACTGCGCCGCCACCCGTCACGCCCACTTCGTGCTGGACGGCACGGGCCCGGCGTCGCTGGAAGCGCCACCGTTGGACGCCTACCCGGAAATCGTCTGGGAAGCCGGCCCGTCGGCTCGTCGCGTCAACCTCGACACCCTGACGCCAGAAGACGTGCAAAGCTGGAAGCCGGGCGAAACCGTGCTGCTCAACGGCAAGATGCTCACCGGCCGCGACGCGGCGCACAAGCGCATGGTCGAGATGCTGAACAAGGGTGAAACCTTGCCAGTGGACCTCAAGGGCCGCTTCATCTATTACGTCGGCCCGGTCGACCCGGTCGGCGATGAAGTCGTCGGCCCAGCCGGCCCGACCACCGCCACGCGGATGGACAAGTTCACCCGCCAGATCCTCGAGCAGACAGGCTTGTTGGGCATGATCGGCAAATCCGAGCGCGGCCCGACCGCTATCGAAGCGATCAAGGACAACAAGGCCGTCTACCTGATGGCCGTCGGCGGTGCCGCTTACCTGGTGGCCCAGGCGATCCGCAAATCCAAGGTCCTGGCGTTCGCCGAACTGGGCATGGAAGCGATCTACGAGTTCGAGGTCAAGGACATGCCGGTGACCGTTGCGGTCGATAGCCAAGGCGAGTCGGTGCACATCACCGGTCCTGCCATCTGGCAGAAGAAGATCAGCGACAGCCTGGCGGTCGAAGTGCAGTAACACGTCAGTGCCATGAACAAGGCCGGTGAGCGACAAGCCCACCGGCCTTTTTTTGTGCTCACAACATTTAATATCCACCACTGATCCCTGTGGGAGCGGGCTTGCTCGCGAAAGCGGTGGGTCAGCTTGCATCAATGTTGAATGTGCCGGCGTCTTCGCGGGCAAGCCCGCTCCCACAGGATCAGGTGCAGGCCTGAAGTACATGATCGCTCGAAGCAACCGCCATGCTATCGTGCCCGCCCGACTTTCCACTGGTTTACGCCAGCATGCTGCCGACCACCCGTACCTTGCGCCTGTCGTTGTACACCTTGCTGATCCTTGCCGGCGCGGCGGTTGCCGCCACCCTGGCGGTACGCCACGCCGAACGCGAGGCCTTGAAGGAAGATGCCAACCGTGCCAGCCAGCAGTTGGCACTGTACGCCAATTCGTTGCACACCCTGATCGAACGCTACCGCGCCCTGCCCGCCGTGCTGGCGCTGGATCCGGAGTTGCGCTCGGCCCTCAAGGGACCGGTCAGCGCGGCGCAGCAGGATGCGTTGAATCGCAAGCTCGAACAGATCAATGGCGCCGCCCAGTCATCCACACTGGAACTGCTCGACCACAGCGGCCTGGCCGTCGCGGCCAGCAACTGGCGCCTGCCCAGCAGCTATGTCGGGCACAACTATGGCTTTCGCCCTTATTTCATCCAGACCCGCACCCAGGGCACCGGACGGTTCTATGCGGTGGGCGTGACCAGCGGCATCCCGGGATACTTCCTCTCCAGCGCCGTGACCGGCGACAACGGCGAGTTCCTCGGCGCGATGGTGGTGAAGCTGGAGTTTCCGGAGCTGGAGCGCGAATGGCGCCAGGGCAGCGACACCCTGCTGGTCAGCGATGCCCGGGGCATCATCTTCATCGCCAATCGCCCGGGCTGGCGTTATCGCCACTTGCAGCCGCTGACCGACAACGACCGCGCCGAACTCAAGGCCACCCGCCAATACGACAAACAACCGTTGCAAGCCCTGGCCCATGAACCGCTGCGACGCTTCGACGACAACAGCCACCTGGCCCGGGTCGAGGCCCCCGATGGCTCGGCGGATTACCTGTGGGAATCCTTGCCGTTGAGCGCCGAAGGCTGGACCCTGCACTTGCTGCGCCGTCCGCAGATCGCCTTCGAGGACCTGCGCAACGCCGGGCTCGCCGCCGCCGGGTTGTGGCTGGCGCTGGTGTTCCTGTTGCTGTTTCTCAACCAGCGCTGGCGCCTGGCAAGGTTGCGCCAGCGCAGCCGCGAAGAGCTCGAACGGTTGGTCGAAGAACGTACCCGGGATCTGCGCACGGCCCAGGACGGGCTGGTGCAATCGGCCAAGCTGGCGGCGCTGGGGCAGATGTCGGCGGCCCTGGCCCATGAAATCAACCAGCCCTTGACCGCCCAGCGCATGCAATTGGCAACCCTGCGCTTGCTGCTGGATCACGGTCGGGTCGATGACGCCTACAAGGCCCTCAAGCCGGTGGACGACATGCTGACCCGCATGGCCGCCCTCACCGGCCACTTGAAGACGTTTGCCCGCAAAAGCCCCAGTGGCCTGCGTGAACGCCTGGATCTGGCGGCGGTGGTGGACCAGGCGCTGCAACTGCTGGACACACGCCTGCGGGACGAGCAGGTCAACACCGTGTTGCACTTGACCCGTCCAGCGTGGGTGCGCGGCGACGCGATCCGCCTCGAACAAGTGTTGATCAACCTGCTGCGCAACGCGCTCGACGCCATGGCCGGCCAAGCCCTCAAGCGCTTGGAGGTACGCCTGGAAGCCGATGACCAACTGTGGCGCCTGACCGTCAGCGACAGCGGCACCGGCATCGCCGAGGAACACCTGGCCCAGGTGTTCGATCCGTTCTTCACCACCAAGGCCGTGGGCGATGGCCTGGGCCTGGGGCTGGCGGTTTCGTTTGCAATCATCCATGAGTCCGGCGGGCGCCTGAGCGCGGACAACCACGAGAACGGCGCGGTATTCTGCGTGACCTTGCCCATCGATCAGGAGGCACAACTGCATGCTTGATTCAGTCATGGTCGTGGATGACGAAGGCAGCATCCGCAGTGCCGTGGAGCAATGGTTGAGCCTGTCGGGGTTCCAGGTGCAGCTGTTCAGTCGCGCCGACGAATGCCTGGCCCGGTTGCCGGAGCATTTCCCCGGGGTGATCCTCAGCGACGTGCGCATGCCCGGCCTCAGCGGCCTGGAGCTACTGGCCGAAGTACGCCGCCGCGACCCGGACCTGCCGGTGATTCTGTTGACCGGCCACGGTGACGTGCCCATGGCCGTGGAGGCCATGCGCGACGGTGCCTACGACTTCCTGGAAAAACCCTTCAGCCCCGAAGCCCTGCTGGGCAGCCTGCGCCGGGCCCTGGACAAGCGCACCCTGGTCCTGGAAAACCGCCGCCTGCATGAACAGGCCGACGCCCGCGCTCGCCTCGATGGCACGCTGCTTGGGGTTTCCCGTGCCCTGCAAAACCTGCGGCGCCAAGTGCTGGACCTGGCGGCACTGCCGGTCAACGTATTGATCCGCGGCGAAACCGGCAGCGGCAAGGAATTGGTCGCCCGCTGCCTGCACGATTTCGGCCCGAGGGCGAGCAAGCCCTTCGTCGCGTTGAACTGCGCAGCCATTCCCGAACCGCTGTTCGAGGCGGAGCTGTTCGGCCACGAAAGCGGCGCCTTCACCGGCGCCCAGGGCAAGCGCATCGGCAAGCTCGAATACGCCGACGGCGGCACGCTGTTTCTCGATGAAATCGAAAGCATGCCCCTGGCCCAGCAGGTCAAGTTGCTGCGGGTGTTGCAGGAGCAGAAGCTCGAACGCCTGGGTTCCAACCAGAGCATTCACGTGGACCTGCGCATCATCGCCGCCACCAAGCCCGACCTGTTGGACGAAGCCCGGGCCGGGCGTTTTCGCGAAGACCTGGCCTATCGCTTGAACATCGCCGAGCTGCGCCTGCCGCCGCTGCGAGAACGGCGCGAGGACATTCCCCTGCTGTTCGAACACTTCACCCACAATGCCGCCGAACGCCTGGGCCGCCCCGCCGCGCCCCTGAGCGGACCGCAGTTGAGCCATCTGCTCAGCCACGACTGGCCGGGCAATGTGCGGGAACTGGCCAACGTCGCCGAACGCCAGGTGTTGGGGCTGGATCAACTGCCCACCCTGGAGACGGAGCCGGGCCAGTCCCTCGCGGCCCAGCAGGAAGCCTTCGAAGCCCAATGCCTGCGCGCCGCCCTGGCGCGACACAAAGGTGATGTGAAAGCCGTGCTCGAAGAACTGCAACTGCCACGCCGCACCTTCAATGAAAAGATGCAGCGGCACGGGTTGAGTCGGGAGATGTTTTTGTAGGTTTCTGTGGCGCCTGCACTGGCGCCATCGCGAGCAAGCTCGCTCCCACATTTTGTCCTGTGCCCACATCACCCTGTGGGAGCGAGCTTGCTCGCGATGAGGCCGGAGCAAACACCCACGGATAAGCGGATTTCCGCTCACCCGCAAACGAAAACAAGCGGATTTCCGCTCACTCAACACCGCAAACCCCTCTAGACCGGCCCTCCAACCGCTGGCACAGCTCCTGCTATAGCCCTGTCAGGCTGCGTTCCCGCACGCTCCACAAAAACAATTAAATGAAGGATCCTTCAATGGACAACTCCAACGCCCTGCCCATTGGGTCGGCTGCCGTGCCCGCCCGTGAAAGAACCACCGCCAGCCGGATCAAATCGATCTTCAGCGGCTCGGTCGGCAACATGGTCGAGTGGTATGACTGGTACGTCTACGCCGCGTTCTCGTTGTACTTCGCCAAAGTCTTCTTCCCCAAAGGCGACACCACCGCCCAATTGCTCAACACCGCCGCGATCTTCGCCGTGGGCTTCCTGATGCGCCCGATCGGCGGCTGGTTGATGGGCCTGTACGCTGACCGCGCCGGGCGCAAACGTGCGTTGATGGCCTCGGTGTACCTGATGTGCTTCGGCTCGCTGATCATCGCCTTGAGCCCGAGCTACGAAACCATCGGCGTCGGCGCGCCGATCCTGCTGGTGTTTGCCCGCCTGCTCCAAGGCCTGTCGGTAGGCGGCGAGTACGGCACCTCGGCAACCTACCTGAGCGAGATGGCGACCAAGGAACGTCGGGGCTTCTTCTCCAGCTTCCAGTACGTGACCCTGATTTCCGGCCAGCTCATCGCCTTGGGCGTATTGATCGTGCTGCAACAGTTCCTCACCACCGAACAGCTGTACGCCTGGGGCTGGCGCATCCCGTTCGCCATCGGCGCACTGTGTGCGGTCGTGGCGCTGTACCTGCGGCGCGGCATGGAAGAAACCGAGTCGTTCACCAAGAAAGAGAAGTCCAAGGAAAGCGCGATGCGCACCTTGCTGCGCCACCCCAAGGAACTGATGACCGTGGTCGGCCTGACCATGGGCGGTACCCTGGCGTTCTACACCTACACCACCTACATGCAGAAATACCTGGTGAACACCGTCGGCATGAGCATCTCCGACTCCACCACCATTTCCGCCGCCACGCTGTTCCTGTTCATGTGCCTGCAACCGGTGATCGGCGGGCTGTCGGACAAGATCGGTCGCCGGCCGATCCTGATCGCCTTCGGTATCCTCGGCACCCTGTTCACCGTGCCGATTCTCACCACCCTGCACACCATCCAGACCTGGTGGGGCGCGTTCTTCCTGATCATGGCCGCGCTGATCATCGTCAGCGGCTACACCTCGATCAACGCCGTGGTGAAGGCCGAGCTGTTTCCCACCGAAATCCGCGCCCTGGGCGTCGGCCTGCCCTACGCACTGACCGTGTCGATCTTCGGCGGCACCGCTGAATACATTGCCCTGTGGTTCAAGAGCATCGGCATGGAAACCGGCTACTACTGGTACGTGACGGCCTGCATCGCCGTGTCGCTGCTGGTGTACATCACCATGAAAGACACCCGCAAGCATTCGCGGATCGTGACCGACTGATCTTCAAGTCGCATGTCTGGTCCTGGCTAAGGTTTACACCTGTTTCAGGGCTGGATCAAAAAAGGGGCGAACCTGACGGGGTCGCCCCTTCTTTTGTTCCATGTCTAAAGATTTATCCGACATTAATCTCTGGTTAATGCCTGACCTCCATCCTCATCCTCAACAGAACGCCGTTCGATACGCCGGTAATGGGCCTCATTGACCGTTCTGCGGCAACCCCCAACCAATCGATTTAATCGATTGTTTTTAGCATTTATTTGCGCTTTTTAATCTAATTATCGAGCGTAATATGAACTCCACACCCAAGGCGCCTGACGCCAAACATTCTGGAGCACGACCATGAAAACCAAACTGATCATCGCCCTGACCCTGTCCGTACTGGCCGCCAATACTTTTGCTGCCGATGGTTTCGACCGCACCAGCTCGGCCATCGCCGCTGATGGCTACGACCGCACTGGCGCTGCCACCCTTGCTGCTGACGGCTTCGACCGCACTAACGGCGCTACCGTCGCAGAAGATGGTTTCGACCGCACTAACGGCGCCACCGTCGCAGAAGATGGCTTCGACCGCACTAACGGCGCCACCGTTGCTGAAGATGGTTTCGACCGCACTAACGGCGCCACCGTCGCAGAAGACGGTTTCGACCGCACTAACGGCGCCACCGTCGCAGAAGATGGTTTTGACCGCACTAACGGCGCCACCGTCGCAGAAGATGGTTTCGACCGCACTAACGCTGCCGCCATCAGCTAATTGCGACGGAGCCCCTCTCACAGCCCGGCTTCGGCCGGGCTTAGTTGTTTTTGGGATACGCAGAAGAACAGCGGACGCAGGTTTTACGAAAGCGGTGACCAGCTTGCAGCAATATTGAATGTTCCGGCGCCATCGCGAGCAAGCCCACTCCCACAAGGTTCTCGGTGCTGACAAAAACAGCTGCCCCCTGCACTATCGTCGAACTCTTCAAAATCCCCCCCAGGATCTGCACCCAATGCCCGATGACATCCATTTCTACGAACCCGCCAACGGTCACGGCCTGCCACACGATCCATTCAACGCCATCGTCGGCCCACGGCCCATCGGCTGGATTTCGTCCCAGGATGGCGAAGGCCGCCTGAACCTGGCGCCCTACAGTTTCTTCAACGCCTTCAATTACATTCCACCGATCATTGGGTTCTCCAGCGTCGGGCGCAAAGACAGCCTGAACAACATCGAACAGACCGGTGAATTCGCCTGGAACCTGGCCACCCGCCCGCTCGCCGAGCAGATGAACCAGAGCTGCGCGATGGTCGGCCCAGAGGTCAATGAGTTCGAACTGGCGGGCCTGACGGCCGCCCCGTCACGGGTGATCCAGGTGCCGCGCGTCGCCGAAAGCCCGGTGTCCTTCGAATGCAAGGTCACGCAGATCATTCAATTGCAGCGAGCAGACAAAGGGCTGGTGCCGAGCTGGCTGATCCTCGGCGAAGTGGTCGCCGTGCATATCGCCCAGTGGCTGTTGAAAGATGGGGTGTACGACACCGCCGCCGCCGAGCCGATCTTGCGCGGGGGTGGGCCGGCGGATTATTTCCAGCTGGGGCCTGAGGCGTTGTTCAAGATGCATCGCCCCAAATAGAAGTTTGCCCATCACACTCTGTGGCGAGGGGATTTATCCCCGCTGGGCTGCGCAGCAGCCCCCAATACCTTCCTGACACTGAGTTGCCTGGACTGGTTTTAGGGCCGCTTCGCGCCCCAGCGGGGATAAATCCCCTCGCCACAGGTGTAGGTCATCCCAACAGGTGACACGGGTTTACCAGACCAACCCGCCCTCGTCGTCGACACCCTGAAGATGGGTGAGCTGCACGGCAGCGGCTTCATCGGCTTCGGTCGCGGTCTTGAAGCTCTGGTCTTCAAGCACCTTGTTGAAACGCGGCGCACCTAAGCCGCCGATGGCCTTGGTGGCAATGGCGGCGAGGTAACCGCCACCCTCCTTGGGAACAACGGCGGAAACCGCTTCAAAGGTTTCAAAGGCTTTACGTGCCATCTCTTGTGCATCCTGGCGGTGGAAAATGACGGTCATTAAACCTTCAACCGGCCAGTTTGTGTACCTGCGCCCGGCACCCTTCGGTCGCCTGGGCGGCGGAGACTTCCCTGAAGGTGTGGAAATCCAGGCTGCTCACCACCAAGTCCTGCACCAGCTCGGCGAAAATCGCCATGGCCGGTGAGTTGAAGTAGGCGTCCATCGACGGCTGATTGATCCAGAGCCCGGACACCAGCCACAAATCAGCGTCGCATTGCGATTGCTGCAAGGCGAAGTGCAGGCAACCAGGCGCCTGGCGCGAGGGCGCGATCAGCGTACTCAGGCGTGCACCCAGTTGCTTGGAGCAACCACTGCGGGCCCGGACAAAAGCCATGTGGCTGACGGGGATCTGTGTAGTCATGCTCAACCCTCCCAGGTAATCCGTTGTGCAGCCGGGGACAGGCTGCGACAGGATCAAAGGTTAAGCGTCACGACGCCAGCTTCGTTAGTCGATTCCTGCCGACCCATTGCACAATCCTGCGCATCGGACGCACAAAATCCGCCGTCGAACCGGTTGCCAGCCGCCAAGTTGAAACAAAAGGTTTCAAGCAAGTTTCGCCAGCGCTGCCCTGTCATAGCCCATTGCGCCGTGCAGGATCAGGCAAGCTTTCAACAGGATGTTGCTACCGCTGCGCCTTGCACAAACATAAGCTTCGCTCATCGCTCCCTATCGCCTGAGGATCCCGGCATGTCGCCACTCGATCACGCCCACGTCCCGCTGGACACGTACCTGGAACAACAGCGCGCCGAACTGGCGTCGATCATCGACCGCAACACCAGCGAAGACGGCAGCTACGCCACAGCCATCGGCTCACTGAACCTGTCGCGCCACAGCAAGCCCCAGACATTCGCCCCGGTTCTGGCGCAACCGGCACTGTGCATCATGGCCCAGGGCAGCAAACAGGTACGCCTGGCCGACGAATTGTTCGACTACGATCCGTTGCATTACCTGGTGGTCTCGGTGTCGATGCCGTTGAGCGGTTGCATGGCCAACGCTACGGCCGAACAGCCGATCCTGGCCCTGCGCCTGGACATCGACCCGGCGGAAATCACTGCGTTGATCGCCGATGCCGGCCCCTTGGGCGTGCCGACGCGCCCCGCCGGGCGCGGGCTGTATGTCGAACGCCTGGACACGCCGATGCTCGACGCGGTGCTGCGCCTGGCACGGCTGCTGGACACGCCGAAAGACATCGCCATGCTCGCGCCCCTGGTGCGCCGGGAAATCCTCTATCGCCTGCTGCGCAGTCCACAGGGCTATCGGCTCTATGAAATCGCCATCGCCAACAGTCAGAGCCATCGCATCAGCCAGGCGATCAAATGGCTCAACGGCCATTTCGAACAGCCGCTGCGCATCGATGACCTGGCCCGGGAAGTGAACCTCAGCGTCTCGACCCTGCATCACCGTTTCAAGGCCATGACGGCCATGAGCCCACTGCAATACCAGAAGCAACTGCGCTTGCAGGAAGCTCGTCGGCTGATGCTGGCCGAAGGGCTGGAAGCTTCGGCGGCGGGGTATCGGGTGGGGTATGAAAGCCCTTCGCAGTTCAGCCGCGAGTACAGCCGGTTGTTCGGCGCGCCGCCATTGCGAGATCTGGCGCGGTTGCGGATGACCGTTTGACCTGGGTTTTGCGTTGACTGGGGGGGCCTCATCGCGAGCAAGCTCGCTCCCACAGGGATCTTCAGTGAACACAGGTTCTCTGTTCACTACAGACTCAGTGTGGGAGCGAGCTTGCTCGCGATGAGGCCAGTCAAAACACCTCAACACTTCGATGCCCAGACACCCTGGTCAATTTCAATCAATGTCGGTCCCTGCCGCTCACGGGCCGCCAGCAACGCCGCACGCAGCGCCGGCACATCGTCGATGGCTTGGGCAAAGCAGCCCAAGGCCTTGGCGACCCCGATGAAATCCGGGGTGTAGATGTCCACCCCCACCGGTTCGATGGCGCGGTTGAGCATGTATTTCTTGATCTCTTCGTAGCCCTGGTTATTCCACAGCAGCACGATCACCGGTGCGCGCGCTTCCACGGCGCTGGCCAGTTCCGGCAGGGTGAACTGCAACCCGCCGTCACCGATCAGGCACACCACCGCGGGGCGACCGTGGCCCAGGTCCGTGCCGCCGAGCCAGGCGCCGATGGCCGCCGGCAACGCGTAGCCAAGGGTGCCGTAGCCGGTGGAGGAATTGAACCAGCGACGCGGCTGCTCCGGGTTGAAGGTCAGGTTGCCGGTGTACACCGGTTGCGTGGAATCGCCGACGAACACGGCCTCCGGTAGTGTCTGCAAGACCGTCTCGAGAAACACGGTCTGGGCGCGGGTCGCGGCGTCCCAACTGCCTTGAAGCTCCGCCCGCAACCGGGCGGCACGGGCCGGCCCCCAATCGGCCTGACGTTCGGCCAAGGGTTGCCGGTCCAATTCGTCGAGCAACGCCCGGGTGGCGACACCGGCGTCGGCCACCAGCGCCAAGTGCGGCGGGTAGTTGCGCACGGTCTGGTCCGGGTCGATGTCGATGCGCAGCAGCGCACCGGGAATCTCGAAGCCGCCGGCAAAGGTAATGTCGTAATCGGTTTCGGCCAGTTCGGTACCGATGGCCAGCACCACGTCCGCCTCAGCCACCAACGCACGGGTGGCCACCAGGCTCTGGGTGGAGCCGATCAGCAACGGATGGCGCGCAGGCAGCAGGCCTTTGGCATTGATGGTCAACGCCACCGGCGCGCCGAGACGTTCGGCCAGCTCGGTCAATTCAGGCGCTGCGTCAATGGCCCCGCCACCGGCCAGGATCAGAGGCCGTCGAGCCGTCGCCAGCAGGTCGGCCATTTGTTTTACCGCACCCGGTGCGGCACCGGCGCGGCTGATGTTCACCGGCACGCTGGCAAGCAAGGCATCGGCGTCTTCGACCAAAACGTCCAGCGGGATTTCAATGTGCACCGGCCGCGGGCGCCCGGCCTGGAACACCGCGAACGCCCGGGCCAGCACGCCGGGCAATTCGGCGGCGGACATCAGCGTATGGGAAAACGCCGCGACACCGCCCACCAACGCAGACTGGTTCGGCAGTTCATGCAGCTTGCCACGACCGCCGCCCAACTGGCTGCGCGACTGCACGCTGGAGATCACCAGCATCGGGATCGAATCGGCGTAGGCCTGGCCCATGGCGGTGGTGATGTTGGTCATGCCGGGACCGGTGATGATGAAACACACGCCGGGCTTGCCGCTGACCCGGGCGTAACCGTCGGCCATGAAACCTGCGCCCTGTTCATGACGCGGCGTCACATGGCGGATACTGGAACGGGCCAGCCCGCGGTACAACTCGACGGTGTGCACGCCGGGAATGCCGAACACCTGCTCCACGCCATAACCTTCGAGTAACTTGACCAATACTTCGCCGCACGTCGCCATTGCCATTGCCTTTTTCTGGTCGGGTAAAGGGCCGCGCAACGCAGGAAGCGGGCCTCTTTTGTCTTGGGGATGGCGTTATTGGAACGGTCGGGGCATGGCGACAACAATGGATAAAAAGTCATACTAGCCATGTCCTCACGTCATGGCTTGGATCGAAATGAAACGACTCCCCCCGTTGCCGGCGCTGCACACATTTCTGATCACGGCCCAATGCTGCAACTTCACCCGGGCCGCCGAACAACTGCACATCACCCAGGGCGCGGTGAGCCGACAGATCGCCGGACTGGAAGATCACTTGGGTTATGCGTTGTTCCAGCGCCAGGCCCGCGGCCTGAGCCTGACCGCCGAGGGCCTGGCGTGGCTGCCACGGGTGCAGCAGGTGTTCAGCCTGATCGGCGAAACGGTCGAGCAGATCGGCGAAAAACGCCAGACCCTGCAGCTCAAGGCCCCGACCTGTGTGATGCGCTGGTTGCTGCCGCGCCTGTTGCAATGGCAAAAGGAACGACCGGACGTGCCGGTGGAACTGACCACCACGGTCAGGCACGGCGTGGATTTCCAGCGCGAAGCCTTCGACGCCGCGGTGGTCTATGGCCCACCACCGGGTGCCTCGCTGGCGTGCCTGCACCTGTTCGATGAACAGCTGACGCCTGTCTGCTCCCGCCTGATCCTGGAAGGACCGGTGCCGCTGCATGAACCCGCCGACCTGCAGCACCACTTGCTGTTGCACCCGGCCCTTGACGAGCGTGACTGGAACGCCTGGCTGGCGGCGGCCGATGTGCACTTGAACCACGTCAGCAAGGGCCAACATTTCGAAACCCTGGACCTGGCGATGTCCATGGCCTCCCAGGGCACCGGCGTAGCGATTGGCGACTGGTCGCTGATCGGCGACGACCTGAGCGCCGGCCGGCTGGTGATGCCGTTCGAGCTGAAGGTCAAGACCGGGCTGGGCTATCACCTGGTACACCCGCGCAAGCCCCAGGCTTCGGGGCCGTTGCTGGAGTTGATGGACTGGTTGGTGGCGCAGGCGCAGGTGCGGTAGAAGCCATGTGCTAAACCCTTGCCACAAAAAACCCAGGCATCCGCTAGAGCAGATTCGGCGCCTGCACCGCTTCAATCTGCGCCCAATGGGACGTGTCTTCGCGGTGCTGCTGCAGGTACGGCAACACCGCCCCCAGCAACGGCGCCTTGAACGCGTCCTGGAAGCGATGGGCCAGGCCCGGGATCAGTTTCAGTTGGCTGCCTTGGATGTGTGCCGCCAGGTGCACGCCGTGCATCACCGGCAGCAACGGGTCGGCGGTGCCGTGGACGACCAGGGTCGGTACCCGCAGTTGATTGAGCAGTGCTACCCGGCTCGGCTCGGCCATGATCGCCATGATCTGGCGCTTCACGCCTTCGGGGTTGAAGGCCCGGTCATAGGCCAGTGCAGCCTGATGCAACAAGGCCTGGCGATCATCCACCACCATCGGGCTGCCCAACGCGGCCAGCAGGTCGGCCTGTTGCTCCAGGGCCATTTCACGATTCGGAGCACCACGCCGGGACAACAGTTGCACCAGCCTTTCGCTGGGCGCGGGCAAGCCTGCGGCACTGGAACTGGTCATGATCAGGGTCAGGCTTTCAACCCGCTCAGGCGCCATGGCCGCCATGTGCTGGGCGATCATCCCGCCCATGCTCGCGCCCAGTACATGGAAGCTTCGCACCTGCAACGCGTCCATCAGCCCGAGCCCGTCGTCGGCCATGTCGGTGAGGGTATAGGGCGCGGCCACGGGCAAGCCGAGTTTGTAGCGCAGGGCTTCAAAGGTCAGGTTGGCGCTGCCGGGCGCCTGGCGCCAGGTGCTCAGGCCGACATCGCGGTTATCGTAGCGAATCACCCGGAAACCCTGTTCGCACAGGGCGACCACCACTTCGTCCGGCCAATGGATCAACTGCCCACCCAGGCCCATCACCAACAGCAATGCAGGATCCGAGGCACGGCCAATGCTCTGGTAGGCCAGGCTGACCTGATCCAGATCGACCCGTTGGGTCGCAACATTGACATCGCAACGAGACGCCGCCATCGACGGCAGGCCGAAAAACAACGCGGCCAGGAAAATAAGTACACGCATGAAGAAACACCGAAACGCAGAACCCCAGTAGAGCGCGAGTCTGATGAAGTTTGTTCAAGCGCGCTGCCACAGTTGCGTGACAGTTTGATGAAGATTGCCGAGTGGTGATGGTTGCCCGGTCAAGGGGAGCAATAAAACCGAATACTACCCCTTGTGGCGAGGGGATTTATCCCCGCTGGGCTGCGAAGCAGCCCCAGAAAAAGCTGGACGCAATCCACCTGATACAACAAGGCGCCTGGCTTCAGGGCTGCTTCGCAGCCCAACGGGGATAAATCCCCTCGCCACAGGGTGCAAGGTCACAGGGGGGGCAAACCTGTGGGGCCTCAGGCCAACTGACTGCGCAACTGCCGCGCCGCCGCCACCATGTTCACCAGAGCCGCTTCCGTCTCTGGCCAGCCCCGGGTCTTGAGCCCGCAGTCGGGGTTGATCCACAGCCGCTCGGCGGCGATGCGCTTCACCGCCTTGCTCATCAGCGCAACCATCTCGGTCGTGTCCGGCACCCGCGGCGAGTGGATGTCGTAGACGCCCGGGCCGATGTCGTTCGGGTAGTCGAACGCCTCGAATGCTTCCAGCAACTCCATGTCCGAACGGGAGGTCTCGATGGTGATGACATCGGCGTCCATGTCGGCGATGGCCTTGATCACATCATTGAACTCGCTGTAGCACATGTGGGTATGGATCTGGGTGTCATCCCCCACGCCCGACGCGCACAAGCGGAAGGCCTCCACGGCCCAGTCCAGGTAGTGCTGCCATTGCCCGCGACGCAGTGGCAGCCCTTCGCGGAACGCCGCCTCGTCGATCTGCACGATTTTGATCCCGGCCTTTTCCAGGTCCAGCACCTCGTCGCGCAGGGCCAGGGCCAGTTGTCGGGCCTGGACCTGGCGCGACACGTCTTCGCGGGGGAACGACCACATCAGCATGGTCACGGGGCCGGTGAGCATGCCTTTCATGACCTTGTCGGTCAGGCTTTGCGCGTAACGGATCCAGTCGACGGTCATGGCTTTCGGGCGGCTGATGTCGCCGTAGATGATCGCCGGCTTCACGCAACGCGAGCCGTAACTCTGTACCCAGCCGAAACGGGTGAAGGCGTAGCCGTCCAGTTGCTCGGCAAAGTACTCCACCATGTCGTTGCGCTCGGCTTCACCGTGCACCAACACGTCCAGGCCCAGGCGTTCCTGGATCTGCACGGCATGACGGATCTCGGTGTGCATGGCGTCCTGATAGTCGTTGGCCGACAACTTGCCCTGCTTGTAGGCCTGACGGGCCAGGCGTATGGCTGGGGTCTGCGGAAAGGAGCCGATGGTGGTGGTAGGAAAGGCCGGCAACGCCAGGCGTGCACGCTGGCGTTCGATGCGCTGGGCAAACGGCGAATGCCGCTGGCTGTCCTGCGGCCCGATCGCCGCCAGGCGCGCCTGGACCTCGGCTTTGTGAATGCGCCCCGAGCCGGCGCGACGGGCCTGCACCTCGCGGCTGTCGCTCAACGCCTGCAGCACGGCGGGGGCCTGTGGATCGTTCAGCGCATCGCGCAGCACCGCGACTTCACCGCACTTCTGCACGGCGAAGGCGAGCCAGCTCTTGAGTTCGGGGTCGAGCCGGTCTTCACGTTCCAGGTCCACCGGGCTGTGCAACAACGAGCACGAGGTGCTGACCCAAAGGTTGTCGCCAAAGCGCTCCTGGGCCGCTTGCAATTGCGCCAGCGCCTGTTCCAGTTCGCAGCGCCAGACGTTGCGACCGTTGACCAGGCCTACCGAGAGAATCTTGTAGGTCGGCAGGCGGTCCAGTACTTGGCCCAGTTGTTCCGGGTCACGTACCGCGTCGATGTGCAAACCGTCCACCGGCAGGCTCACCGCCAGGCCGAGGTTGTCTTGCAGGCCACTGAAATAGGTGGCCACGAGTTTTTTCAACGGCGAGTACTGGAGGATGTGGTAAGCCCGCTCGAAGGCGCTCCTCCAGGCCAGGGGCAGGTCCAGGGTGAGGATCGGCTCGTCGATCTGCACCCATTCCACGCCCTGGGCCTTGAGGCGGTTGAGAATTTCACCGTAGACCGGCAGCAGGCGCTCCAGCAGGCCGAGCTTGTCGAACGCCTCGCCCTTGGCCTTGCCCAGCCACAAGTAGGTCAACGGGCCGATGATCACGGGTTTGACCTGATGGCCCAAGGCATGGGCCTCGTCCACTTCGTCGAACAACTGTTCCCAGCTCAGGGCGAAGGTCTGGTCGGCGGAAAACTCCGGGACCAGGTAATGGTAGTTGGTGTCGAACCACTTGGTCAGTTCCTGGGCGTATTGCGCCTGGCCGTGCTCGGCACCGCAGCAACTGGCCGTGGCGCCACGGGCCATGGCGAACAGGGTGTCGAGGGTCGGCCGGCCCTGGGCATTCAAGGTGCCGTGGAAACGTTGCGGGACGGCACCCAGGGTCAAGGTGTGGCTGAGCACCTGGTCGTACCAGGCAAAGTCGCCGACGGGCAGCAGGTCGATGCCGGCATCTTTCTGCAGTTGCCAGTGCCGAGCCCGCAATTCACGCCCCACGGCTTGCAGCGCAGCCGGGGCCAGGTCGCCCTTCCAGTAGGCTTCGAGGGCTTTTTTCAGTTCGCGGTCGGCGCCGATGCGGGGAAAACCGAGGGTGTGGGCCAGGGCCATGGTGTGCGTCCTCCTGTAAAAGATGGCGCCATTGTCGACAGCTCGACCTACATGAGACAAACTCAACCTTTTCGTGTTGATCACAAGTTTTACTCATGGAGCCACTCCGGTGCTTGAACTCCGTCACCTCAAGACCCTGCATGCCCTGCGCGAAGCCGACAGCCTGGTCGAAGCCGCCGAACGCCTGCACTTGACCCAGTCCGCCCTCTCCCACCAGTTCAAGGAACTGGAAGAGCGCCTGGGCATGCAGTTGTTCGTGCGCAAGACCAAGCCCGTACGTTTCACCAGCGCCGGCCTGCGCCTGTTGCAACTGGCCGATGCCGCCCTGCCGTTACTGCGCAGTGCTGAACGGGACATCGCCCGCTTGGCGGGCGGCACCGCCGGGCGCCTGCACATGGCCATCGAGTGCCATAGCTGCTTCCAGTGGCTGATGCCGACCATCGACCAGTTCCGCGATGCCTGGCCGGAAGTCGAGCTGGACCTGGCCTCGGGTTTCGCCTTCGCCCCCTTGCCGGCCTTGGCCCGGGGCGATCTCGATTTGGTGGTGACCTCCGACCCGCTGGAACTGGCCGGCATCACGTACGTGCCGCTGTTCACCTACGAAGCGATGCTCGCCGTGGCCAACCAACATCGGTTGGCGGGCAAGCCCTACATCGTGCCCGAGGACCTGATCAGCGAAACCCTGATCACCTACCCGGTGGAGCGAGACCGGCTGGACATCTTCACCCGTTTCCTGGAACCGGCCGACATCGAACCGGCCCAGGTGCGTACGTCCGAGCTGACGGTGATGATGATGCAACTGGTGGCCAGCGGTCGTGGCGTCTGCGGCATGCCGCACTGGGCGCTGCATGAATACAGCTCGCGGGGCTACGTGAAGGCCAAGCGGCTGGGGGAGAAAGGTCTGTTCGCCACGCTGTACGCGGCGGTGCGCACCGACATGCTCGACGCGCCGTACATGCGCGATTTCTTGCTGACGGCCAAGGACACGTCGTTTTCCACGCTGGATGGAGTCAGTGCCGTGCGGTGAAGCACATTCCTTGTGGCGAGGGGATTTATCCCCGTTGGGCTGCGAAGCGGCCCTAAAGCAGCGAACTCAATCTTCCTGACACACCGAGTTGCCTGGTTTGGGGGCTGCTTCGCAGCCCAGCGGGGATAAATCCCCTCGCCACAAATAAAGCTCAACAGCCATGGCCGGTTGGTTTACAGCTCTAGCCACATGTGGATTTTGTCGAGGTACTCGTCGCCCACGCGGATCGCCATCGGTTCGAGACCGTACAGGACGAAACCGCAGCGCTGGTAGAGCTTGAGCGCCGGGTCGTTGCCCGCGGTGACGGTCAGTTGCACCAGGCGCAGGAAGGTGTGGCGCCGGGCTTCGTCGAGGGCCGCCTGTACCAGTTGGTAGCCACGGCCTCGTTGGCGATGTGCGTCGGCGACGTACATGCCGAACAGCAGCGCCTTGTGCCGGGCTTTTTCCCGGGGGTCCAGGGCCAGGCCAACGATGCCGACCAGTTCTTGCTCGACAAACGCTCCCAACAGCACATCGAGCCGGCTGCCCAGGCGTGACTCCCACCAGTTGAGGGGCAACTTCGCCCGTTCGCCGACGCTGGAGGTGAAGGCCTGGGGGTGCAAGGCGTACGCCTGGAGCATCAGCTCGCGATACACCAGGGCATCACCGGCCCGCAGGCGTCGGATGTTCACGCCGAACGCCGTTGCTCAAGCATCAGGCGCAGCGCCAGGGCACCGAGGACAAACCCCATGAAGTAGCGCTGCACCGCCAGCCAGCTCGGGTTGTGGACAAACCACGAGGCAATGCCGGCGGCGAACAGGGCGATCAGCAGGTTGACGCTGAAACTGACGCTGATCTGGGTCAGCCCGAGGATGATGCTCTGGGTGAACAGCGAACCGTGTTCCGGGCTGATGAACTGCGGGAACACCGACAGATAGAACACCGCGATCTTGGGGTTCAGCGCACTGGTGAGAAAGCCCATGGTGATCAGTTTGCGTGTCGAGTCCGCCGGCAACTGCTGGGCCTCGAAGGGCGAACGCGCGCCCGGCTTCACCGCCTGCCAGGCCAGCCACAACAGGTACAGCGCGCCGGCCCATTTCAACACTTCATAGGCCATGGGCACCGCCAGGAACACCGCCGTCAGCCCCGCGGCGGCGGCGAACATGTGCACGAAGAACCCCGCCACCACGCCCAACAGCGAGGTGACGCCGGCCTTTCGGCCCTGGCAGATCGAACGGGAAATCAGGTAGATCATGTTCGGGCCGGGCGTCAGCACCATCAGTAACGCCGCGGCGGCGAAAATCAACAGGTCCGGCAATGGAATCATGGGCGTCAGTCCTTGAGGCATGAATCAGCAAGTGGCGAGGTGTGTCGCTCGATAAAACGGCAGGATCACCTCGCCTGTCAACGGGGCGAGTACAAGATCGCTGTCGCCGGCCGGGTCGATCCAGCACACCTCTTCGATTTCGGCCGCCGGCGAAACCGGGGCGTCGATGTTCAGCAAAAACACCTCGGCCTGCACGATAAACCCCGGTTCGTTGGCCGCCGGTGCGCTGAACACACCCAGGTGGCGGGCCTGGGCCGAGTCGATCCGCAACCCGAGCTCTTCTTCCAGCTCCCGGGCCAGCGCCTGCACCGGTTGTTCATGGGCCTCGATCTTGCCCCCCGGCTGCATGAAGGCCCGGGTGCCGCGCTTGCGCACCAGCAGGGTTCGCCCGTCCGGCCCGAGCAACAGGGCGGCGGCGATGCGGATGAGGGAAGTGGTCATGATGATTCAAAGCCTTGGGCAGAAAAATGCCGGGGAGATTACAGACCAAAGCCGCAGGGAGCAAAGCCTGGCGCTGGTTTCAGAATCCAGACATACCCATGTGGGAGCGGGCTTGCTCGCGAAGGCGGCTTATCAGTCAGAGCCAATGTCGCCTGATACATCGCCTTCGCGAGCAAGCCCGCTCCCACAGGTTGAACTGCGCCGTCTGTCCGATCCGCATCACCCCAAAATCGGCCTCGGCGCCGAAGGGTCGGCCAGTTCTTCGGGGATCTTGACGAACACGCTGTACCGGGCCCCTTCCATCGACTCGAAGGCGATGAGCTTTTCCACCAGCGGACCGCTCAGGACCTTGCCGGCGTTGAGCAGCAGCATGCCGTTGTCGGCGTTGAGGTTGCGCGCCAGGATCATGCCGGCCGCCAGTTCCCGGGTGTTCATGACCTTGACCGTCGGGTCCGACAAGGTCACGTCTTCCAGGTACTCGCCGCAGGCCTTGATGAAGTCCTCGACCATGTCCGGGTCGTACAGCTTGCCGGCGTATTTGCGGATGTAGACCAGCGCTTCGTCGCTGTTCATCTGTCGTTCGAGGATCAACCCGCGCTGCAGCTCGATGAAATCCACCGCCAATTTCAAGAGTCGCGAGCCGAAGGGAATAGCTTCGCCCTTGAGGTGCTCGGGGAAACCACTGCCGTCCCAGCGCTCCTGGTGATGGCGGATGATCCGGGCCGCATCCTTCATCGGGTCCAGGGTCATCAGCAGCGATTCGCTCTGCTTCGGATAGGCCCGATAGAGATCGAGTTCATTGTGGTGCAGCAAGTCGGCGGGCGTGACCATCATATTGTCGGTCCAGCTCAGCTTGCCGATGTTGTAGAGCGCCGCGGCCATGGTCAGGTCGCGGTCGGTGGACTCATCGAGGAAATGCAGCCGGCTGTAGACCCTGATCAACTCGATGATCTGCCGGTTGGTCTGCTTGGCCTTGGGCAGGCGCAGGTTGGCGATCAGCGAAAACACCTCGGTGCTGGTCACATAACTGCGCTTGAGCTCGTCGTAGGCCAGGTCGAGCATGTCGGCGGTCTGCTGCAGCTCGGAGGTACGCGACGCCACGCGTTTTTCCAGGGTGGCGTTCAGGGTCTTGAGTTGCTGGTTCTGCTCGCGGTTCAACGCTTCGAGACGCTGGCGCTCGCTTTCGGAATGCTGGTGGGCCAGGGCCTGGCGCAAGGCCTGCACCAGCTCCTCATCGTTCCAGGGTTTGCTGAGGTAACGATAGAGCTGCCCCTCGTTGATGGCCTTGGTCATCATGTCCACATCGGCATAACCGGTGAGCAGG
The DNA here is from genome assembly GCF_900115235.1 of Pseudomonas sp. NFACC24-1. Classification (NCBI taxonomy): domain Bacteria; kingdom Pseudomonadati; phylum Pseudomonadota; class Gammaproteobacteria; order Pseudomonadales; family Pseudomonadaceae; genus Pseudomonas; species Pseudomonas sp. NFACC24-1. Next base: position 267,073 of record NZ_FOVS01000002.1, read on the forward strand.
ATGCGCAACGTCGAGGGGTACAGCTTGCGGATCTCGGCCAACAGCGTGGCGCCATCCATGTTCGGCATGCGCGCGTCGGTCATCACCAGGTCGACCGGCCGCTCCTTGAGAATCTCCAGGGCCTTGGCGCCACTGTCGGCCAGCAGGATCTCGTAGGGCTGGCTGCGCAATAGCCGACGCAAGCTGTTGAGAATCGACTCTTCGTCATCGACCAGCAGCACCGTCGGCTTCTTTACCGGAACGTCCGGCGATTGATCTTCCATTTGAACCCCCTCCTGTTCACGACAACCGTTCTACTAGCCCCGAAATACAGCCTAGTAGATTGCGAAAATTTAGACACATTTGCCATCAGTGGCCGAGCGCATCGCGATGAGGCGACTATGCTCTACCCCATGAAGGGCCATGTACAGGCCGAAGACTCATGCCAGCGAAAGGGATATCAGATGTTCCCAGGGTTCTATAGTCAGCATCAAAGTGGTGCACGGCCATGAGCCTGCCTTTGGATAAAACCAATCGGCGGATCCTCATCGTCGACGACACCCCGACCATCCATGAGGATTTTCGCAAGATCCTCAGCCCCCGGATGAACGCCGAAGACAACCTGAGCAGCGCCGAAGAGGCTCTGTTCGGCGCGCCGGTGGCCGTTGCCGCCATGAGTTTCGTCCTCGATTCGGCGTTCCAGGGCATGGAAGCCTTGAACAAAGTCGAGACGGCGCTGGCCCAAGGGCAGCCCTTCGCCATGGCGTTCATCGACATGCGCATGCCGCCGGGCTGGGACGGCCTGGAAACCATCGAACGGCTGTGGCGCGCCGACCCCAAGCTGCAAGTGGCCCTGTGCACCGCGTACTCGGATTATTCCTGGGAAGACATTTCCGAGCGCCTCGAACTGGGCGACCGCCTGCTCATCCTGAAAAAACCCTTCGACGCCATTGAGATCCGCCAGATGGCCAGCGCCTTGACCGTCAAATGGCAGATGACCGAGGACGCGGCGCTGAAAATGGACATGCTGGAACGGGCCGTCGAGGAACGCACCCGCGAGTTGGCCGACGCCAACATCATCGTGCAGAACAGCCCGACCATTCTCTATCGCCTGCGGGGCGAGCCGCCGTTCGCGTTGATGTACATCTCCCATAACATCACCAAGTTCGGTCATTCCGCGGCGCAACTGATCAACGCGCCGGACTGGGCGCAAACCCTGATCCACCCCGACGACCAGGACAAAGTCCAGGAGGCCATGGTCCGCGTCCTCGACCGTGACACTGCCGGGGCCTCCATCGAGTTTCGCATGCGCACTGGCGACGACACATTCCGCTGGGTGGAGAACCGCTACATTCCGGTGCGCAACGACCAGGGCCTGTTGCTGGAAGTGGAAGGCATCATCCTCGACATCACCGAGCGCAAGCTGGCCGAAGAGAAGATCGCCCTGCTCGCCCGCACCGACGGCCTGACCGGGCTGGCCAACCGCGCCACCATGATCGAGCGCCTGCACCAGGCCTTCGCCGCCGCTCGTCGGGGCGCGGCGCCGTTTGCCATGTTCTACCTGGACCTGGACCACTTCAAACGCATCAACGACACCTTGGGCCATCCCATCGGCGACCTGCTGCTGCAGGAAGTCGCCGCCCGCATCAAGTCCTGTACCCGGGAAAACGATGTGGTGGCGCGCCTGGGCGGCGACGAATTCGCCCTGCTGCAACTGGACGTCCATGAAGCGACCCACTGCGCCGCACTGGCGGGCAAGATCCGCGATGCCCTCGTGGCGCCGTACTCCCTGGACGGCAACGACGTGCGGATCTCCGTGAGCATCGGCATCGCCCTGTACACCCCGCAGAGCTTGAGCGCCGACAGCCTGATGGCGCAATCCGACATGGCCCTGTACCGCTCCAAGGAAAAGGGTCGCAACCAGTATCACTTCCACAACGAGGAAATTAACCAGGAAGTCACCGACCGGGTCGCCCTGGCCAACGATCTGCGCCAAGCCATCGAAAACCAGGAACTGCAACTGCACTATCTGCCCGAAGTCGACCTCGGCACCGGCAAGATCCTCGGCATGGGCGTGCAGGTGCGCTGGAACCACCCCCAACGGGGCTGGCTGGAACCGGCGGCCTTCATGCCAGCGGCCGAAAAGACCGGAATCATCATTGCCCTCGGGCACTGGGTGCTGGACCAGGCCTGCCAACAGATGCGCCAATGGCGCGACCAGGGCATGGCGCCGCCGGTGATCGCCATCGACCTGTCCCTGACCCAACTCAAGACCGGCCCGGAACTGATCTACGACGTTCTGCGCACCACCGCCCGCTGGGAACTGGCCCCCTGGGACCTGCGTTTCGACGTCACCGAAGCCACCCTGGCCCAGACCAAGTGGACCCACAACGACGTGCTGCCGCGCCTCTGCGAATTGGGCGTGCAAATCGCCATCGATGACTTCGGCACCGAATATTCCTCGTTCGATTACCTCAAGACCTACCGGGTCAATCACCTCAAGCTCGCCCAGCGCTTTCTCGACAGCGCCAACGACGACCCGGAGAACGCCACGACGTTGCGGGCGATCATCAACTTCGCCCGGGACGTGGGCATCGGGATCATTGCCGAGGGCGTCGAGACCCAGGAGCAACGCACCACACTGATGTCCAGCGGCGGCGCGATGCAGGCCCAGGGGCATTACTTCAGCACCGTGGTCGACAGCGGCCAGGCCGCCAAACTGCTCAAGGCCGGCACCATCATTCCCGCGACAGACCACTGGACCCGACCAGCGAGCCAGCTATCGGAGAGCAATCCATGAACCCCATGTCGGTGCCAGCCAACCGGCGGATCCTGGTGGTGGACGACACGCCGGCGATCCACCAGGACTTTCGCAAGATCCTCAGCCCCAGCGGCGGCAGCGATGATTCGCTGGACGACACCGAAAGCCTGCTGTTCGGCACCCCACAGGTCAGCCGGCTGCAATTTCAGATCGACTCGGCCTACCAGGGCGAGGAGGCACTGGAACTGGTCAAGCGCGCCCAGGCCGAAGGCCAGCCCTACGCGCTGGTGTTCGCCGACATGCGCATGCCACCAGGCTGGGATGGCCTGCAAACCATCGAACAACTGTGGAAAGCCGACCCGCGCCTGCAAATCGCCCTGTGCACGGCCTTCTCGGATTACTCCTGGGAAACCATGGCCGAACGGATCGAGTTCGATGACCAATTGCTGATTCTCAAGAAACCGTTCGACACCTTGGAAATCCGCCAGATGGCCAGCGCCATGACCTGGAAATGGCAACTGGCCCAGGATGCGGCGCGGAAAATGCGCAGCCTGGAACGCACGATCGAAGAGCGCGTCCAGGAATTGCTCAAGGTGTCCCACCTGCTGCAATACGACGTGCTCACCGAGTTGCCCAACAGCATGTTGCTCGGCGATCGCCTGACCCAGGCCATGGCCCAGTGCCGTCGGCACGACCGGCAACTGGCGGTGATGTTCATCGGCCTGGACCGCTTCAAGCGCATCAACAACGCGCTGGGCCATCCGGTGGGCGACGAAATGCTCAAGCGCGTGGCCCGGGCGCTGGCGAGCGTGGTGCGTGAGTCCGATTCGGTGTTCCGCTACGGTTCCGATGAATTCGTGGTGATCGTGGGGGACATCACCGAGGCGCAGCAAACCAAAGGCGTGGCCGAAAAACTGCTGGCGGCCATCAGCACCCCCCAGCCTATCGACGGCCATGACCTGAGCGTCACCGCGAGCCTGGGCATCAGCGTATACCCGAGCGACGGTTTCGACGCCGTGGCGCTGATCAAGAAAGCCGAGACGGCGATGCGCAACGTCAAGGAAACCGGCCCCAACGACTACCGTTTCTTCACCGAGGACATGAACCGCCGGGCACGGCAGCAACAGACCATCGAATCGGGCCTGCGCCTGGGCCTGCAACGCAAGGAATTCGTGCTGCATTACCAACCCAAGCTCGACCTCAAGAGCGGCAAGGTGGTCGGTGTCGAGGCGTTGGTGCGCTGGAACAGGCCGGAACATGGCCTGGTCTACCCGGCGGACTTCATTCCGGTGGCCGAGGACAGCGGCTTGATCGTGCCGCTGAGCCAATGGGTACTCCAGGAAGCCTGCCAGCAGGCCTGCCGTTGGCAAGCCCAGGGCATGCGGCCGCTGTGCCTGTCGGTGAACATCTCGGCCATCGATTTTCGCCAGCGCGGCTTCGTCGAAGGCATCGCCCGCACCCTCAAGGAAACCGGCCTGGACCCGACACAGTTAGAACTGGAGATCACCGAAAGCGTACTGATGCAGAACATCGATACCACGGTCGCCATCCTCAAGGCCATCAAGCAACAGGGGATACGCCTGGCCATCGACGATTTCGGCACCGGCTATTCGAGCCTGAGCTATTTGCAGAAATTTCCGGTGGATGTGCTGAAGATCGACCAGTCGTTCGTCGGTGACCTGAGCATCGATAGCAATGACGCCAAGCTGGTGAGCACCATCATCAGCCTGGGCAAGAGCCTGAACCTGCACATCATCGCCGAAGGGGTGGAAACCCTTGAGCAGCTTGAATTTCTCAAGAAGCACCAATGCGAGGAAGCCCAGGGTTATTACTTCAGCAAGGCCGTCGAACCGCAGGCCTTTGCCGATTGGATGACCGAGTGGGAAAAACGCCAGAACCCGTTTTCGTGAACCGCTGAGTCCTCAACCAAAGTTTCAAGGAAAACATCCCATGGCGTTACATGGACTGATTCTGGCGCTCGGCCTGCTCGTGGGAGCAAGCGTAACCGCTCACGCCGCCCCCCTGGATGAACCCCTCAAGCCCCTGCCGCCGGTGCCGGCCCTGGACCCCAAGCGCGTCCAGCTGGGGCTGCGGCTGTTCAATGACCCACGGCTGTCGGTCAACAACACCCTGTCCTGCGCCAGTTGCCATCGCCTGGACAAGGGCGGCGCCGACGACAAGCCGTTTTCCCTGGGCTTCGACGGCAAGCCGGTGGAGGTCAATACACCTACCGTGTTCAACGCCGGCCTGAACTTCCACCAGTTCTGGGATGGCCGCGTCGATACGTTGGAAGAACAGGTCCACGAGGTCGTGACCAGCCCGGTGGAAATGGGCAGCACCTGGGAGTCGGTGGTCAAGCGCATCGCCGATGACCCCGGCTACGCCAAGGACTTCAAGGACGCCTATCCCGATGGCGTGACCAAGCCCAATATCCAGAGCGCCCTGGCCGACTACGAACGCACCTTGCAAACACCCAATTCGCGTTTCGACCAGTACCTGCTGGGCGACACCGACGCCCTCACGCCCCGGGAAAAGTTCGGTTACCAGCGTTTCAAGGAGTACGGCTGCATCGCTTGCCACCAGGGCGTGAACATCGGCGGCAACATGTTCCAGAAATTCGGCGTCATGGGTGACTATGTCGGCGACCGGGGCAACCCCACCCGCGCCGACGAAGGACGCTTCAACATCACCGGCGATGAAGCGGACCGCCAGGTCTTCAAGGTGCCCAGCCTGCGCAACGTGGCCGTCACCGCGCCGTATTTCCATGACGGGTCGGCGACGACTCTGGAACACGCGGTGGAGGTGATGTTCAAGTACCAACTGGGTCGTGAGCCTCTCAAGAACGATACGACACTGATCGTCGAGTTCCTCAAGACCCTGACGGGTGAATCGGAGGGCAAGCCCCTATGACCACTCTGCGCCGCCTCGGTCTTGCCTTCATCGGCCTGTTACTGGCTTCGGTCCTGCTGTTCATGTACGTCAATTCGGGGGCCCAGCAAGCCGCCTCGTACATTGAATCCCGTGACCTGATTCGCCTGCTCAAGCAACAGGACGCTATCTGGGACAACGAAGTCCTCAAGTCGCGGATCGCCCTGACCCACAACTACGACCCGTTGGTCTCCCCCCTGCATGAAATGGCACGCTTGTGGCAGCGTCTGGACGCCATCGAATCGGAACCGGGACGCCACGGGCCGTCGCTCTGGGAGGCCCAGCGCGACGAATACCTCAAGCTGGTCAAGGAAAAAACCCGCCTGATAGAACAGTTCAAGTCCCATAACGCGGTGTTGCGTAACTCCCTGGCCTTTCTGCCCACCGGTGAGGACGACATCCAGGGCCAGTTCGCCCGGCTGCCCGACACCTACAAACTGGAGTTGCAGAACGTTGCCATCGACACTTACGACCTGTTGCTCAGCAGTATGGAGTTCGCCCAGGTCAGCTCCCCGGAGATCGCAGCCGAAGTCCTGCTGGGCTTGAACCAGTTGGATGTCAACAAGGAACGCCTGCCTGAGGGGTTGCTCAACTCCATCGAAGTCCTGCGCAGGCACATCGGGGTGATCCTGCGCGAACAACCCAAGGTGAATGAGTTACTGCTGGGAATCGGAGCGATCCCCGTGGCCGATCGCCTGGACACCATCACCAACCTGCTCGAGAAAGACCAGGAAAAAGCCGCCGCCAAATACGAGCGCAACCACATTTACCTGCTGGTGTTCGCCACGTTCCTGGTGCTGATCCTGATCTGGCTGGCGATTCGCCTGATACGCAGCTTCGCCGAAATCAATCGGGTCAACAGCGCCCTGCAGACCGCCAACGACGAGCTGGAACAACGGGTCGAAGAGCGTACCCGCCAGCTCAAGGACACCCAGAGCGAGTTGATGGACACCGCCCGCCAGGCCGGCATGGCGGAAATCGCCACCAACGTGTTGCACAACGTCGGCAACGTCCTCAACAGCGTGAACATCTCCGCTGACCTGGTCAGCCGCAAACTGCGCAGCAGCAAGGCCCTGGGGCTGGGCAAGGCGATGCAATTGATCAACGAACACACCGATGACCTCGGGCACTTCCTCACCGAGGACGCCAAGGGCAAGTTGCTGCCCGGCTACCTCAACCAACTGGTCGAGGCCATCGCCTCGGAGCAGCAGAGCCTGACCGATGAACTGGCCCAGTTGAGCAAGAGCGTGGACCACATCAAGGATATCGTCTCCACCCAGCAATCCTATGCTGGCGCCAGCAGCCTGCTCGAACCCCTGGTGGTCAGCGAACTGCTCGAAGACGCCTTGCGCATGAACTCCGGCGCCCTGACCCGCCATCATGTTACGGTGATCAAGGAATACGGCGACGTGCCGCGGATCATGGGCGACAAGCATCGCTTGCTGCTGATCCTGATCAACCTGATCAGCAATGCCAAGTACGCCATGGCCGGGGTGTCGAACGATGCGCGGAACATGACCCTCAAGGCCGCCGTCGTCGATGGCCAGACCCTGCAAATCAGCGTCAAGGACGAAGGCGAAGGCATTCCGGAGGAAAACATGACGCGCATCTTCGCCCACGGTTTTACCACGCGTAAGGAAGGCCACGGCTTTGGCCTGCACAGCTGCGCATTGGCGGCCATCGAAATGAACGGCCACCTCACCGCCCACAGTGAAGGGCCAGGAAAAGGGGCGACATTCCAATTGCAGGTGCCCCTGAAACTTGCAGAAGGTGAACCATGAACAGCCTGAGTAACCGCCGCATCCTGTTGATCGACGATACACCCGCCATTCATGAAGATTTCCGCAAGATCCTCACCCCGGAGGATGAAAGCAACACGGATTTGCTGGACATGGAAAGCGCGCTGTTTGGCGAAGCGCCGAAACCTGCCGCCACCGTGTTCGAACTCGACTCGGCCTACGGTGGGCAGGAAGGCCTGAACAAATTGCTGGGGGCAATGGCCAAGGAGCGTCCCTATGCCCTGGCCTTTGTCGACATGCGCATGCCCGAAGGCTGGGACGGCGCCAAGACCATCGAAGAACTCTGGAAGCGCGACCCGCAGTTGCAAGTGGTGGTGTGCACCGCCTATTCGGATTATTCCTGGGATGAATTGCTCGACCGCCTGAACGGCCACGACCGCTTGCTGATCCTGAAGAAGCCGTTCGACAACATCGAAGTCCAGCAGATGGCCAACACCCTGACCACCAAATGGGAAATGACCTCTCGGGCGCAATTGAAGATGAACAAGCTCGAAGACCTGGTGGAACAACGCACCCAGGCCTTCCGACAGGCCAGCGAACTGCTGCAGATGGAGATCGACGAACGCAAGATGCTGGAAACCCAGTTGGTGCAATCGGAAAAGCTCGCCTCGCTGGGCCAGTTGGCGGCCGGGGTGGCCCACGAGATCAACAACCCGATCGGTTTCATTTCTTCCAACCTGGGGGCGCTGGACGGCTACTTCGGCAAACTTCAGGAAATGCTCAGCGCCTATGGCAACGCCGAGGAAGCCATCGCCTCGCCGGAGCTGGTGGTGAACTTGAGAAAACTGCGCGAAAAGGTGGAGCTGGACTTCCTGGTCGAGGATATCCCCTTGCTGATCAAGGAATCCAAGGATGGCATCGGCCGGGTCGGGCAGATCGTCAAGGATTTGAAGGATTTCTCCCGCGTTGATTCCAGCCAGGAATGGCAGATGGCCAATTTGCAGCACGGCATGGATTCGACCTTGAACATCGTCGCCAATGAAATCAAGTACAAGGCCGACGTGGTCAAGGAGTACACGCCGTTGCCGGAGGTGGAATGCCTGCCGTCGCAGATCAACCAGGTGATCATGAACCTGATCGTCAACGCCGCCCAGGCCATCGGCCCCGAACGCGGCACCATCACCCTGCGCAACGGGGTCGGTGAAGAAACCGTCTGGATCGAAGTGGCGGACAACGGCTCGGGCATTCCCCCCGAGACCCTGCAGAAAATCTTCGACCCATTCTTCACCACCAAACCTATCGGCCAGGGCACGGGGCTCGGGCTGTCGTTGTCCTACGGCATCGTGAAAAAACACAATGGCGAAATCACGGTACGCAGCGAAGTCGGCGTCGGCACCACCTTCCGCGTGGAATTACCGTTGCGGCAGATGAAACAGGCGAGCTGAGCCACCCCTGTAGGAGCTGCCGAAGGCTGCGATCTTTTGATCTTTCGCTTTCTTTCGCTTGAGATTCAAGTGTGTCTGGGGAAAGATCGCAGCCTCGTTGCACTCGACAGCTCCTACACGCTCATACGCAGTTGCTACAGGACGCAGCCCAACGGGAGCAAGCTCCCTCGCCACAAGCTGCATTCCAAGCTAATGTCTCGCCAATCGCTCTCCCCCAAGGAAACCGTATGAGCCTGTCTCTGCTGAGTCGTTACGCCTTCTTTGCTGGCTGTGTCATCTTCACCCTCGCCAGCCTGCCATTCCTGCAACACGACTGGCTCTGGCCCATTGCGCTGGTGACCGGGCTGTTGAGCCTGTTGGGGGTGTTCGACCTGCTGCAAAGCCGTCATGCCGTACGGCGCAACTACCCGATCCTGGGCAATATCCGCTACCTGGTCGAAGGCATCCGCCCGGAGATCCGCCAGTACCTGCTCGAATCCGACAGCGATGCCCTGCCCTTCTCCCGGGCCCAACGCTCGCTGGTGTACTCCCGGGCCAAGAACGAAAGCGCCGACAAACCGTTCGGCACCTTGATCGACGTGTACCAGACCGGCTTCGAATTCATCGGCCACTCCATGCGCCCGGCCCCGCTGAGCGACCCCAGCGGTTTTCGCGTGACCGTCGGCGGCCCGCAGTGCACGCAGCCTTACTCCGCGTCGGTGTTCAACATCTCGGCCATGAGCTTCGGCTCCCTGAGCGCCAACGCCATCCGGGCGCTGAACCAAGGCGCGAAGCTGGGCAACTTCGCCCATGACACGGGTGAAGGCAGTATCAGCCCCTACCACCGCGAACACGGTGGCGACCTGACCTGGGAACTGGGCAGCGGCTATTTTGGCTGTCGCACCAGCGACGGGCGCTTCGACCCCGAGCGTTTCGCCGCCCAGGCACAGAACCCGCAGGTGCGAATGATCGAAATCAAGATGAGCCAGGGCGCCAAACCCGGCCACGGCGGGATCCTGCCCAAGCACAAGGTCACCCGGGAAATCGCCGAGACCCGTGGCATCCTCATGGGCGAGGATTGTATTTCGCCGTCATGCCACAGCGCGTTTTCCACGCCGATCGAACTGATGCAGTTCGTCCAGCAGTTGCGTGAGCTGTCCGGCGGCAAACCGGTGGGCTTCAAATTCTGCCTGGGCCATCCCTGGGAATTCATGGGCATCGCCAAGGCGATGCTGGAAACCGGGATCCTGCCCGACTTCATCGTAGTGGACGGCAAGGAAGGCGGCACGGGCGCGGCGCCCGTGGAGTTCACCGATCACATCGGCGTGCCGCTGCGCGAGGGCCTGCTGTTCGTGCACAACACCCTGGTGGGCCTGAACTTGCGGGACAAAATCAAGCTCGGCGCCAGTGGCAAGATCGTCAGCGCCTTCGACATCGCCAGCGTCCTGGCCATCGGTGCCGACTGGGCCAACGCCGCGCGCGGCTTCATGTTCGCCATCGGCTGCATCCAGTCCCAAAGCTGCCACACCAACAAATGCCCCACCGGCGTCGCCACCCAGGACACCTTGCGCCAGCGCGCCCTGGTCGTCCCGGACAAGGCCCAGCGGGTCTACAACTTCCACCGCAACACCCTCAAGGCCCTGGCCGAAATGCTCGCCGCCGCCGGGCTCCAGCACCCGTCGCAATTGCAGCCCAAGCATTTGGTGCGGCGGATGTCGGCTACCGAGGTCAAGTTGTTCTCTGAATTGCACGTGTTTCTGAAGCCGGGGGAATTGCTCACCGGCGAGGTCAATGGGGCGTTTTATTCGCGGATGTGGCAGATGGCGCGGGCGGATAGTTTTGCGCCGGAGAAAATAGTGGCGGCATAACTATCGCCACCATCCCCTAATGTACCCTTCGGAACCTGTTAAATCTTTCATGACAATAAAATCACCTGACTCAGTGACATAAAATGAATAGAACTTCCTGTCTACCACCCGCCTATAAGTCTTGCCCTCAGCCGTCGCCGCATCAAAAGCGGCGCGCCCCTCTGAAACTACATTATTAATACCGTACTGAGGTAAAGTATTTGGGCGGAGCACCATACTGGAGCTGCTCAAAAGGTAGCGCAACGCCGGCATATAATTTATGGCACCCTGCGCTTTGGGCAACCACTTCCCATTAATAGGGGGCTCAATATAATAAAGCACAGGGGAATTGAGAAATTCTTTTGTTGCAATAATGTCATAAGCTATAAACATTGCCATGGCCGTCTCAAGCTCTTTTTTTGCGATAAGAACTTGCCCATAGCCGTAACTAAACGAATACATCGCCAAAACTGGTATCACCAAAAGCATTCGCAACCTATACCCAGCACGCCCCAAAACTTCACGACTCATCAGCAGCAAAAAAAACAATACTACAGAAAACCCCAGATAGTTCCGCGCTTCCAAATTAGGATCCAGCACGAATAACATCGGACCGGGGACACAAACTATCAGCACAGGCGGTACGCATAGACAGGCCCCTAAAACTAAAATTTTTTCGCCCCTACCACCGGCCAGTGCTAAAACATTCTTAATGACTAGGACATATCCCACGCCGGCTACGATCACCATTAAAATAGAAAAAAATCCATTTCCGGCGTTGATCAACTCGAACACTTTTTCCATAGAGAACTTAAACTTCCTAACGAACTCCTCAAACCAGTGCGAATCGAACTCTGCCAGCGAACCGCGCCTATCGCTCGTCAGTTTGAAAGCGGTAAAATAATAAAAAATCCCCCCCAAAAAAAGCTGTAAACCACGCAACCCAATTTCTCTCAACACTTCCTGCGCCGGCTTTCCATTTCTAACATTCCACAAACACTCCATACAGCACAACCCAATAAAAACTGTAATCACCAATTGATAAATACTTAGCAGCACCGCTATTAAAATAGCCGACACGCACCCTCGCAGGTAACTATTGCGAACATGACAGGTTATAGAAAAAACAGCAGCCACAACTGCTAACATCATACCCGGCCCATCATATTGAAAACTAATGTTACCTAAAAAAAAAGGATTACAGAGCAGTGGGAGCACCACGAGACACGCTGTCCACTCGGGGCGAGGAAAATACCATAACGTCAGCCTAGTCATCGCACATGCAAATGCAAAAGTAGCAATTAACAATGGAAGCGGGAAAATATTAATGGTTGCATTGTTAAACGCCATAAGCTTCGTAACCACTTCAGCCAGCACTCTGCCGTGAATTCTCCACCAGTCATCGATCGCCAATATTTCCCGCCAACTATCGTCTACATAGGCGTAATCGGCATGAACAATAGGGTATACGTACACAAAAGAAGCTACTGTAAAAAACAATAGCACCTCTTTTTTGCTAAGTACCTTCGTTATTCGCATAGGTTACTCGTGCAATCGCCAACAGTGCAGATAGATCTTTCATCTTGGTGCCTTGCCATTCCCCTGTTGGCAAGCTTCCAAGCTAGACTGCGGTCCGATGCGGGTCTACTGTCAGAACTTACAGGTCAGCTACAGTCTTCGACGGACGGTCAATCACAGCTCAATGAAAAAGCCCCAGTCACTGACCGGGGCTTTCTTTTATATCGCGGTTAATTTACGACACTGACCGCACCGAGCCGTGGGTTTCGCCCGTCGGCTGCAACTTGAATACATAAAACAACACCGTCAACAACACTAGGAACGCCGGACCGACATACAACGCCACCCGTGTATCAGGGAAGTACGCCATCAGCCCCACCACCAGCACCAAAAATGCCAACGCCAGGTACGAGCTGACCGGGTACAGCCACATGCGGTACTTCAAGGCCGCACGCTCCGAAGCACTCAGGCTTTTACGGAATTTGAGCTGGGCCAGCAGGATCATTACCCAGGTCCAGATCGCGCCGAAGGTGGCGATGGAGGTCACCCAGACGAAGACCTTTTCCGGCACCAGGTAATTGAGCAACACACCCAGCAGCAGCGCGGCGATGGACAGCAGCAATGCACGACGCGGCACGCCGTTGGCCGAGGTCTTGGCGAAACCGGCCGGGGCCTGGCCGTTCTGCGCCAGGCTGTAGAGCATCCGCCCGGTGCTGAAGATGCCGCCGTTGCAGGACGACAGTGCGGCGGTGATCACCACGAAGTTGATGATGCCGGCGGCAGTCTTGATGCCCAGGCGCTCGAAGGTCATCACGAACGGGCTGCCCTGGGTGCCGATCTCGTTCCACGGGTAGATCGACAGGATCACGAACAGCGCGCCGACGTAGAACAGCAGGATCCGCCAGAACACCGAACCGATGGCGTTGGGGATGGTTTTCTGTGGGTTCTTCGCTTCACCGGCAGTCAGGCCGATCATCTCCACGCCCAGGTAGGCGAACATGACCATTTGCAGGGACATCAACACGCCGGACACGCCGTTGGGCATGAAGCCGCCGTGGGCCCAGAGGTTGGAAATACCCAGGGCCACACCGTCGTTGCCGAAGCCAAAGGCGATGATGCCGACGCCGCCGATGACCATGGCGATGATGGTGACGATCTTGATCAGGGCGAACCAGAATTCGAATTCGCCGAAGGCCTTGACCGCGATCAGGTTGATCGAGCCCATGCTGACCAGTGCTGCCAAGGCCCAGATCCAGCGGGGCACGTCGGGGAACCAGATGCCCATGTACACCGCCACGGCGGTGATCTCCGCCACACAGGTCACCAGCCACAGGAACCAGTAGTTCCAACCGGTCAGGAAACCTGCCAGTGGGCCGAGGTAATCCTGGGCATAGCGGCTGAACGAACCGGCCACCGGGTTGTGCACGGCCATTTCACCGAGGGCGCGCATGATCACCAGGATCGCCAGGCCGCCAATGATGTAGGACAGCATGATCGCCGGGCCGGCCATTTCGATGGCCTTGGCCGAACCGAGGAACAGCCCGACACCGATGCAGGCGCCAAGCGCCATCAGGCGGATATGCCGCTCGCCGAGTTCACGTTTGAGCGGACCGCCCTGAGCGGTCTCGCCATGGGGCAGATGATTGCCGACAGGCATAGGGATACAACCTCGTCTTGTTATTGGATTAACCACCGAGTGTCCAAAGCCACAGGCCGGTAAGCCTGCCGCTTTGCCGAAACCGGGTCTGTCTTGTGAGCAGACCGTCCTGTGGAACGACAACCTCAGGATCAGCGGGTCGTGCAGTATAAAAAGCCAGGGATAGAGAGATTCACTGTAAAACCAGGGAAATTCAGGGATAAGGCTGCGCCAGAATCAGCTTTTGGAGAGGTGTTGTCTGGGATTCAGGTCACTCGGAAACGCCGCGGAGTATTGCACAGTGATGGTGCGGCGTCATGTTTTGGCATGGGGCGATGGCTCTAGCGCAAGGCTTTCCCGACACCACTGCCCGTTATGATGGGGATTATCTGTGGCAGGGGATTTATTTGTGGCGAGGGGATTTATCCCCGTTGGGCTGCGCAGCAGCCCCTCAACCGCGCCCGGGTATTTCTGGACAATCGAGTTGCCTGTATTGGGGCTGCTGCGCAGCCCAGCGGGGATAAATCCCCTCACTACAGGGAATCCATGTTCCCCGGTCCAGATAGGGAGCATGAGTCACTTCAAAGCCATGCAGTATCCCAGAGAGGGTAATCGCCGATACATTCCACCAGCCCAGCCCGCAGCGGATTATCAATGATGTAGTCGGCGGAGGGCCGCAGCTCTTCATTGTCACGAATCGCGCGGTCATGAAAGCCGCTTTGCCAAAGCGGACCAGAGGCTCCGGTCATGCTGTTGACGCGATGGGTGCATCGAGCTTTGGTGGCACCGATGACACGACTCAGATGGCCGTCGTGGAGTTGCAGCAACCAGTGAAAATGATCCGGCATCACCACCCAGGCTAAAGAGTTCACCAGACCAGAATCATGGGCGCATTTGAATTCTGCAACCAACAATCTTCCAACCTTCCAGTTGGCAAAAACAGGACGGCGCTGATGAGTAACGGCTGTCACCAGGTAGGCGCGTCCTTGTTCCGAATAACGTCCTCGACGCAAGCGATGTGAATGGGGGCGTGGATGCATTCCTTGCTTCCTTTGAGAGGGTTTGGATGCAGCGTAGCCATGCTGTTGTTTGATCGACGCTGAGAAGGTCGAGCGAATGCTCCGAAGCTTGTGTAGTACTTGTGATGTAGGGACTTATCTGTGGCGAGGGGATTTATCCCCGCTGGACTGCGAAGCAGTCCCCCAATTGCACCCCGGTGTATCTGGCAATTGAGTTATCTGCATTGGGGCTGCTTCGCAGCCCTGCGGGGATAAATCCCCTCGCCACAAAGGGATGCTACTGGCCAGGGCAGACCGTTGCCCACAATTTCCCCTCCCCCACGCCAACCACCGTCTAAGCTTCAAGCAAGTCCGATCAATCTGCTTAATGGATCAGTCGACTATGGGCGCTTTGTGGCAAACCGATTCGAATGAACCTGTGGTCCCGACTGAACGTATGGAAGAAGCGCCTTTACCTCAAAAAAAACGCCGCGCACGGCATGGCTGGCGGGCATTCTGGTTGTTGTTGCTGATTATCGTGGTGGTGGTCGGCCTCGCAGTGGCCAAGGAGATGCGCACGTCGCGGTTTCAGGCCCGGGAGCTCAGCAAGTATGCCGAGTCCCTGAGCTACTCGGTGCAGCCGGGGCCTAGCGATGCCATCGTCTACCCTGGCGCAGGCCCGTTCGACCGCCGCTTGGGCTACAGCGCACTGGGGGAGTTCCTGCCGCGCCTGCTCAAGCGTGACTACGTTATCCAGGCCCAGGCGCGGTTTTCGCCGGCGTTGATGGGCTACGTCGAAAAAGGCCTGTTCGTGCCCTACGCGGAAAAGATCCAGGCTGGATTGACCATCACCGACTGCCGCGCCGCGCCGGTCTATCAGTTCAAGTACCCGCAGCAGCTGTATGCGAACTTCGAAGCGATCCCGCCCGTGGTGGTGCAGAGCCTGTTGTTCATCGAGAACCGGTTTCTGCTCGACCCCAAGCAACCCTTGGCCAACCCGGCCGTGGACTGGCCGCGCTTCGGCATGGCGGCCTGGTCGCAAGTCGCCAAGCTGTTGAGCCTGCCGGGGCAATCCGCCGGGGGCAGCACCTTGGCCACACAATTGGAGAAATACCGTCACTCGCCTGAGGGCCTGACCGTGTCCGGCGCGGAGAAAATCCGCCAGATGATTTCCGCCAGCGTGCGTGCTTACCAGACCGGCCCGCAAACCCTCGAGGCACGGCAGCGGATCATCCGCGACTACCTCAACAGCGTGCCGCTTTCCGCCGTGCCGGGGCATGGTGAAGTCCACGGCATGGCCGAAGGCTTGCGGGTCTGGTACGGCGCCGACTTCAATCGGGCCAATGAACGCTTGGCCAGCACCGCGACCGATCCCCAGAGCCTGGCGGAAAAAGGCCTGGCCCTGCGGGAAATGCTGTCATTGATGATCGCCCAGCGCCGGCCGTCCCATTACCTGTCCAAGGGTCATGATGAACTGGCGCGCCTGACCGACAGCCACATCCGCCTGCTGGCACAGAACGGCGTGATCGACGCGGCGTTGTCGGAGGCGGCCCTGGCGAGCAAGGTCAGCTATCGCGACTGGGTCCAGGACCCCACCGTGCAGCCCAACGAAACCAACAAAGGCATCAGCGCCGCCCGCAGTCGCCTCGCCGCCCTGCTCAACCGTCCGCTGTACGACCTCGATCGCCTCGACCTGTCCGCCACCAGCACCTTGCAAAGCGATTTGCAGGCCCAGGCCACCGACTACCTCAAGCGCTTGGCCGACCCGGCCTTCGCGACCGAGATCGGCCTGATGGGAGAACGCCTGCTGACCCCCACCAGCACCACCCAGGTGCGCTATAGCTTCACCCTGCTGGAACTGACCCCCGATGGCTCACGTGTGCGGGTGCAGACCGACAGCACCGACCAGCCTTTCGACATCAACGAAGGCAGCAAGCTGGAACTGGGCTCCACCGCCAAGTTGCGGGTGCTCACCACCTACCTGCAGATCATCGCCGAACTGCACGAGCGTTATGCCCAGCAGACCCCGGCGGCGTTGAAGAAAACCGAAGTCGCCGAGCAGGATCGCCTGTCCCGCTGGGCCGTCGACTACCTCATCCAGAACACCGACCGCAGCCTGCCGAAGATGCTCGAGGCCGCGCTGGACCGGACCTACTCGGCCAGCCCCGGCGAGGCGTTCTTTACCGGCGGCGGGCTGCACACCTTCCACAACTTCCGCAGGGAAGACGACGGTCGCCTGCCCACGCTGCGCGACGCCTTGCGAGAATCCATCAACCTGCCGTTCATCCGCCTGATGCGCGACCTGGTGCGCTACGCCACCTATGCCGGGCCCAACAACAGTTCCGAACTGCTCAAGGACGACAAGGACCCGCGCCGCCAGGAATACCTGGCCCAGTTCGCCGACCGCGAAGGTACCTCGTTCCTGCTCAGGTTCTGGAAGAAATACCAGAAAAAGGACACCGGCCAGCGCCTGGAAACGTTCCTCGACGGCATGCGCCCTACCGCTATCCGCCTGGCCGCCGTACACCGCTATTTCTTTCCCAACGACAGCCAGGAGAGCTTCAACCGCTTCGTGCGTGCCCATTTGAAGTCGGCCAAGAGCGCCGAAAAACTCACCGACGAACGCCTCGAACGGCTCTACCAAAGCTATGGCCCCGGCGCCTATGACCTGCCGGACCAGGGCTTCATCGCCAAGGTCCACCCATTGGACCTGTGGTTGATGGGTTACCTGCTGAACAACCCCGACGCCAAGTTCAGCCAGATCGTCAAGGCCAGCCAGTTCGAGCGCCAGGAAGTCTACAGTTGGCTGTTCAAGAGCCGGCACAAGAGTGCCCGCGACAGTCGCATCCGTACCATGCTGGAGATCGAGGCCTTTTTGGATATCCACCAGCGCTGGCAGAAAGTCGGCTACCCGTTCGATCACCTGGTGCCGTCGCTGGCCACCGCCATTGGCAGTTCCGGTGACCGCCCGGCTGCGCTTGCCGAACTGGTGGGCACCATCCTCAACGATGGCATCCGCCAACCGGCGCTGCGGGTGGACAGCCTCGACTTTGCCGTCGGCACGCCTTACGAGACACGGCTGGTGAACAACCCGGACAACGGCAAGCGCGTGATGCCGGTGGAAGTGGCCCAGGCCTTGCGCGGTGCGCTGTCCCAGGTGGTGGATGCCGGCACCGCGAAACGCGTGGCCGGCAGTTTCAAGCTGGCCGACGGTACGCCGCTGGCCATGGGCGGCAAGACCGGCACCGGCGACAACCGCATCGAAGCCGTTGGCGCCGGTGGGCGGGTGATCAGTTCAAAGGCGATCAACCGCACCGCCACCTTCGTGTTCTACATCGGCGACAGTCATTTCGGCACCCTCACCGCCTATGTACCGGGCGCGTCGGCGCAGAACTTCAAGTTTACCTCGGCCTTGCCGGTACAAGTGCTCAAGGGCATGGCGCCGTTTCTCTCCCCCTACCTGCAACCGGGGAGCCATACCCAGTGCAAGCCGTTGGTGGCGCGTCAATGAGTCACGGCAAGTTGGGGCAGGTACCTGTGGCGAGGGGATTTATCCCCGCTGGGCTGCGCAGCTGCCCCTAAAAAAGCACGCCATTAACCTGATCCACCGTGGTGTCGGCTTTCAGGGCTGCTGCGCAGCCCAACGGGGATAAATCCCCTCGCCACAAAGATCAGGGGTTGCCCTCAGATCTGGAGTTGCCCTCAGATCTGGGATTGCCCTCAGATCTGGAGTTGCCCTCAGATCTGGGATTGCCCTCAGAGCAGGGGTTGACCCGAGATCAGGGATTGACCCGAGGCACCGCGTCGAAGATCACGGTGATGTCGGCGTTGTAAAGGCCTGTCTGGGTAGGAAGCGGCGCGGCCGCCGCCCTGATGACCATCTCGGCCTGCGTCCCCGGCGTTG
The DNA here is from genome assembly GCF_900115235.1 of Pseudomonas sp. NFACC24-1. NCBI lineage: Bacteria > Pseudomonadati > Pseudomonadota > Gammaproteobacteria > Pseudomonadales > Pseudomonadaceae > Pseudomonas > Pseudomonas sp. NFACC24-1. Next base: position 285,807 of record NZ_FOVS01000002.1, read on the forward strand.
ACGTTGCGTCATCCACTACCTCCAGCGGCGTAGCCAACAAAGTGACATTGTTGAACCTGACGAACAGGGGAATCACGTCACGGCCGTTCGTCAGCCAAGGATGACCCGCTGGAAGATAGGCATGGACCGAACCGTCGGTGTTTTTCACGTCGAAAGTCTCGCGCAGAACACTCAGATCATTCCTGATAGGGTCGTAGACATGTATTCGTCCTTACCAAAATCCGGATTGCGTGGCTGCACGTGAAACTGCTGGGTCGGAATATTCGCGGAGATATGGATCGATGAACGCGCGTCATCGCCAGCCCACACCGACGAAGACCCCAGGGCTACAACGCCCAGGGCAGCGATGAATACAAATTTGTCGAACATGGTTGAAAGCTCCTTTTTATTGTTATGAAAATGCGAGAACACTCCTGCACCCCGCCGCCACAGAGTCAGAGGTTGGTTGGTGGCGCGTCAATGAGTCACGACAACAAGGGGCAGGTACCTGTGGCGAGGGGATTTATCCCCGCTGGGCTGCGCAGCAGCCCCTAAAAAAGCACGCCATTAACCTGACCACCGTGGTGTCGGCTTTCAGGGCTGCTGCGCAGCCCAACGGGGATAAATCCCCTCGCCACAAAGATCAGGGGTTGCCCTCAGATCAGGGGTTGCCCTCATATCTGGGGTTGCCCTCAGATCTGGGATTGCCCTCAGATCTGGGGTTGCCCTCAGGTCAGGGGTTGACCCGAGATCAGGGATTGACCCGAGGCACCGCGTCGAAGATCACGGTGATATGCCCCGTGAACAAACCGGACAACATGGGAGAAACCGGGAGAGGGACGAAGATGCGCATCTCAGCCGTCATGCCTGGCGTGGACGCAGCGTCATCCACCACTTCCTTAGGCACTTTTTCCAACCAAACGTTGTTGAACATGGTGACAGTGTGGATTCCATAAGTACCGTTGAACAACCAGGAATTCCCTTCAATGTAGGCATGGACCGAACCGTCGGTGTTTTTCACATCGAAGATCTGACGCACTGGGGACAACATTCTGTTCACAGGATTGAGATGCATGACTTCGTCCTTACCGAAGTCTGGATTTCGTGGCTGTACATGAAACTGCTTGTTCGGGATGTTCGCGCTGATATGGATCGATGAACGCGCGTCATCGCCAGCCCACGCCAGCGAAGAACCCATAGCTACAATGACCAGGGCAGCGATGGATACAAATTTTTCGAACATGGTTGAAACTCTTTTTATGGTTATGGAAATGCGGGAGTGCTGCCTGCGTCCCGCTGTTACAGGCAACACACACCACAAAATCAGGGGTTGACCCGAGGCACCGCGTCAAAAATCACGGTGAAGTCAGCGTTGTACACGCCTGGAGACAGTGGGCGAGTGGGCTGTCTCGCAACGACGACACGCATCTCAGCCTGGGTACCCGGTGTGGACGTGGCATCGTCCACGACTTCCTGGGGTCGGTTGTCCAGAGGCACGCCGTTGAATATCGCCCTCAGGGTCACATGCTCCACACCGTTGCTCAGATGGATGGCACCTGTCTGGTTGGCATTCTCGAGGTAGGCGTGGACCGAACCGTCGGTGTTCTTCACATCATAGGTATGGCGCAAAGAGGTGAGCTGGTAGGTCACCGGGTTGTAATGCATGTATTCATCCTTGCCAAACTCCGGATCCCGTGGCTGCACGTGGAACTGCTGGGTCGGAATGTTCGCCTCGATGTGGATGGATGAACGTGCGTCATCGGCGCCCAGTACCAGCGACGAACTTAGCGCAGCAGCCCCCAAAGCAATAACGGACAAAACTTTCTTGAACATGCTTGATACCTTTTTGTAGTAATAAAAAGCGCAGGAGCAAACTTGCCCCCACCGTCACTGACCCAACACCCCCCCGTGGCGAGGGAGCTTGCTCCCGCTGGGTGGCGCAGCCGCCCCCGCTCTTCCCTGAAACACTGTCGGCCTCTGGACTGGTTGCGTCTGCTGCGCAGCCGAGCGGGAGCAAGCTCCCTCGCCACAGGAGTGCTGGTTCAAATGATCTTTGCCGCAGGGTTCGCGGTTGCTACGGCGCGGTGGCGTCGAACACCATGTGCACCGTGCCGTAGTAGTCCCCCGGCTTGTAATCGTCATCGGGCCTGATGGCGGCGATTTCCAGCGGCACCTGGCGTCCGGGCCGGGCTTCGGTGGCCGTGACCACCTGGGCCGAATCCAGGGTCAGTGCGACACCGTTGAAGGTCACCCGCAGATCGATGCGCTCACGTCCATTGGACAGGTACGCTTCTTCCCCCAGGCGGGCACCGATGGCACCGTTGCTGTTCTTCACCTCGTAGGTGGCCCGCAACGGGCTGAGCTCGCCGGTGACGGTGCTGAAGGGCAAGCGCTGTTCGCGCTGGACCAGTTGCGGGTCGAGGGGCACCACATGAAAGTCGGCGGTGGGGATGGTCACGTAGACCTCGAAGGTTTCCCGTTCGACCGCGCCCCAGGCCTGGACCCAGGGCAATATAAGGGCGCTCAGTGCGAGGGGGCGTACCAGTGTCTTGAACATATTTGATTACCTGTGGCGTCAACGACGGTTCGGCGACGGCGACCGTCAACCTTTGATCTCGACGTTTTTCTGCTCGCTGCCTTCGATCAGCGTGAAGCGGTATTCACGCCCCGCCTCCTTGTCGAACGAAAACGTCCGACCGGCCATGATGTGGTGCTTGGTGGTGGGCCGGCACTCGTTCTCTTTCTTCGCTTCGCAGTCCTTGAACTCATCGATCACCAGCACGCTGTTGCCGTTATTGCGTATCTGGTAGCGATTGGCGCCGTCATCGATCACGGTCTCGAAGCGGGTGTCCTTGGGCCGTACGAAAAACACCGTGCCGTAGCCCGCCAGCACCTTGACCCCCGCCCCGACGCGCTCCTTCTTGTATTCCTCGCGCTCCTCCTTGGTGATGGCGAACTCGTCTTCGGCCTCCGGCACCACCGGCACGAAGCGCACGCGGAAGTACCGTTCCTTGTCGCGGTTCCCCATGAACAGCAAGCGCGTGCCCTGCACCCCGTTGGCCGGCACGATCAGCCGCGCCGGGCTGGCCATCAACCCGTCCTTGGCCTGGGCACTGGCCTGGTTCTGCAGCGGCACTTCCTGATAGGTGCCGTCCTCGTTATAGATAATCTCCAGGATGTTGACCTTGACGAACGCCGTGGACGTGCCGCCATTGAATATCCGCTTCATGTAGGTGGTCTTGTTGCCGTCCAGGTAGTCGTAGACCACCCCGACGCCGATCTGCGGACCGGCCTGGGCCACGCCGCAAAACAGATAGAGTCCAACCCATGCCAATAGATGTTTCATCGTTTTTCCAACCTCATGCATTTAACGCAACTCACTAAAAATCCTGGCCGACAGGCCGTTTAAACTTCCGAATCCCAGACCACGGTGACGTTGCCGGAGTAGGCCTTGGCGCCACTGTCGAGCATCTCTTCGACGCTGCCTTGCGCCACTTCGAAGTGCAGCATCCCGGGCCGGCGGTCGACGTAGAAGGTGGGCTGGAACAATTCGGTGCCACTGCCGTCACGCAACAACGGGCGACGGGCGACCGGTTGCCCGGCGGCATCCGTCAAACCCTCGGGCAGGGTCACGCTGACGTTCACCGGCACGGCGTGACCGGTGCCGGTTTCGGAAATCGCACAGGTGTTGCCGCTGATGGTCTGGCATTCGATGGCCATCTTGAAACGCGAAGACGCGGAGATGTGGAAACGCTGGTCGCGGAACAGTCGCGTGGGTTTGCGCCCGCTGTTCAGCCAGGCTTGCCAGCCTTCCTGGGGGACCAGTTCGACGCGGTTGCCGCCGGGGGGTACATCCACTTTGAGGGTGTGTTCGACGTCCAGCTTGAAATTGAGGGTGATCACCGAGTCGTTGGGGATCATGACGTCCCCCATGTCAAAGTCCTGCCCCGGCCCCACGCCATAGGACACTGAGCCCGTGTATTGACCGGATGACATTTTCAAGGGGTTGGGGGTGCGCAACTCGTAGGCAAAGTCCAGATGTAGGTATGACATGCTAGGAATCAAATAACTGGCCCTTTTGGCGCACACGCCTTCGACTGGAGTCTTCCAGAAGAAGTTATAGATCAAGCTGTTCAGGGTCCCGAAATTGGTGGATCGACATGGCGATGGCGCATACATCCAGCTAGAACCGCCCCATAACCTCCTGTGGGCGGTCGTGTTATCCACGCCGCCACCCACCAGTTCCACGACGCTGACGGGAAGTTGATAGCGCGAGCCAACGCCGGAAATGCGCACTTGAACTATCTCGGTTTCGCCAGTATCGGTATGGGTCACCTGGGCCAACCGCCAGGTGGCGGGCACATCGAACATGGCACCTTGCCGAGAACTCCCGTGGTTGGCCTGGATGGGGCCGGTCGAATCGAAAACGATGGGCACTTGAAGGCTGAACATCTTTTCCCGTTCGCATACCGCCGGATACAGCGCGCAATAACCCGATACCGGCGTGGTATTGAGAAAGGTGTTTTCATTGGGTTTCGAGGGGTCCGGCCTGAAGACGGCGGTGACTTCCTTGTTCACGGCACTGGCCGTGGATGCACAAGCCAACAACATCACCAAAACCATGCCTCGCACTGCTGGTAACTGCTTCATCTAAACCCCACCCTCAAATCGGCTCGGACTGGCCAAGCCATGCCTTTTAAACTTCCGAATCCCAGATCACCGTGACGTCGCCGCTATAGCGCGTGGCGCCGCCGTCCAGCATCTCTTCGACGCTGCCTCGGCCGACCTCGAAGTGCAGCATTCCCAACCGGCGGTCGACATATAAGCCCGGCTGGAACAACTCGGTGCCACTGCCATCGCGCAACAGCCGGCGCCGGTTGACCGGTTGCCCGCTGGCGTCCGTCAAGCCATCGGGCAGGGTCACGCTGACGTCCACCGGCACGGCGTGCCCGCTGCCGGTTTCGGTGATCGCGCAGGTATTGCCGCTGATGTGCTGGCACTCCAGCCCCATCTTGAAACGGGAAGAGGCGGAGATATGGAAGCGCTGGTCGCGGAACAGCCGCGTCGGTTTACGCCCGCTGTTGAGCCAGGCTTGCCAGCCGTCCTGGGGCACCAGTTCCACACGGTTGCCGCCGGGGGGGACTTCGACCTTGAGGGTGTGTTCGACGGTCAGGTTGAAGTTGAGGGTGAGCACCGAATCATTAGGGATCATGACGTCGCCCAGGTCGAGGTCCTGGCCCGGCCCGATGCTATATGTCAGCGTTCCTGCGTATTGACCGGACGACATCCCCAATGGATTAGGGGTGCGCAGCTCGTAGGCAAAATCCAGGTGGGTGTAGCGCATTTCGGGGATCAGATAAAGGGCTTGTTTGGAACAAATTCCTTCTCGTGGAGTTTTCCAAAAAAACTCGTAATCCATAAAGCTGTAGATGCCAACACCAGTGATTCCACATGGGGTTGGAGCATTCACCCAGGAGGAGCCTCTCCATAACCTCTGATGGGCGACAAGGTCGCTCACGCCGCCACCTACTAGATTGGCCACACCTCCAGGAATTCGGTATCTGGAACCAATACCCGAAAAGCGCAGTTCAACGATTTCAGTTTCGCCTGTAGCAGTATGAGTAACCTGTGCTGGACGCCAGTCAACAGGTACTTTGAACATTGCCCCTTGTCGAACGCTTCCATGACTAGCCTGGATAGGGCCTGCCGAACCGAATGTAACGGGTAATCGAAGGCTGAACATCTTGGCCTGCGCGCACTGATCCGGATAAGTCGCGCAATAACCACTGACCGGAGTGGTATTGCGAAAAGTATTTTCTTGGGGTTTCGAAGCATCAGGCCTGAATATCGCAGTGATGTCCCGGCTCACGGCATTGGCAGCAGGCACGCAAGCAAGCAACAACAGCGAAACCACGCTGCGCACGGCTACCGATAAGGGTTTCATCTATACAACCTCATACATCAATGCGAATCCTTGCAGGTTTTGGTGGGGAAACTTCACTGTGGGAGCAAGCCTTGCTCCCACAGCTCAGGTCATGAGCGTTGCTTCGCCGGGTCAGTCGCAGCCAGCGAGCTGTCAGCCAAACTGTCCGGGGTGCAGCGCAGGTCGCCGATCATCAACACGTCGCCTTCCTCGGTGGCGGTTTCCGGGTCGAGGCGGAAGCGGCAGAACAACTCGTTGCCGTAGCGCACTTCCAGGGTCGGGGACGCGGCATTCATCTCCATGGAGAAGAACCCGTCCACCTCGCTGACGCCGCGGCTGGCGTGGTTGATCACGTGATGGCCCTTGAGCGGCTGGCCCTGTTCGTCCAGCAGGCGGCCGAGCACGGTCACGGTTTTCATCACGCTGACCTTGCGGTAGTCCACGCCGCCCTTGTTCAGGTGATAACGGGTGCGTGCCGGCTCGATGCTCGCCGCCGGCGGATGGACGCCCTCGAAGTCGAAGGTGACCATGCTGTTTTTATAAGCGGTGATCGGCACGAAGTTACGGCCCGGGTGCAACGTGGTGCTGCCGCCAGTCAGGTCGTCGGCACGCAGGACGATGTTGTCCAGGTCGGTCTCCACGTCAACGATCATCCCGGCGCCGCGACCTTGCGGCACCCCGGTGAAGGCGGCTTTGCGGCCGCCCACAGCCACCGTGCTGCTGAGGTTCAGGCCGCCGGTGAGGTTGTCGTTGTAGGACGAGCGCTGGATGAAACCATCGCCGTAAAGCGAGTCGGTACTGAAGCTGGCGAGGCCGGACAGGCCCACGCCATAGGTATCGGCCAGCGCCGTGGCGGAGACGTTTTGCAACACGTGGTCCTGGAGGTCGCGGCGATAGGTCAGCGAGGCATTGTTGTCCCGGTCGCCCTCGCGGGAAGTGCGGGTGCCGATGCTGCCCGACCAGTATTCGCCCGGGCCGCCCAAGGCCACGCTGAGGCTCAGGTCCACGCCCCGATTGCGCCGGTCGTTGGTGCTCGAAGAGCCAGGACGGTCGAACACCGACAACCGCCAGTTGGCATCGCTGCCACGCAGCTTGCCGCGCTGGGTCCAGCCCAGGTCCAGGCCCGTGCCCTGGACATTGCCTTCGCTGTAGGCCAGCCGCCCGTTGAGGGAGGTCTTGTTGCTCAAGCGATGATTGACCGACAGCGACGAGTTGCTGGTTTGACCGACGTACACGTTGCGCTGGCGGATACGGGTGCCGTCCGGCAGGGTTTCGTAGGTGTTGCGGGTATCCAGCCAACTGCGGTTGTGGCTGGCCACGACGCTGCCATTGCCGTAGCTGTACATGCCCTGCAAGTCCATGCCGGTGCCGTACTGTTGGGTCTGGTAGACATTGGCGAACAGGCTGGTACTGCTGCCCAGCGTCCAGTCCACCGAAGTGCCCACTTGCAGTTTGTCCTGCACCTGACGCATCGAGCCCCCCAGGATCACCCGTGGGTGCAGCAGGTAATTGACGCCGAGGCCCGCCGTGGTGAAACCCGAGGGCTGGTCGTCCCAGTTGCTCCACAACCGGGTTTCCCGCCCGGCGAACAGGTTGTAGCGCCAGCGATCTTCCGTGCTGCTCCAATTGCTGGGTTTGTAGACCAGTTCCTGGCTGGTGGCGGTGGTTTGCCCGTCCTCGATCAGCCGGACTTCCACTTCGTAGATACCGCCAGGCAATGGTCGCGTGTCCAGGCTCTGCAGGCCGGCGCTGACGGCCTGGGTGTTGATCAGCAGGCCACTGCGATAAATCTCCACCGACGCCTGGCGGCTGGCGGTGACATAAATAGGGTAGACGCTGGGCTTGGGATTATCGACGACCAGGCTGTCGGAACTGCCGAACATCACCCCCAGCGCAGTGTCCGGGTTGGCGCCGAACGAACGGATCTGACGGTTCAGGCCATCGGAGCTGGGCGTGAAATAACCCAGGCGGAAAAAATGTCCTTCCAACTCTCGTTGGGTATAGAGCTCGTGGATGGCGTGGTAAGTCTTGTCGTCCGGCCCACCAAGACGCGAGAGCTGAAGGTCCAGGGATTGGCTCCAGTTGCCCACGCTGGAACTGGCGTTGAGGCCATAGCGTCCCCCGGTGTCCTGTTCCTGGCCACCATTGAGATTGAGTTGGTTATTGAAGATAAGGCCGAAGCTGCCCTCTTTGGGCTGGTCGTAAAAACGCCGGGGCTCGGTCGAGCGCTCGACGTCTTGGGTCAGGATCGACACCAAGGAGTTCTCGAGGCTGTAATGCACGGCCAGCAACCCCGCCGAACAATTGGTTTCACAGGCGCCGAGCGTGATGCCCTGCTTGAGGCGTTGTTCCCATTGCTCGCGTTCGACCGCCTTGATCGAACTCTCTTGGGTGTCGGTGAATTCAAGCAAGGTAATGCGATCATCGCGCGTCAGGACCACCATGGCTTCACCGAGATACTGTTGATTGAGTTCAATACGAACCGCGATGGGCACATCGAAGAAGTGGGACTCAAACTCCGCCGGCAGCCCCTTGGCCTGGGACAGCAGACTCTTCGGCGTTGTACCGGGGGCAGTCGGCGCGGCCAATGCGCTGGCGCACAGCAACAGCGCGAGCGCACCCGCGATGGGTGTCATCGGTAACATCAACGGACTCTCATAATCAGCGAGCTATGGGGGTATTTCAGATGCGGGCCGACCGGTCGGGGAGAACCGGTCGGCCTGCTGCCAGGCCCGGGGGGAAGGTGAGACTCACCGGGCAGCGAATGGCATTACGGGCGTGGCACGGCGTCGAAGATGACGGTCATGTCGGCGGTGTACACACCATTCTGGGTGTTGAGAGGCTTGGCCGGGAGGATGACCATCTCGGCCTGGGTCCCTGGGGTGGAGGTTGCATCGTCTACCACTTCCTGGGTCTGGCCGGTCAGGGTGACGCCGTTGAAAGTCGTGGTCAGGTCGATGGCATCCCTGCCGTTGTACAGCGCAGCCGGGCCGTTTTCGATGTAGGCATTGACCGAACCGACGGTGTTTTTCACGTTGTAGGTCTGGCGCAGCGAAGTCAGGGTGCCGTTGACCGTGTTGTACGTCATGGTCTCGTTCTTACCCCAATTCGCGTCCGTTGGCTGCACGTGGAACTGATCGGTCGGGATATTTGCGGTGATATGGATGGACGAACGTGCGTCGTCAGCAGCGAAAGCCAGCGAAGAACTCAGGGCCGCGGCGGTCAGGGAAGCTGCGGTTACGATTTTCATGAGCATTGTTAACACCTGTTCATAGCAATAAAGAGGGAAGGGCTGAAGTTGCAGGCCAAACACAGCTTGGCGTGCCCCTTTCAACGCCGGTGCATGATCGTCGCTCTTTAATTAAAAATAAGCAGGAAAGTTCGCATAGGCTTGTAGTAAAGCGAACATACAACACAGAGAAAAATACGCAATTTTCGATAAAACGTAACTTTTAATGTAAGAGCATTCCCACATTCCCACTAGTTACGGTTAATACTTCCTGATACCCACCCGGTTTCGTCCCGCAAACTTAAGGGATTCAGGTAAGGTCATACTTCATCTCTTGTAGGACACAACTAAGATATATCTTCATTCCAAGATGTATCTATATAAGCGAAGATATATCTGAAGTCAAAGATATATCTCGATTCTATTTATGCGCAACAGAGAGCAAACACATGACAGTCCTTTATTCCCCTTCCACTCATGAACAGGGTCGTCAGGATGGCTTCGAACGACGCCCGCCCGGTCGCGAGCGCGGCAGTCGCGGCCCACGGGTTTTCGCCCCCGGCGACTTGAAATTGCTGTTGCTGGCCCTGATTGCCGAGAAACCTTGTCACGGCTACGAGCTGATCCGGCAGATCGAGTCCATGTTCGACGGCGCCTACAGCCCCAGCCCCGGCGTGATCTACCCAACCCTGACCCACCTTGAAATGGGTAAGATGATCAGCGGCGACGCCGAGGGTGGAAAAAAGTGTTACAGCGCGACCGATGCCGGACGTCTATTCCTTCAAGACCAGGCCGAAGCGCTGGACGGCGTGCGGATGCGCATCGAAACCAGCAAGCGCACCCTGCGTGACCAGGATCGGCCTGCCGAGATCCACGAAGCGGTGGGTCACCTGCGTGATGCGCTACAGATGCATCAAGGCCGCTGGAGCCCGGAAGAAATCCTGCGGGTGCGCGGCCTGCTCAACGACACCGTCAAAGCCATCATCGACGGCCCTGCCCGTCCCTCTGTTTCGGAGTCAAGCAATGACTGAACACGATCCAAACACCATTCACCGCGTCAGCCACGAGATCAAGCGTCGCCGCCTGCAAGTGTTGCGGGTGGTGGACCTGACCCCACGCATGCGCCGCATCACCCTCGGCGGGCCGGAACTGGCCGGGTTCGCCAGCCTGGGCACGGATGACCATGTGAAATTGCTGTTCCCTCAGAACGCCGAGGAACAGGCCGCCCTGGATAACTTCAACCCCAGCGCGGGCAAGGCCCAAGGCCCGATGCCCGAGATGCGCGACTACACGCCACGGCGCTATGACCTGGACACCTTGGAGCTGGACATCGATTTCGTGCTCCACGGCGACGGCCCGGCCTCGACCTGGGCGGCCCAGGCCGCCCCCGGGCAATACCTGAACATCGCCGGGCCCCGGGGCTCGATGATCGTGCCGGACATCTTCGACAGCTACCTGCTGGTCGGCGACGAAACCGCCCTGCCCGCCATCGCCCGCCGCCTCGAAGGCCTGGCACCGAACCGACGGGCCCTGGTGGTGGTTGAAGTGGAAAACGGCGCCGAACAGCAGATCCTCCAGAGCCCGGCGCAGGTCCAGGTGATCTGGGTATTGCGCGAAGGCCGCCAGGACAACCTGCTGCGAACCGTGCAACAGCTGGAAATGCCCGGCGGCAAGCTGTACGCCTGGGTCGCGACCGAGAGCAAGGTGTCGCGGCAGATTCGCAAGGTGTTGCTGGAGGAGAAAGGGTTGGACCAGGACTTTGTGAAGGCGGTGGGGTATTGGAAGGCGGAGGGTAGTGAGGAGGATTGAGAGACTGGCGGCTGGACTACCCTGTCCACCGGACAACACAGCCCCCTGTGGCGAGGGGATTTATCCCCGCTGGGCTGCGCAGCAGTCCCAAAACCAGACAACTCGGTGTATCAGATAAATTGAGGGGGCTGCTTTGGGGGCTGCTTCGCAGCCCAGCGGGGATAAATCCCCTCGCCACAGATAAGTACCTCTCCACAGATAAGTACCTCGCCACAGATAAATGGCTCTTACCATAAGGGCTATCGTTGTCCTTGAGCGCTTTACCAACATCCCACCAGAGACTCCGCCCCATGCTCTTCCTCCTCGCCTACATCGCCAGCGTCGTGCTGATCAACTTCGCGTTTTCCGCCGCGCCGCACCTGGACATCATCTGGTCGGCCTGGGGCGGGCTGGTGTTTGTCCTGCGGGACATGGTGCAGACGCGTTTCGGCCATGGCGCCATCGTGGCGATGCTGGTGGCGCTGGTGTTGTCCTACGTCACTTCGGACCCGACCATCGCCCTGGCCAGCGCCACGGCATTCGCCGTGTCCGAGTGCATCGACTGGCTGGTGTTCACGATCACCAAGCGCCCGCTCCATGACCGGTTGTGGATCAGCTCGGCCCTGAGCATTCCCCTCGACACCTTCATTTTCTTCGGTCTGATCGATGCCCTGACCCCGGGCGTAGTGATCACCGCCCTGGCCTCGAAATTCGCCGGCGTCACGGCCGTCTGGCTGATCATGGCCTGGCGTTTGCGCAAGCAAACCGTCGCCACCTGAAGCCAAACCCCGCGGTTCATGTAAAATGCCGCGCTTTCTCCCCATGGGAAGCTCGCCCGGCGCGCCCCCCGATGATCCGCTCCTGTTTGAGGACCTTCAGATGACCCGTATCGGAACCCCATTGTCGCCCACCGCGACCCGCGTTTTGTTGTGTGGCAGCGGTGAGCTGGGCAAGGAAGTGGTAATCGAGCTGCAGCGCCTGGGCGTCGAGGTGATTGCCGTGGATCGCTACGCCAACGCGCCGGCCATGCAAGTGGCCCACCGCAGCCATGTGATCAACATGCTCGACGGCGCCGCCCTGCGTGCGGTGATCGAGGCCGAGAAACCGCACTTCATCGTGCCGGAAATCGAAGCCATCGCCACCGCCACCCTGGTGGAACTGGAAGCCGAAGGTTTCACTGTAATCCCTACGGCTCGCGCCGCGCAGTTGACCATGAACCGTGAAGGCATCCGGCGCCTGGCCGCCGAAGAACTGGGCCTGCCGACGTCGCCGTATTTCTTCGCCGACACCGTCGAAGACTACCGCAAGGCCGTGGAAACCCTGGGCTTCCCCTGTGTGGTCAAGCCGGTGATGAGTTCCTCGGGCAAGGGCCAGAGCCTATTGCGTGGTAGCGATGACGTGCAGAAAGCCTGGGACTACGCCCAGGAAGGTGGCCGCGCCGGCAAGGGCCGGGTCATCATCGAAGGCTTTATCGATTTCGACTACGAAATCACCTTGCTCACCGTACGTCACGTGGGCGGCACCACTTTCTGCGCACCGGTCGGTCACCGTCAGGAAAAAGGCGACTATCAGGAATCCTGGCAACCCCAAGCCATGAGCCCGGCGGCCCTGGCCGAATCCGAACGTGTGGCCAAGGCCGTGACCGAGGCCCTGGGTGGACGTGGCCTGTTTGGCGTCGAGTTGTTCATCAAGGGCGACCAGGTGTGGTTCAGCGAAGTCTCGCCACGTCCGCATGACACGGGTCTGGTGACACTGATTTCCCAGGACCTGTCGCAGTTCGCCTTGCACGCCCGCGCCATTCTCGGCCTGCCGATCCCACTGATCCGCCAGTTCGGCCCGTCGGCCTCGTCGGTGATCCTGGTGGAAGGCCAATCGACCCAGACCGCGTTCGCCAACCTGGGCGTGGCCCTGAGCGAACCGGACACCGCGCTGCGCCTGTTCGGCAAACCGGAAGTCAACGGCCAGCGCCGCCTGGGCGTGGCCCTGGCCCGCGACGAGTCCATCGAAGCGGCCCGCGCCAAGGCAACCCGGGCTTCGCAAGCGGTGAAGATCGAGTTGTAAAACTGGGCGGGATACAGTCCCCCTGTGGTGAGGGGATTTATCTGTGGCGAGGGGATTTATCCCCGCTGGGCTGCGAAGCAGCCCCCCAAAACAGTCCCCTCAATCTTTCTGATCCACCGAGTTGTCAGGTTTTAGGGCTGCTTCGCAGCCCAGCGGGGATAAATCCCCTCACCACAAAAACCGGGTGCTGCCTCAACCTGAGTGAAATTGGCACAAAAAAAGGCGACACCCGCCAAGGTGTCGCCTTTTTCATGGGCGCCGGTTTTGCTTAATCCGGCAGCTTGTAGGCAATCACATAATCACCCTGCTTGGTCCCCAGGGAGCCATGACCACCCGCAACGACCAGCACGTATTGCTTGCCGTCCTTGCCGGTGTAGGTCATTGGCGTGGTCTGGGCGCCGGCGGGCAGGCGGCCTTCCCACAGCTGCTTGCCGTTTTTCACGTCATAGGCACGCAGGTACTGGTCCAGCGTACCGCTGAGGAACGCCAGGCCGCTGCCAGTGGTGAACGTGCCACCCAGGCTCGGAACCCCCATGCTCAACGGGATCGGGACCGGCGAGCTGTCGCGCACAGTGCCGTTCTTGTGTTTCCACAGGGTCTTGTTGTTGGTCAGGTCCACGGCGGCGACATAACCCCACGCCGGCGCCTGGCAAGGCAGGCCCATCGGCGAGAGCAGCGCTTCGAGGATCACGCCATACGGCGCGCCTTTGTTCGGCTGCACGCCTTCGGTTTCGCTCTTGCGACCCGGACCACCGGCCACTTCCGCCGCTGGCACCAGCTTCGACTTGAACGCCATGTAGCTCGGGTTGACGAAGGCGATCTGGCGCACCGGGTCCACCGAAATGCCGCCCCAGTCGAATACGCCGAAGTTGCCCGGGTAGACGATCGAGCCTTGCAGCGACGGCGGGGTGAACATGCCGTCATAGCGCAGCGACTTGAAGTCGATCCGGCACAACATCTGGTCGAACGGAGTCACGCCCCACATGTCGCGTTCCTTGAGGACCGGCGGCACGAAGTTCAGGTCGGACATCGGTTGGGTCGGCGAGGTGTGGTCACCTTCCACCGCGCCTTGCGGCACCGGGATTTCCTTGATCGGCACGATTGGCTGGCCGTTGCTGCGGTCCAGCACGTAGATGCTGCCCTGCTTCGTCGACGCCAGGACGGCGGGTTTCACGCCATCGGCGGTCTTCATGTCCATCAGCGTCGGTTGACCGCCGACGTCCATGTCCCAGAGGTCGTGGTGGGTGAACTGGAAGTACCAGCGCACCTTGCCGGTGGCAATGTCCAGGGCGGTCAGGCCGGCGGCGTATTTTTCCGATTCCGGGGTACGCAGGCCACCGAACTGATCGGGGGTCTGGTTGCCCATCGGCAGGTAGAGCATGCCGAGTTTTTCATCGACGCTGAACATGGACCACATGTTCGGCGAGTTGCGGGTGTAGGTCTGGCCTTCGGCAATCGGGGTGGTGTCGTCCGGGTTGCCGCTGTCCCAGTTCCACACCAGCTTGCCGGTGTGCACGTCGTAGGCACGGATCACACCGCTCGGTTCGTCGGTGGAGACGTTGTCGGTGACGTGGCCGCCGATCACCACCAGGTTCTGGGTGACCGCCGGTGGCGAGGTGGAGTAGTAACCGCCGGCCGTGAAGCCGCCGATGTTGGCGGTCAGGTCGACCTGGCCTTTGTCACCGAAGTCTTCACACATCTTGCCGGTGTCGGCGTTGAGGGCGATCAGGCGGGTGTCGGCGGTCGGCAGGAAGATCCGCCGCGGGCAGACGGTGCTGGCCGGTGCGGTGCTGGCAGTGCCGGTGGGGCTCTGTTCGGCGGAGGCGTACACCGCGTCATCGTGATAGGTCACGCCACGGCAGGTCATGTGGGCCCAACCCTTGAAGTTTTCCGCTTTTTGCGTGGAAAGCTTCGGATCGAAACGCCAGATTTCCTTGCCGGTTTCAGGCTCCAGGGCAATCACCTGGCTGTGAGGCGTGCACACGTAGAGCATGCCGTTGACCTTCAGCGGGGTGTTTTCGGCGGTGGTTTCCCCCGGGTCGTTCGGCCCTGGCAGGTCGCCAGTGCGGTAGGTCCAGGCTTGCTTCAGCTTGCTGACGTTCTCGGGGGTGATCTGCGCCAGCGGCGAATAGCGGTCGCCATGGGCGCTGCGGCCATAGGAGTTCCAGTCGCCGTCCGGCATGGCTGGAGCGGTGTTGGTCATGCCTGGCACGCTGTCGCGGTCCAGTTGGCCCTTGATCTCACCCGGGTTGGTGAACTGGCTGGCGAGCGCGGCGATACCGGCAATGACCACGGCGGCGCCCAATGCACGGGTGCCCATGGCCGAGGCATCGGCGGCCAACAGCGGGCGACGGAACCACGGCAGCAACATGACGATGCCCTGGGCAAACAGCAGCGCCAGGCGCGGCACCAGTTGCCACCAGTCCAGGCCCACTTCCCACAGCGCCCATACGGTGCTGGCGAACAGCACCAACGCGTACAGGCCCAGGGCCGCGCGACGGGCCATGATCAGCAGCACGCCGGTCAGTGCCAGGCCGATACCGGCCAGCAGGTAATACCACGAGCCGCCCAGCGTGCTCAGCTTGACTCCCCCGGCCAGCAGGGCCAGGCCCATCAATAGAAGCAGAATGCCGAGCAGGCTCGGTAGCAGACGGCTTCGACTCAAAGCACCCTCAGTGCTCATAGTGTGATTCTCCGTGATGTTTTAAGGAGGCCCGCGCAAAGTTTCACTGTAGATGACGATCCTTTGGGGGCATGGTTCAGTTAAAAGTGTCCGGATATTGCGAAGAAACGAGGTGGGAGCGGGCTTGCTCGCGAAGGCGGTGGTTCAGTCGACCTCATCGTTGACTGGCACGACGCCTTCGCGAGCAAGCCCGCTCCCACAGAAAAGCAGTTCGCCGCAGATGCAGAGATAGCGCTGTCTTTTAAGTTGAAGGCAGAGCATCGGGGATAGCTCGACAGCTCTGGCACACGGCAAGAAGCGTTTCAGCAAGCGGCGCAAGGATAATGTTCTGTTACAGATTGAGAAAGGGCTTTTGTTGACATGGATCATCTCGGATTTGGTAACAGTGCGCCTGCCCTGGAGCCTTACGATGAAGGCTATGCTTCCACCACGAGGGCACCTCGGCTAAGGTGCGCGGCTTTACCCTTTTTTGCGCGAAGGCCTTCCATGACCGAACCCAACAACAACCCGCTGCACGGCGTGACGCTGGAGCAGATCCTCAACGCCCTCGTGCAGCACTACGAATGGTCAGGCCTGGCCGAACGCATTGATATCCGCTGCTTCAAAAGCGACCCGAGCATCAAGTCGAGCCTGACCTTCTTGCGCAAGACCCCTTGGGCGCGGGAGAAAGTCGAGCGCCTGTACATCAAGTTGATGCGCACCAAACGGCCGGTCTGAGCCGCCGTGGAGATTGATACAGGTCCTCGCCTCACCCTGCGCCAGCGCTTCGTGTCGGTCACGGCGCTGCTGGCCTGGGCGGGGTTGAGCATCCAGCTGTATCTGATCCTGCTGGGTCGCTGGGAACTGGGGGCGAGCCTGCTGGGCGGGTTGGTGAGTTTCTTCAGTTTCTTCACGGTGCTGACCAACCTGTGGGTGGCGGTGGTCCTGACCTGGGAGCTGACCCCTCGCCCAGCCCCGGCCCGCCGCTGGTTCCTGCAGCCCAGCGTACGCAGTGGCGTTGCCGTGAGCATCGCCCTGGTCAGCCTGGCCTACAACCTGCTGCTGCGCCACCTCTGGCAACCCGAAGGCTGGCAGTTCGTGGCCGACGAATTACTGCATGACGTGGTGCCCTTGCTCTACATCGCCTATTGGTGGCGGTGGGTGCCCAAAGGCAGCTTGCGCCTGGGCCACATCGGACTGTGGATGATCTATCCCTTGGTCTATTTCGCCTATGTCCTGCTGCGGGGGGATTTACTGGCGGCCTATCCCTACCCTTTCATCGACGTGGCGAGCCTGGGTTATCCACAGGTGTTCATCAATGCCGGGGGGATACTGGCGGGATTTGTCGGGATTGCGTTGGGGGTGGTGGGGTTGGGTCGGTGGGTGGGGCGGCGGTCGCATTAGGCATCGCTGGTGAATCACTTGTGGCGAGGGGATTTATCCCCGTTGGGCTGCGCAGCAGCCCCTCTTGACAGCCTAAGTGTTTCCCCAGATAGACCTGGAAGCCTGATTTGGGGCTGCTTCGCAGCCCAACGGGGATAAATCCCCTCGCCACAGGAGCTGTGTCATAAATGGGGATTCAAGACCCGGCCGGCAACATCCACACCAACCCACTGGCCTTGGCCCGTTCATGACACAACGCCAGGACACCACGGCGTTCGTCGTTGTCCATCCGGCTCCACCGGGTGATTTCCGCCACGGTGCGCTGGCAGCCGGTGCAGATGTCGTCATCGTCCAGCGCGCAAATGTTCACGCAGGGCGAAGGCACCGGGCGTTCAGGGGCGCTCATGGTTCCTGCTCGGCCAGGTCGCGGGCGTAGCGCTGGGCATTGTGCACATAGTGCGCCGCACTGGCCACGAGCATGTTCTTCTGGGCTTCGGTCAATTCACGCACCACCTTGCCGGGCGAGCCCATCACCAGGGAGCCGTCGGGAATTTCCTTGTTTTCGCCGATCAGCGCATTGGCGCCGATGATGCAGTGCTTGCCGATCTTCGCGCCGTTGAGGATCACTGCGTTGATGCCGATGAGGCTGTAGTCGCCCACCGTACAGCCATGGAGCATGGCGTTATGGCCGATGGTCACGCCGGTGCCGATGGTCAGTGGATAACCCATGTCGGTGTGCATCACCGTGCCGTCCTGCACGTTGCTGTCCTTGCCGATCAGGATCAGCTCGTTGTCGCCGCGCAGCACGGCGTTGAACCAGACATTGGCGCCCTCTTCCAGGCGGACCTTGCCCACCAGCGTGGCGTTGGGTGCGACCCAGCTCTGTGGGTGGGTGTCGACACGGGCATCGCCCAGGCGGTATTTCATGGGAATCCTCGGGGCATCAGGTATTGATGAAGCTTTTTGGCGGGGTGTGCAGGTCGATCCCGGCGTCGTACAGCAGGTTGACCAACTCGACGATCATGATCGCCGTCAGCCCCCAGATCTTGTACTCGCCAAACCGATAGCTGGGCACATACCAACTGCGGCCCTGGTAATCGATCCGGTGCGTGTGTTCGCGCGGATCCTTGCGGAAAAACTCCAGCGGCACGCTGAACACCGCCGCGATCTCGGCATCGTTGGCCTGGTATTCGACGTAGTCCGGAATCACCCCGACATACGGCGTGACCTTGATGCCATGCAGCGAGATCAACGGGCTGAGAGGGCCGATCACTTCCACCAGGCCGGGGGGCAGACCGATTTCTTCCTCGGCTTCGCGCAGGGCGGTGAAGATCAGGTCCGGATCTTCCGGGTCGCGACGCCCTCCGGGAAACGCCACTTCGCCGCCATGGGTCGATAGCCCGCTGGCGCGCAGGGTCAGTACCAGTTCCGGTTCGTCACTGCGGGTGATCGGCACCAGTACCGCGGCTTCAGGGAAACGTCGGTCGGCCTGCAGGTCGTGTGGGGTGTGGTTGCTTACTCGATGCAGTAGCTCGTCCAGCATGAGACTTCTCGATTTATTCGCTACCTTGCATCATGCACCAATCATTCAAGCGGCCCAACCCCCGCACCGCGTCGTGTCGCGAAACGACAACTTGCCGACACCTGCCGCGCACGCCAAGATAGGCGCAGCATTCAGGAACCCAAGCATGAAATTCTGCAGCCAGTGCGGTAACCCGGTGACCCAGCGCATACCCGAAGGCGACTCGCGCCTGCGCTTCGTTTGCGACACCTGCCACACCATCCACTACCAGAACCCCAACATCGTCGCTGGTTGCGTACCGACCTGGGGCAGCAAGGTGTTGTTGTGCCGGCGCGCCATCGAACCGCGACGCGGCTACTGGACCCTGCCGGCCGGTTTCATGGAGAACGGCGAGACCATCGAACAGGCCGCCGTGCGCGAAACTGCCGAAGAGGCTTGCGCCCGGGTGCGAAACTTGAGCATCTATACGCTGATTGACGTACCGCATATCAGCCAGGTGCATGTATTCTTCCGCGCCGAACTGGTGGACGAGGATTTCGCCGCCGGGCCCGAGAGCCTGGAAGTGAAGTTGTTCGAAGAAGCGGACATTCCCTGGGACGAGCTGGCTTTCCGTACGGTGGGCCGCACCCTGGAATATTTCTATGCCGACCGCCGGGCCGAGGATTACCCGGTGCGATCCGAATCGATCCCGCCGCTGGCTCAGCCGGCCAACACCTGAAAACCCATACAGTCGAAACACCTCTAGGGATATCGTTTCAATGCGCTGGTTGCTTGTCCTGTTCTGCTTGTCGTTCACCGCTGTGTCCCAGGCCGCTGCCGTGGGAACCTACAACGGCAAGGTCATCGAAAAAGTGCTGGTGCTCAAGTCCGCCCATCAATTGCAATTGATCAACGACGGCAAGCCGCTCAAGACCTATCGCATTTCCCTGGGCAAGGGCGCCAAGAAAGGCCCCAAGCTGATCGAGGGCGACAAGCGCACCCCCGAGGGTTTCTACTGGATCGACTGGCGCAAGACCAGTGACCGGTTCTACCTGTCGATGCACATTTCCTACCCCAATATCAGCGACGCCGCCCGCGCCCGCCGTGAAGGCGTGGAGCCGGGAGGCATGATCATGATCCACGGCACGCCTGATTCGGAAGAAAACCCTGAACAGCTGTTCCATACCCTGGACTGGACCGATGGCTGCATCGCCATGCGCAACGTGGACATGCGCGAAGTCTGGAACCTGGTGCCGGATGGCACGATGATCGAAATTCGGCCTTGAAAGAAAGCTTGTCTGGACAGATGGCTTTTGGCTGATGGTCAGCACTTCTGACAACATCAGGGTGCAAGAACCTCAAAAGACCATGGGCGCGAACTCACACCATTGGCGTGGGCTTTGAGCTTATATTCCTTGACGGTCGTCTCTACGTCCTCAAACTTCCAGATCCCATGATGGTCAGCGTAAGTTTTTAAAAACTCCTTAGGACCATCCCCATCAAACAGCAAAACCTGGCTATCGATGGGGGCATAGCCCTGCACGAATATTTTCCTAGCGGTTGTTGTTCCACCGTCTGGAATGTATGGCACGTCAGTCCGAACTCCAACCCACACAATAGCCAGAGGCGGTAGCTTTTCAGTCGCCATGATGGTTCTCCTGGTTCATTAACATCGGAGACTCATTAAGCTGCATGTGTAGCGCGCTGACTACTGTAAGAGATGACAGGTGGGAGAAGCTTTCCGACCACTGGTAATCATCCAAACTTAACGGTCTGAGTTGGCCCCATCGCGAGCAAGCTCGCTCCCACAAACCTATGTGTCGTTTGCTGAATTCGTGAACAACACAGGCCCACTGTGGGAGCGAGCCAGCCCGGGCGGCGATCCGACGATGAGGCCGCCGCCCCTTACTGCATCAAGTCCGAATCTCTACCCGATCCAAAGCCTTGTCCGCCAGCAGCGCCCCCAGCTCGATGATCTGGAGCACCCCCAATAACACATGCCGCCGCGAGCCATCCATGTCAAAGGCCAGATCATTGAGCATCGCATTGGCCGAGGCCAGGGTTTCGCTGAGGTTGGCCAACAGGACTTCGGTATCGACAGCATCGCTCACGTTGAACAATTGCGACGAGGGCTTGGGTTCTGGCGGGTTGTCCTGGGGCTTGAGGTAATGGTCCAGCGCACGATCAGCGGCCTCTTGCAGCTTTTCGGGGGCGTAGTCACCGTAGGGGAAAGTCGAAGCGGGTTTTGGAGGGTTCGGAGTTTCTTTGATCATTGAGCAGCTCCTGATTCAATGGAGCCACCACCATTCCGCGGTCAAACAAAAAAGTGGCAGCTGTACGCGGGTTGACCGACCGGAAATCAGGCATTCCGGTACGTCCGAAGACGTCCCACGCACAGCCGCCGCGACACGATACCTCAGACGAAAGAAAAACGCCTGAAATAGGTCTTGGAGCGCTGGCTTGCCTGGATTCTCGAGCGGTCAAACCCGGTCGCTGAATTGGCAGCGACACCCAAAGGCTAGAGCCCCCGCTTCCGAGGGACAACCCTAAAAACGTGTCGGAAATTTCGGTGCGTCTGACAGACCGCTATCTCTGTGGCGAGGGGATTTATCCCCGCTGGGCTGCGCAGCAGCCCCAAGCAATCCCCCACGCCGAGTTGTCAGGTTAGGGCCGCTGCGCGCCCCAGTGGGGATAAATCCCCTCGCCACAACAGCGCGGTAGCCTTGGTGGGCTCGGACGACCGCCCGTCAGCATCGAAAAATAAAATCAAAAGATCCCATCTTCAGAAATTACCTACAGATGAATACCAGTTCACCCAGTAGGCGTTGTCGCAGTTGAAGATCTTTGCGTTCGAATCCCCTCCCCCTAATACCACTTCAATCCCACCCCGATAAAACCCTCTAACAACGCCTCCAGAACCCAGGCAAGCGGCGTTGACATGGTATTCAAGTGGTATTAGCTTCCATCCCACTTACCGAGCGACAACAACTCGACAACCGCATCGGACACCCCTTATGAACGACATCCTGGCCCTGCGCCCTGACGACACCCAACCCACGCCGCTGTACCTGCAATTGGCGCGTAACCTGGAGACGGCGATTCATGCCGGCCAGTGGAAAGCCGAGCAGGCGATGCCGTCCGAGCGCAGCTTGAGCGAGCAACTGGGCATTTCCCGAGTCACCGCCCGCAAGGCTTTGGAAGTGTTGTTCGAACAAGGCTTGATCCGCCGCAACCAGGGCTCGGGCACCTTTATCACCCCGCGTCTGGAGCAGCCGCTGTCACGCCTCAGCGGCTTCAGCGAGATGCTGCGGCTCAAGGGCTTTGTGCCCGGTTCCCAATGGCTGGAGCGGGAAATCACCCCGCCCACCCACGAAGAACTGATCCGCCTGGGCCTGTCGCCCACCGACAAAGTCGCGCGGCTCAAGCGCCTGCGCAAGGCCGACGACACGGTCATGGCCATCGAGATGAGCACCCTGCCCGCCTCGATCATTCCCAAGCCGCAAGCGGTGGGCGATTCCCTCTACGCATTTCTCGACGGCATCGGCAAGCCGGTGGTGCGCGCCCTGCAACACATCCAGGCCATCAACGCCTCGGACGAATTCGCCGCCCTGGTAGGCATCGCCCCCGGCACCGCGATGTTGCTGATGACCCGGGTCGGCTACCTGGAAGACAACACCCCCATCGAAGTCACCGACACCTATTGCCGCAACGACTACTACGACTTTGTCGCAGAACTGCGGCGCTAGACGACCAGAGAACGCCCATGTCCGAAGACAACATCCTCACCTGCGACGGCTGGGTTCGCGGCCGCCTGCTCCATGCGCACGGCAAAGTCGTGTCCATCGAAGGCCAGCCCTGCGATCCGGCCAGCAATGACCTGCCCTACCTGCTGCCCGGTTTCATCGACCTGCACGTCCACGGCGGTGGCGGCAAGGACATCATGCAAGGGACTTCGGCGTTCGAGACCATCGCCCGCACCCACCTGCGTTTTGGCACGACCGCACTCTTGGCCACCACCATGACCGCCCCCAGCGAAGAGATCGCCAGCGTGCTGCAGGCCCTCGGCGTGTTCTGTGAGCAGCGCCCGAACGGCAGCGCCCGGGTCTTGGGGGTGCACTTGGAAGGCCCCTACATCAACCCCGGCAAACTCGGCGCGCAACCGAATTTCGCCCACACCGCGCTGCTGGCCGAGGTGGAGAGCTACCTGGCCCTGGCGCCGATCCGGGTGATTACCATCGCCCCGGAAATCGCCGGTCATGATGACTTGATCCGTGCCCTCAGCGCCCGGGGCGTGCGCATGCAGATCGGCCATACCCTGGGCAGCTATGAAGAAGGCGTCGCCGCATTGGCGGCCGGGGCCAGCAGTTTCACCCATTTGTACAACGCCATGAGCCCGCTGCATCACCGCGAACCGGGGATCGTCGGCGCGGCCCTCGCCCATGCGCAATATGCCGAGTTGATCCCGGACTTGCTCCACGTACACCCGGGTGCGATGCGCGTGGCCTTGCGTTCAATCCCGTGCCTGTATTGCGTTACCGACTCCACCGCCGCCGCCGGCATGCCCGACGGCGAATACAAGCTCGGCAGCCACACCGTGACCAAGTGCCTGGGCGGGGTGCGCCTGGCCGATGGCACCCTGGCCGGCAGCACCCTGACCATGGACCAGGCCCTGCGCAACCTGGTGAAGATCGGCCTGCCCATCGCCGAAGCCTCCCAGCGTCTGTCCCAATTTCCCGCCGACTACCTCGGCCTGCCCGAGCGCGGTCGCCTGCAACCCGGCGCCTGGGCCGACTGCGTACGCCTTGACCGTTCCCTGACCCTGACCGACGTGATGGTCGAAGGAGAAGCCATTGACTTCCAAAATGCTTGAAGAGGCCCTGGCCTCCCATGAAGCGGTCGAGCGCCAGTTGCAGCGACTGGACCCGGCCCTCGAGGAAATCGCCGGACGCCTGCGCCGCCAGCCACCGCAAGTGGCAATGACTATCGCCCGCGGCAGCTCCGATCACGCCGCCAGCTATTTCGCTTACCTGGCCATGCAGCAACTGGGCATCCCGGTGGCCTCGCTGCCGATGTCGGTGGTGACCATGCAACAGGCGCCGCTGAAGGTCAGCGGCCAGGTGGCGTTCGGGTTTTCCCAGTCGGGACAGAGCCCGGACCTGGTGAACAGCCTGCGCTTGTTGCGCAAGCGTGGCGCCTTGAGCGTGGCCCTGGTCAACGCCACCGACTCGCCTCTGGAAGCCGCCTGTGAATTCAGCGTGCCGTTGTGTGCCGGCGTCGAGAGCAGCGTCGCCGCGACCAAGAGCTTCATTGCCACCCTCAGCGCCAGTGCGCGACTGGTGGCCCACTGGAAAGCTGACGCCGAGTTGCTCGAAGCCGGCAGCGCGCTGCCCGAGGGCCTGCGCGAGGCCGCCCGCCAGGACTGGCACAGCGCTGTCGACGCCCTGCGCGACTGTCAGCGGTTGATGGTGATCGGCCGGGGCGCCGGGTTCGCCATCGCCCAGGAAGCAGCGCTCAAGTTCAAGGAAACCTCGGCGATCCAGGCCGAAGCCTTCAGCAGTGCCGAAGTTCGCCACGGGCCCATGGCGCTGATCGATCATGACTACCCGCTGCTGGTGTTCGCCCCCCGCGGTGCCGAACAGGCCGGCGTGTTGAGCCTGGCCGCGGACATGCGCCAGCGCGGTGCCCGGGTCCTGCTGGCGGCACCTGATGACATTGTCGAACGCGACCTGACCTTGAGCCGCGCCGAACACCCGGCCCTGGACCCGATCCTGGCGATCCAGAGCTTCTACGCGATGGCCGCGAGCCTGGCCGTGGCCCGGGGCCTGGACCCGGACCAGCCGCGGCACCTGAGCAAGGTCACCCGTACCCACTGATCCGACTGCTTTTCAAACAAGAGCCTGAAGAGAGCGAGCCCATGCCCAACAACAATAAAGAGCTGATCCTCAGCGCCCCCCTCAGCGGCCCGGTGCTCACCCTCGCCAATGTCCCGGACGCGGTGTTCGCCAGCGGCGCCATGGGCGATGGGATCGCCATCGATCCGCTGAACGACACCCTCTACGCGCCGTGCGACGCAGAAGTGATCCACGTCGCCCGCACCGGCCACGCCGTGACCCTGCGGGCCGACAATGGCGCCGAACTGCTGCTGCACCTGGGCCTGGATACGGTCGAGCTGCAAGGCGACGGGTTTTCCATGCTGGTCAAGGAAGGTGCACGGGTCAGCCATGGCCAGCCGCTGCTGCGGTATGACGTGGATAAAGTGGCGCTGCGCTGCAAAAGCCTGGTCAG
The DNA here is from genome assembly GCF_900115235.1 of Pseudomonas sp. NFACC24-1. Taxonomy (NCBI): domain Bacteria; kingdom Pseudomonadati; phylum Pseudomonadota; class Gammaproteobacteria; order Pseudomonadales; family Pseudomonadaceae; genus Pseudomonas; species Pseudomonas sp. NFACC24-1. Next base: position 310,618 of record NZ_FOVS01000002.1, read on the forward strand.
CCTGCTGGTCATCACCAACGGCGAGCATTTCCAGGCACGCCCCATCACGCTTAAAGGGGTGAAGGTCGGCGACCCGCTGCTGCACATCCTCGCCAAGGCCGGCGACCAGGCGGAACATCACGACCAAGACGGCGGCGGCATCGAAGTGTTCGGCCAGGTCCGCATCGCCCATCGCGGCGGTCTTCATGCTCGCCCGGCGGCCCTGGTGCGCCAGACCGCGCAAGGCTTCAAGAGCCGTTCGCAGTTGCATTTCAGCGGCAAATCGGCCTCCTGCGACAGTGTAATAGGCATGATGGGGCTGGCCATCACCGAACAGGCACAAGTGCACGTCAGTTGCCGGGGCAGCGATGCCGAGGCGGCGTTGCAAGCCTTGCTGACGACCTTATCCACAGCCCTGGTGGAAGAAGTCCATGCCAACGCGCCGCCACCCGAACCACCACGGGCGAATGCAGAAGAAGGTGTGCTGCACGGCGTATGTGCCGCGCCCGGCCTGGTGACCGGGCCGCTGATTCGGTTGAGCGGCATTCAATTGCCGGAAGACACTGGCGGCCATGCCATCGAAGACCAGCGCCAACGCCTGAGTGACGCTCTGGCCCAGGTCCGTGGCGAAATCCACCTCACGCTGGAGCACGCCCGGGCCAGGCAGCACCGCGATGAAGAGGCGATTTTCAGTGCCCACCTGGCGCTGCTGGAAGACCCGCTACTGCTGGATGCCGCCGAGTTCTTCATCGAACAAGGCAGTGCCGCGCCCCACGCCTGGAGCCGCTCCATCGACGCGCAATGCCAGGTCCTGCAACAACTGGGCAGCACGCTGCTGGCCGAGCGCGCCAACGACTTGCGTGACTTGCGCCAACGGGTCCTGCGGGCGTTGCTGGGTGAGGCCTGGCAATTCGACGTCGCGGCGGGCGCCATCGTCGCCGTCCAGGAACTGACCCCGTCGGACTTGCTGCAACTCAGCGCCCAAGGCGTGGCCGGGGTTTGCATGGTCGAGGGCGGCGCGACGTCCCATGTGGCGATCCTGGCCCGAGGCAAAGGCCTGCCATGCCTGGTGGCGCTGGGCGAGGCACTGCTTGCGCAGGCGCCAGGACAATCGGTGGTGCTGGACGCTGACGGGGGCCGCCTCGAACTCACACCAACCGCCGAGCGCCTGGCGCAAGTACAGCAAGCACAGACCCGACGCACGGCCCTGCGCGCCCAACAACAGAGCCTCGCCCACACGCCGGCGCGAACCGTCGATGGCGTGGAGGTTGAAGTCGCCGCTAACGTGGCCTCCAGCGCCGAAGCCGGCCAAAGCCTGACCAACGGTGCCGATGGCATTGGCTTGTTGCGCACCGAATTTCTCTTCGTCGACCGCCGCACCGCCCCCGACGAAGAAGAGCAGCGTCAGGCTTATCAAGCCGTACTCGATGCCATGGACGACAGGCCGGTGATCATTCGCACCATCGACGTGGGCGGTGACAAGCAACTGGACTACCTGCCACTGCCGAGCGAAGCCAACCCGGTACTGGGCCTGCGCGGCATTCGCCTGGCCCAGGTGCGACCGGACCTGCTCGACCAGCAACTGCGCGCCTTGCTGCAAACCCGTCCGCTGGACCGCTGCCGGATCCTGTTGCCCATGGTCACCGAAGTCGACGAACTGCTGCACATCCGCCAACGCCTCGAAGCCCTCGGCACCGAGCTGGGCCTGAGCGAACGCCCGCAACTGGGGGTGATGATCGAAGTGCCGGCCGCGGCGTTGCTGGCCGAACAATTGGCCGAACATGCGGACTTCCTCTCCATCGGCACCAACGACCTGTCGCAATACACCCTGGCCATGGACCGCGACCACGCCGGCCTCGCCGCCCGGGTCGATGCCTTGCACCCCGCGTTGCTGCGGCTGATCGCCCAGACCTGCGCCGGTGCCGCCAAGCATGGGCGTTGGGTCGGCGTGTGCGGAGCCCTGGCCTCGGACCCATTGGCCACGCCCGTACTGATCGGCCTGGGTGTACGCGAACTGTCGGTCAGCCCGCCGCAGATCGGCGAAATCAAGGACCGCGTGCGCCACCTCGACGCCGCGCAGTGCGCTCGCTTGAGCAACGAACTGCTGAACCTGGGCAGCGCACTCGCGGTACGCCGTGCCTGCCATCGACATTGGCCCCTGGGCTGAGCCACTTCGAAGAACAATAAAGGGAGAGACGCCATGTACCAGCATTTCATCGAAGGGCTGCAACGCCTCGGCCGGGCACTGATGCTGCCCATCGCGATCCTGCCCATCGCCGGCTTGTTGCTGCGCCTGGGCGACACCGACCTGTTGAACATCGCCATCATCCACGACGCCGGCCAGGCGATTTTCGCCAACCTGGCGATGATCTTCGCCATCGGCATCGCCGTGGGCTTCGCCCGGGACAACAACGGTACGGCGGGGTTGGCCGGGGCCATCGGCTACCTGGTGATGATCGCGACCCTGAAGGTGCTCGATGCCAGCATCAACATGGGCATGCTCGCCGGAATCATCAGCGGCCTGCTGGCGGGAGCGCTGTACAACCGCTTCAAAGACATCAAGCTGCCGGAGTACCTGGCGTTCTTTGGTGGCCGGCGCTTCGTGCCGATTGTCACCGGCTTCAGCGCCGTCGGGCTGGGCGTGGTCTTCGGCCTTATCTGGCCGCCGATCCAGCAGGGTATCAACGGTTTCGGCGCCATGCTGATGGAAAGCGGCAGTTTCGGTGCCTTCGTGTTCGGGGTGTTCAACCGATTGCTGATCGTTACCGGCCTGCACCACATCCTCAATAACATGGCCTGGTTCATCTTCGGCAGTTTCACCGATCCCGACACCGGTGCGGTGGTCACCGGTGACCTGAGCCGTTATTTCGCCGGCGACCCCAAGGGCGGCCAATTCATGACCGGCATGTTCCCGGTGATGCTCTTCGGCCTGCCCGCCGCGTGCCTGGCGATGTACCGCAATGCCTTGCCCCAGCGGCGCAAGATCATGGGTGGGATCCTGCTGTCCATGGCGCTGACCTCGTTCCTGACCGGTGTCACCGAGCCGATCGAGTTCGCCTTCATGTTCCTCGCGCCCCTGTTGTTCCTAGCCCATGCGCTGCTCACCGGCGTATCGATGGCCGTGACCAATCTGCTGGACATTCACCTGGGCTTTACCTTCTCCGGCGGCTTCATCGACATGGTCCTGGGCTGGGGCAAATCCACCAACGGCTGGTTGGTCGTCCCGGTGGGCCTGGCCTACGCGGCAATCTATTACCTGGTGTTCGACTTCTGCATCCGCCGCTTCGACCTGAAGACCCCGGGGCGTGAAGAGGTACCGGCAGGCGACAAACCGGCCATCGCCGAAAACCAGCGGGCCGCGGCCTACATCCAGGCCTTGGGCGGCGCCGACAACCTGATCACCATCGGTGCCTGCACCACGCGCTTGCGGCTGGACATGGTGGATCGCAACAAGGCGTCCGACGCCCAGCTCAAGGCCCTCGGCGCCATGGCCGTGGTGCGCCCCGGTAACGGCGGGAGCCTGCAGGTGGTGGTGGGGCCGATGGCCGACAGCATTGCCGACGAAATCCGCCTGGCGGTGCCCTCCTCCCTTCGCCTGGTCACCGCGCCGGTGCCGAATGCCCCTGCACCGACGACACCTGCCGCCCTTTCCAGCATCGAAGCGCAACAATGGCTGGACGCCCTCGGAGGCCAGGACAATGTCCTGCAACTCGAGTGCGTGGCGACGAGCCGGCTACGGGTGCGACTGGCCGATGACAAGGGCTTGTCGGAAAACCGGCTCAAAGGGTTGGGGTGTCAGGGTATGAGCCCGTTGGAAGGTGGCGTCTGGCACCTGCTGCTGGGGGAAAAGGCACCGAGGTTATGGCAGGCGTTGGATAGCCTGACGCATGGCCGCAAGGTCGATGCCGGGGCCTAGCACCACCGTCCGCCCACTGGACTGCGTTGTAGGCGCTGTGTAGGAGCTGTGTAGGAGCTGTCGAGTGCAACGAGGCTGCGATCTTTCCCTAGACACTTGAATCCCAACGAAAGATCAAAAGATCGCAGCCTTCGGCAGCTCCTACGAACCCAGCGAGCTTGCTCGCGATGAGGGCGGTACTTATTGCATCAAGCCCGAACCTGTACCCAACCGAAAAGTTATCTAGCGCGAACCCTCGACAAAACCCTCGATTAAAGGTCATCAACCAAGAGCTATCAACTGTCAGAAATAACAGGTAACGGATAATTCCGACCAGTAACGGCCAACAAACACATCCTGATGTTCGCGACCACTTCCAACTGAGATGCTTGTTACAAAATAAGATCTTACAGCCCAGCACAGTCATCTATTCTCACTCTCACCAGTGAACCGAGGCACACCCCAGCGTTGCCTTCGCACTGAGCAATCGATAATTAAACTGTCAATTCGAAGAATATGTCGTAATGAAGTATGTGATTCGATTGGCATCCTCGTTTCAGGAGAGGTGTCCACATCATGAGTAGAAGCAGCGGTTTTATACGGGCGGCGACTGTCGCCATGGTATTGGCAGGCACCTGGCAAGCGAACCCCAATGCGTGGGCAACGACCCAGGACTCGGCGCAGAAGGATGAACCCTGGTATCAGGCCTGGCTTCAGGTCACTGCGGACTCGACTGTGGATATCCGCGCGACCAACCCTTCCTTGCGCTGGCGGACCGACATGGACACGCTCTATCGGGGCGACACCACCAACCAGGGGCTAGAAGCTTTCCGGGACGGCCTGTTGCCTAAATCCGTCAACTTCCCGGAGAGCGAATGGATGTACAACTGGTTCGGCCATGGGGCGGGCGCCCAACGGTCGGTCTACAGCAGTACGACCCGCAGCCAGCGTATCGCCCAGAGCTTCGCCAATGAATGGGTGTTCGAGTTCAAGGCGCCCCACGGAATCGACCAGACGCAATCAGGCGGGCCAATTCCTTCGGAGGAAGAGATCAGCTACCCCGGTGGCGTCAAGGGAAGCTTTATCAAGCAGGCCTGCAAGAAAACCGATCCGGGCGATTGCGTCGCGAACCCGGACTACCGCGAACCCACTGGCCACGAGACGATGCAGGAGATTGCCGCAACCCGCATCGATTGGAACAGGCTCGTGCCTGTCGAAGGCCTGGACTGGGTAACGAACAAGCAATCCCTATGGGCGGTAGGCTCTGCGAAGATCAATCCGGTGCAGGGTGCGGATGCGCTGGCCCACGGATTGCGGGGCTGGAATTCATTGCCACCGGATCTGCGCTTGGCGACGACCCCGGAGTCTAATCTTGCGCATTCGCTCGTCATGGCCTTCCGTGATTATAGCGATGCCAAGATCTGGGCTGTCACGGAAGCGGAAAACGGCGGCTGGGTGTACGAAGTCAAGCCCAACAGCGTTGCCGTGGATTTGTCCGGGCGCTACACCGGTAACCGTGAAGGCGCGTACGCATTCATCGGCGGTATCAAGGGCGGGCTGTTGATGAACGCACGCCGCTTCGAGAAAGGCGTCAGTGAACCGGTCGAATGCATCGGCATCGAGAAGGAAGCCTGCCGCCTCGAGAATCGTCATCAATAGACGGGCGGGCTAGGTAGAGCCTCTGTGGAAGCAAGCTCCCTCACCACGGGCCCAGTGTTCTACCGGGATTCTTGTATTCGTCTTTCGATTTATCGCGAGCAAGCTCGCTCCCACAGTGGCTGGGTGTTGTTCACAAAACCTGTGATCGACACCTGCCTCTTGTGGGAGCGAGCTTGCTCGCGATGAGGCCGGCACTTATTGCATCAAGTCCAGATCTGTACCCAACCGAAAATTTAGCGAGCGCCTCCAAGACAAAACCCTAGATTAAAAGTCATCAAGCAGAACCTCACAACTGTCATAAATAACAGGTAACGGACAAACCAGACGGATTACAACCAACAACACAACCTGATTATTCGCCAACGCATTCAACTGAGCCGCTTGTTACAAAATCAGACGTTACAGCGCAGAACAGTCAACTATCCTTACCCCCACGCAGTAAACCAAGGCGCACCCCAGCGGTGCCATCGAACTGCGCAACAGGTAGTTAAACTGTCAATTCGAAGAATATGTCGTAACGAAGTATGTGATTCGATTGGCGTCCTCGTTTCAAGCTGAGGTGTCCAAATCATGAGTAGAAGCAACGGTTTTGTACGGGTGGCGGCTGTCGCCGTGGTAACGGCAAGCGCCTGGCAAGTGGCCCCGAATACGTGGGCCGCGACTCAGGACTCGGTGCAGAAAGATGAACCCTGGTATCAGGCCTGGCTGCAGGTCACCGCGGATTCGAGCGTGGATATCCGCAAGACCGTACCCTCGTTACGCTGGCGTACCGACATGGATACGCTCTATCGAGGAGATACAACGGGTCAAGGCCTCAATGCCTTCCGGGACGGGCTACTGCCCAAGGCCGTGGGCTTCCCCGAGAATGAATGGAAATACGACTGGTACAGTCATGGGGGCGGGATCGCAAAATCGATATACAGCAGCACAACGCGCAGTAAGTCCATCGCCGAGCACTACGCCAGCGAATGGCTGTACGAACTCCATGCCCCCCATGGCGTCGATCAGCCGCTATCGGGAGGGCATTTTCCCAGCGAGGAGGAAATCAGCTTCCCAGGCGGTGTAAAGGGGCGCTTCATCAAAAATGCCTGCCGGGCACCCGATTTTACCGAATGCGTAACTAACCCAAACTACCGTGAACCCACTGGCCGCGAGACGAGGCTGGAGATCGCTGCAATGTCCATCGAGTGGAACCGAGTGGTGCCTCCGGAGGGCCTGGCATGGATAACGAACAAGCAGTCCCTCTGGGCAGTCGGCTCTACGACAATCAATCCCACGCAGGGAGCGGATGCGCTGGCCCGAGGGCTACGGGCCTGGAACTCTCTGACACCGAATCTGCGACAATCGATCTGGCCGGAGTCCCCTCTGGCTCAATCGGTCGTTGTGGCATTCAGCGATTATAGCGAAGCCAAGTTCTGGGCAACCCAAGAAGCCGCCAACGGGGGCTGGGTCTATGAAGTCAGGCCCAACAGCGTGGCAGTAGATTTATCGGTACGTAACGTAGGTTCGCGTGAAGGCGCCTTCGCATTTATTGGCGGTATCAAAGGAGGCCTATTGATGAACGCCCGCCGCTTCGAGAAAGGCGTCAGTGAACCAGTCGAGTGCATTGGCATCGAGAAGGAAGCCTGCCGCCTCGAGAACCGGCATCAATAGACGGGCGGGCTAGGTAGAGCCTCTGGGGAGCGGGCTTGCTCGCGAAAAGGCCAGTACATCCAACATCAATGCAAGCTGACCCGACGCCTTCGCGGGCAAGCCCGCTCCCACAGTTGATTGGCGTCGAGCACCTATTTCGGGCCCACTGGAGATCCCATGTGGGAGCGAGCCTGCTCGCGATAGCGGGGGTTCAGTCAACATTGATTTTGCTGACCCAACGCTATCGCGAGCAAGCTCACTCCCACAGCTTCCGGGTTCGCTGGAACCAATAAAAAACCCGCTGATTCAATCAGCGGGTTTCTCATTCGACGAGCGAAGAATCAGAAATCCTCCAACCGCCACACTTCATAGGCCGGCGTCTCGTAGGGATGGCTCTGCTTCAAAGCCTTCACCACCCCTTCGATCAAATCATCGGCCACCACAAGCTCGACTTTCCATTCCTCAACCTGCTCGACCTGGCCCGCCTCGCCAATGAACGGCTCGCTGCCGTCCAACGGGCGAAACTGGCCCAGGCCCAACACTTGCCAGGCACAGTGGTCATAGTCGCCGATTCGCCCGCCACCGGCAGCGAATACAGCGCTTTTGACCTCGTCCACGTGACTGGCCGGGACGAAGAAGCAGAGCTTGTACACCGTCTCAGTTCACCCAGACGCGGGCGTTGCGGAACATGCGCATCCAGGGCGCGTCTTCGTTCCAGTCGTCCGAACGCCACGAGTTCTGCACCGCGCGGAACACCCGCTCCGGGTGCGGCATCATGATCGTGACGCGGCCGTCGCGGCTGGTCAGGCCGGTGATCCCGCGCGGCGAGCCGTTCGGGTTGGCCGGGTAGGTTTCGGTGACCTTGCCGTGGTTGTCGACAAAACGCAGCGACACGCAACCGGACAGGTCGGCTTCGAGCAGGGCTTCTTCGCTTTCGAACTCCGCATGGCCTTCGCCGTGGGCGATGGCGATCGGCATGCGCGAACCGGCCATGCCCTGAAGGAAGATCGAGTTCGACTCCTGGACCTGGACCATCGCCACGCGCGCTTCGAACTGCTCGGAACGGTTACGCACGAAGTGCGGCCAGAATTCGCTGCCCGGGATCAGCTCGTGCAGGTTGGACATCATCTGGCAACCGTTGCACACGCCGAGGGTGAAGCTGTCGGTGCGTTCGAAGAACCCCTGGAACGCGTCGCGGGCGCGACTGTTGAACAGCGCCGACTTGGCCCAGCCCTCACCGGCACCGAGCACGTCGCCGTAGGAGAAACCGCCGCAGGCGACCATGCCCTTGAAGTCGTTCAGGTCGACACGACCGGCCAGGATGTCGCTCATGTGCACGTCGATCGCGTTGAAACCGGCGCGGTCGAACGCTGCCGCCATCTCCACCTGGCCGTTGACGCCCTGCTCGCGCAGGACCGCCACTTGTGGGCGAATGCCTTTCTTGATGTAGGGCGCCGCCACGTCGTGGTTGACGTCATAGCTGAGCTTGGCGCTCAGGCCCGGGTTGTCTTCTTCCAGCAGCGCGTCGAACTCCTGCTCGGCACACTCGGCGTTGTCGCGCAGGCGCTGGATCTGGTAGCTGGTTTCAGCCCACTGACGCTGCAACAGACTGCGCTGGCCTTCGAAGACGGTGTCGCCGTTGAAGGTGATGTTGATGTGAGCGTTGTTGATCGGCTGGCCGATCACCGAGACGCAATCGGCCAGGCCGGCGGCGCTGAACTGGGCGAGGATGTCCGGGGTGGCGTCCTGGCGAACCTGGATCACCGCACCCAGTTCTTCGTTGAACAGGATGGCCGGGATTTCAGCCGTGGACTCGGCCACGCTGTCGAGGGTCAGGCTCAGGCCACAGTGACCGGCGAAGGCCATTTCCACCACGGTGGTCAGCAAACCACCGTCGGAACGGTCGTGGTAGGCCAGCAGGTGACCGTCGGCGTTCAGGCCCTGGATGACGGCGAAGAACGCCTTCAGGTCTTCGGCATCGTCGACGTCCGGCGCCTGCGAACCGAGCTTGCCATGCACCTGGGCCAGGATCGAGGCGCCCATGCGGTTCTGGCCACGGCCCAGGTCGATCAGGATCAGGTCGGTGGTGCCCTTGTCCATGCGCAGTTGCGGGGTCAGGGTCTGGCGGATGTCGGTGACCGGGGCGAAACCGGTCACGATCAGCGACAGCGGCGAGGTCACGCTCTTGTCCACGCCTTCGTCGTTCCAGCGCGTGGCCATGGACATGGAGTCCTTGCCCACCGGAATGGTGATGCCCAGTTCCGGGCACAGCTCCATGCCGACAGCCTTGACGGTGTCGTACAGGCGCGCGTCTTCACCCGGGTGACCGGCGGCGGACATCCAGTTGGCCGACAGCTTGATGTCGGAAATCTTGCCGATGCGCGAAGCCGCGATGTTGGTCAGGGTCTCGCCGATCGCCATGCGGCCCGAGGCCGGGGCATCCAGCAGCGCCAGCGGCGTGCGCTCGCCCATGGCCATGGCTTCGCCGGTGTAGACGTCGAAGCTGGTGGCGGTCACGGCCACGTCGGCCACCGGCACCTGCCATGGACCGACCATCTGGTCACGGGCCACGAGGCCGGTGATGGTGCGGTCACCGATGGTGATCAGGAAGCTCTTGCTCGCCACGGCCGGGTGATGCAGTACACGCTCGATGGAATCGGCGAGGTCGAGTGTCGATGGATCGAAATCATCCCCCAGCTCCGCTTCGCGAACGGCCGAACGGTGCATGCGCGGGGCCTTGCCCAGCAGCACTTCCAGCGGCATGTCCACCGGGCTGTTGCCGAAGTGGCTGTCGGTGACGGTCAGTTGCGGCTCGGCGGTGGCTTCACCCACTACCGCGAACGGGCAGCGCTCGCGCTCGCAAATGGCCTGGAAGCGTTCGAAGTCGGCTGGGCCGACCGCCAGGACGTAACGCTCCTGGGATTCGTTGCTCCAGATTTCGTGCGGGGCCATGCCCGGCTCGTCGTTCGGAATGTTGCGCAGTTCGAAGCGACCACCGCGACCACCGTCGTTGACCAGTTCCGGGAAGGCGTTGGACAGGCCGCCGGCGCCGACGTCGTGGATGAAGCTGATGGGGTTGTGTTCACCCAACTGCCAGCAACGGTCGATGACTTCCTGGCAACGGCGTTCCATTTCCGGGTTTTCCCGCTGGACCGAGGCGAAGTCCAGGTCGGCCGAGCTGGTGCCGGTGGCCATGGAGGAAGCCGCGCCGCCACCCAGGCCGATCAGCATGGCCGGGCCGCCGAGGACGATCAGCTTGGAGCCGACCAGGATCTCGCCTTTCTGCACGTGTTCGGCGCGGATGTTGCCCATGCCACCCGCGAGCATGATCGGCTTGTGGTAACCACGGACTTCCTCACCACGGGGGGTGGTGATGGACTGTTCGAAGGTACGGAAGTAGCCGGTCAGGGCCGGACGGCCGAATTCGTTGTTGAACGCCGCGCCCCCCAGGGGACCTTCGATCATGATGTCGAGGGCGTTGACGATGCGCTCAGGCTTGCCGTAGGGCTTTTCCCACGGCTGTTCGAAGCCCGGGATCTGCAGGTTCGACACGGTGAAGCCGGTCAGGCCGGCCTTGGGCTTGGCACCGCGCCCGGTGGCGCCTTCGTCGCGGATCTCGCCACCGGAACCGGTGGACGCGCCCGGGAACGGCGCAATGGCGGTCGGGTGGTTGTGGGTCTCGACCTTCATGAGGATGTGCACCGGCTCCTGGACCGCACCGTACTGGCGGGTCTCGGGGTTCGGGTAGAAGCGACCGGCAACGTTGCCGACGATCACCGCCGCGTTGTCCTTGTAGGCCGACAGCACACCTTCGTTATGCATCTGATAGGTGTTCTTGATCATGCCGAACAGGCTTTTTTCCTGGCTCTGGCCGTCAATGTCCCAACTGGCGTTGAAGATCTTGTGGCGACAGTGCTCGGAGTTGGCCTGGGCGAACATCATCAGTTCGATGTCGTGCGGGTTGCGCTTCAAGCCCTGGAAGGCGTTGACCAGGTAATCGATCTCGTCTTCGGCCAGGGCCAGGCCCAGTTCGGCGTTGGCGTTTTCCAGTGCGGCACGGCCGCCGCCCAGTACGTCGATGGCCGTCAGCGGCTTGGGTTCGGCGTGGCTGAACAGACCGGCGGCCTGCTCCAGGTTGCCCAGCACGACCTGGGTCATGCGGTCATGCAGGCCTTCGGCGATCAACTGGGCCTCGGCCTCGCTGAACTCACCGGCGACATAAAAGGCAATGCCGCGCTCCAGGCGCTGGATCTTCGCCAGGCCGCAATTGCGGGCGATGTCGCTGGCCTTGCTCGACCACGGCGAAATGGTGCCGAAACGCGGCAGCACCAGGAACAGGCGACCGGCCGGCTCCTGGACAGGAACACTGGGGCCGTACTTCAGAAGGCGCGCGAGCACCTGCTGTTCGTCGCCGGTCAAACCGCCGGTGACTTCGGCGAAGTGAGCGAATTCAGCATACAAGCCACTGACAGCCGGAACCTTTTGGCTCAGTTGCTCAAGGAGTTTGCTGTGGCGAAAGGCAGAAAGGGCAGGAGCGCCGCGCAGGATCAACATCTTCGGGACAGCCTCGGGAAGGGGGTGTGCTTTGAGGCCGTGCATTCTAGCCTAAACCGCCGGCAACGGCACCCGAAACGGCACGCACGGTGCTGGCCGAATGTCGGTCTTTGCGCATGCGGGGGTATTGGGGCCCCGTACCAAGGTTCGTGCAGAGATATTTTTCAGCGGCGCAAAGCCCGCCACACCCCGGCCGGCCGGTGTTGCGGACATGTTTTGCAACCGCTAGCAGACTGGCCTTTTGCTGTCGAGATATGGCGGTAGGGGCCGTTTGCGTATACTGCGCAGATGTTTTCCCCAACGGCTTTGCGTCCGCGATATGCCAAATGGCTGATCGCAACCGGACTCTTCCTGGTGCTCAGTGGTTGTGTTGAGAAACCCAACACACTGGAGCGCGTAAAGGAGGATGGCGTGCTGCGGGTGGTTACCCGAAACAGCCCTGCCACCTACTTCCAGGATCGCAACGGTGAAACCGGCTTCGAGTACGAGCTGGTGAAGCGCTTCGCCGACGATTTGGGGGTGGAGCTGAAGATCGAGACCGCTGACAACCTCGACGACCTGTTCAGCCAGATCGGCAAGCCCAACGGCCCGGTATTGGCGGCCGCAGGCCTGGTCAGCAGCGAACAGCGCAAGAAGCAGGTGCGGTTTTCCCACGCCTACCTGGAAGTCACCCCGCAGGTCATCTACCGCAATGGCCAGTCACGCCCCACCGACGCGGCCGCCCTGGCGGGCAAGAAGATCATGGTGCTCAAGGGCAGCAGCCACGCCGAACAGCTGGCGCAGCTGAAACAGCAATACCCGGGCATCGAATACGAAGAGTCCGACGCGGTTGAAGTGGTCGACCTGCTGCGCATGGTCGACGAGGGCCAGATCGACCTCACCCTGGTGGATTCCAACGAAGTGGCGATGAACCAGGTGTACTTCCCCAACGTGCGCGTGGCCTTCGACCTGGGCGATGCCCGCAACCAGAGCTGGGCCGTGGCCCCTGGTGAAGACAACAGCCTGCTCAACGAGATCAACAGCTACCTCGACAAGGTGCAGAAGAACGGCACGCTGCAACGCCTCAAGGACCGCTACTACGGCCACGTCGATGTCCTCGGCTACATGGGCGCCACCACGTTCGCCCAGCACCTGCAACAACGCCTGCCCAAATACGAACAGCACTTCAAGGCCTACGCCAAGAAAGAGAAAGTCGACTGGCGCCTGCTGGCCGCGATCGGCTATCAGGAATCGCTGTGGCAACCGGCGGTCACGTCCAAGACCGGCGTGCGCGGCCTGATGATGCTGACCCAGAACACCGCCCAGGCCATGGGCGTGTCCAACCGCCTGGACCCGAAGCAAAGCATCATGGGCGGCGCCAAGTACCTGGCCTACATGAAGGACCAACTGGACGAAAGCATCCAGGAGCCCGACCGCACCTGGTTCGCCCTGGCGGCCTATAACGTCGGCAGCGGCCACCTGGACGACGCCCGCAAACTGGCGGCCAAGGAAGGGCTGAACCCGGACAAGTGGCTGGATGTGAAGAAGATCCTGCCGCGCCTGTCCCAGAAACAGTGGTACAGCAAGACCCGCTACGGCTACGCCCGGGGCGGCGAGCCCGTGCATTTCGTGGCGAACATCCGTCGCTACTACGACATCCTGACCTGGGTGACGCAACCGCAGCTCGAAGGCGACCAGGTGGCCGAGGGCAACCTGCACGTGCCGGGTGTGGACAAGAGCAAGCCGAACCAGGAATCCCCGCAGCTCTGAAGCTGTACACCATCCCGATGCTGTGATGAATCTGTGGCGAGGGGATTTATCCCCGTTGGGCTGCGCAGCAGCCCCAAAGCAGTCAACTCAATCTGCCTGACACACCGAGGCGCCAGATTTTAGGGCCGCTTCGCAGCCCAACGGGGATAAATCCCCTCGCCACAATCAATCAAGCAGGCCTTAAATGAGCAGGCACATTGAGTTATGTGGTGGCATCAGGCTTTCGCGGCAGCCAGGATCAGCGCTTTCATTTCCGCCACCGCCGACTTGAACCCGACGAACAACGCATGGGCCACCAGCGCGTGGCCGATGTTCAGCTCGTTGATGCCCTTGATGGCCGCGACGGCTTCGACGTTGTGGTAGTGCAGGCCATGGCCGGCGTTGACGATCAAGCCCTGGGCCAGGCCAAAGGCGACGCCATCGGCGACCCGCTGCAGCTCGTCGGCCACCTCGGTGGGGGTTTCGGCATCGGCGTAACGACCGGTGTGCAGTTCGATGGCCGGGGCGCCGACCCGCTTGGATGCTTCGATCTGCCGTTCGTCGGCATCGATGAACAGCGATACCTCGGCACCGATCTTCGACAGGCGTTCCACCGCCAGGCTGATCCGCGATTCCTGCCCCGCTACGTCGAGGCCGCCTTCGGTGGTCAGTTCCTGGCGCGTCTCCGGCACCAGACAGATGTGCGCCGGGCGGATGAGCTCAGCGAACGCCATCATTTCTTCGGTCACGCCCATTTCGAAGTTCATGCGGGTTTGCAGCACGTCCTTGAGCAGCAGCACGTCGCGCTCCTGGATGTGGCGACGGTCTTCACGCAGGTGCACGGTGATGCCGTCGGCACCCGCCTCTTCCGCGTCCAGCGCGGCCTTGACCGGATCCGGGTAGCGCGTACCGCGGGCCTGGCGCAGGGTGGCGACATGGTCGATGTTCACGCCGAGAAGAATGCGATTGCTGGTGCTCACAAAAAGGCTCCTGAAGGGACAGATAGTCGGCCCACAGCATACGGGTTGATCAGGGCTTGCGAAACAGCTCGCGACTGACCAGGGGCCGACCGCCCAGGTGCACGGCCAGGGCTTGGCGCATCAGCCGCTTGGCCGCCGACAAGGCGCCCGGCGCGCTCCAGTCGGCCTCGGCCATGGCCAGCAGCTCGGCGCCATTGAACAGCCCCGGTTGCAGCAGGTAGACCCGCTCCAGGCCAGCATCCACTTGCAAACGGTAGAGGCCGTCGGCGGCGATGGGCTCGCCGTGCAGGTCGGCGCTCAAGGCGAAGCCATAGCCCAGGTCATCCAGCAGCCGCCATTCGAACGAACGCAGCAGCGGCTCCAGCGGACGGCCTTCTGCCAGGGCCAGCAGCGTGGCGGCGTAGTGGTCGAAGACGGCCGGGTGAGGATCTTCGGCGGGCAGCAAGCGGATCAGCAATTCATTGAGGTACAAGCCGCTGAACAACGCCTCGCCATTGAGCCAGGCGGCGACGCCGTTGCTTTCCATGCGCCCGACGTTCTTCAACTCGCCCCGCCCGCGAAATTCGACTTCCAGCGGCACGAAGGGCCGTGCCAGCGTCCCCGCTTTGCCCCGCGCCCCCCGCAACACCGCCCGCAGCCGCCCTTGGGGCGTGAGGAAGTCCACCAGGGCGCTGCTTTCACGGTAGGCGCGGCTGTGGAGGACGTAGGCGGATTGGCCGGTGGGTTGGGTTGGGGACATGGAAATGGAGTCTCGCTGACGGAGCACAATTTTATAAACGACCCCAAGCCCGCTCCCACAAGGTCCGTGGTGTACTGCCGGATGGATTACAGGTCGCCGTAACCCAACGAACGCAACGCACGCTCGTCATCGGACCAGCCGCCCTTCACCTTGACCCACAGGTTGAGCATGATCTTGGAGTCGAACAGCAGCTCCATGTCCTTGCGCGCCTCGGTGCCGATGCGCTTGATGCGCTCGCCCTTGTCGCCAATGATGATTTTCTTCTGGCCATCACGTTCGACGAGGATCAATGCATGAATGTGCAGGGTCTTGCCCTGTTGCTTGAACTCTTCGATCTCGACCGTGATCTGGTACGGCAGCTCGGCGCCCATCTGGCGCATGATTTTCTCGCGCACCAGCTCGGCGGCGAGGAAACGGCTGCTGCGGTCGGTGATCTGGTCTTCAGGGAAGAAATGATCGTTTTCCGGCAGGTGTTCGGCAATCACCCGCTCCAGCGCGTCGAGGTTATGGCCATGCTGGGCAGAGATCGGGATGATCTGGGCATTGGGCAACTGCTCCTGCAACCAGGCCAGGTGCGGCATCAGTTCAGCCTTGTCTTCGATGCGATCGGTCTTGTTCAACGCCACGATCAACGGCCCTGTCACGTACTGGACACGCTCGAGGACCATCTGGTCTTCTTCGGTCCATTTGGTGCGGTCGACCACGAAGATCACCACGTCGACGTCTTTCAACGCCGCCGAGGCAGTCTTGTTCATGTAGCGGTTCAAGGCCTTTTCGCCACCCTTGTGCATGCCCGGGGTGTCGACGTAGATCGCCTGCACGGCGCCTTCGGTCTTGATACCCAGCATGTTGTGGCGGGTGGTCTGGGGCTTGCGCGAGGTGATCGCCAGTTTCTGGCCCAGGATGTGGTTCAGCAGCGTGGACTTGCCCACGTTCGGCCGACCGACAATGGCGACATAGCCGCAGCGGGTGACGGTTGTATCAGTCATTGCCATTCTCCACGCCCAGGGCGATCAGTGCTGCGGCGGCCGCTACCTGTTCGGCAATACGACGACTCACACCCTGACCCCGGCTTTTTTCATTCAGTAGGACAACTTCGCATTCGACGAAGAAGGTTCGGCAATGCGGCTCACCCTGGATATCCACCACTTCGTAGCGCGGCAGTTCGCAACTGCGCGACTGTAGGAACTCCTGCAAACGGGTCTTGGGATCCTTGTTGGTGTCCACCAGCGTCAGGCTGTCGATCTCGGAAGTCAGCCAGGCCAGCACGCGTTCGCGCGCCATGTCCATGCCTGAGTCCAGGTAGATCGCGCCAATCAACGCTTCCAGGGCATCGGCCAGGATCGACTCGCGACGGAAACCGCCGCTTTTCAATTCACCGGAGCCCAGGCGCAGGTAATCGCCCAGGTCGAAACCACGGGCCAGCACGGCCAGGGTCTCACCTTTTACCAATCGCGCGCGCAAACGCGACAACTGGCCTTCGCGGGCCAGCGGGAAGCGTTCGAACAGCGCCTCGCCGGCCACGAAGTTGAGGATGGCATCACCGAGGAATTCCAGGCGCTCGTTGTTGCGCCCGGCAAAACTGCGGTGAGTGAGGGCCAGGAGCATCAGGTCCGGGTCCTTGAAGGTGTAGCCGAGCTGACGCTCGAGACGGCTTAGAGAAACGCTCACGGTTTACCCACGCTGAGTTCGTGGCTGGATTCCACCGCCACGGTGGCAAGGCACCGTTGGCTTGGGACAATTAACGCTGTGTTCAAAAATGACGTCCTGACTATCGTTGGCTTCATGCCTCCGGGCAACCCTGTGCAGGCTCCAGAAAAGCATTCGGCGCTGTGTTCAACAGCGCCGTGTGGGATTACTTGATCAAGCCAACCCGCGAGAAATTCGGCAGGTGGCTGAGTTTGGGTTCCGGCCAGCTCATCCAGACCGCAAAGGCCTTGCCGACGATGTTTCGGTCCGGGACCATGCCCAGCAGGTCCTTGGGAATGTTCGGATCATCCCAGTAACGGCTGTCGTTGGAGTTGTCGCGGTTGTCGCCCATCATGAAATAGTGCCCCGCCGGCACGGTCCACGAACGGTCCGGCGTTGCGCGGTAGCGGCTCATTTCCTTGCGGATCAGGTGTTCGGCCTCGCCGAGCTTTTCCCGGTAGAGTTCGGCACTGCCCAGCGTACCCGGCTCGGAGCCGAGCAATTGTTCAGCCACCGATTCGCCATTGACGAACAGACGCTTGTCGGCGGTGTAGCGGATCGTGTCGCCCGGCAAGCCGACCACCCGCTTGATGTAGTTGACGTTCGGGTCGCTCGGGAAGCGGAACACCATGACATCGCCGCGTTGCGGATCACCCACCTCGATGACTTTCTTGTCGATCACCGGCAGGCGGATCCCGTAGGAGAACTTGTTCACCAGAATGAAATCGCCCACGTCCAGGGTCGGCTTCATCGAACCGGACGGGATCTGGAACGGCTCCACCAGGAACGAACGCAGCACCAGCACGATGAACAGCACCGGGAAGAACGACTTGCCGTATTCGACCAGCAGCGGTTCCTTGTTGAGCTTTTCGATCACCACACCATCAGGCTGGCTGACGCTGCCCTGATAAGAGGCGATGGCCGCCCGGCGCCGAGGCGCCAGGAACAACAGATCAAGCAACGCCAACAGGCCGCAGACGAATACGGCGATAACCAGCAACAGCGGGAAATTTAGCGACATAGGACCTAACTATCCAACCTGAGCACCGCAAGGAAGGCTTCCTGTGGAATTTCCACGTTACCGACCTGCTTCATGCGTTTTTTACCGGCCTTCTGCTTTTCCAACAGCTTGCGCTTACGGCTGACGTCGCCGCCGTAGCATTTGGCCAATACGTTCTTTCTGAGCGCCTTGACGGTTGTACGCGCCACAATCTGCCCGCCAATGGCGGCCTGGATTGCCACATCGAACATCTGCCGCGGAATCAGTTCCTTCATCTTCTCGGTCAATGCACGACCTTTGTAGTGCGCGTTGTCACGGTGCACGATCAATGCCAGGGCATCGACTTTCTCACCGTTGATCAGCACATCCAGTTTCACCAGATTAGCCGATTGGTAACGATCGAAATGATAGTCCAGCGAAGCATAGCCGCGACTGGTGGATTTGAGGCGGTCGAAGAAGTCCAGCACCACTTCGTTCATCGGCAGGTCGTAGGTCACCTGGACCTGCGTGCCGAGGAACAGCATGTCGTGTTGTACGCCGCGTTTCTCGATGCACAGGGTAATGACGTTACCCAGGTGCTCCTGAGGCACAAGGATGTTGGCCCGCACGATCGGTTCGCGCATGTCCTCGATGGCCGACAGGTCCGGCAGCTTGGACGGGTTGTCGACGTAGAGGGTTTCGCCGTTCTTGAGCAGCAGCTCGAAGATTACCGTCGGTGCCGTGGTGATCAGGTCCAGGTCGTATTCGCGCTCCAGGCGCTCCTGGATGATTTCCATGTGCAACATGCCCAGGAACCCGCAGCGGAAGCCGAAGCCCAGGGCGTCGGAGCTTTCCGGGGTGTACTGCAGGGAGGAGTCGTTCAGGGTCAGCTTTTGCAGGGCTTCGCGGAAATCCTCGAAGTCGTCGGAGCTGACCGGGAACAGGCCGGCATAGACCTGCGGCTGGATGCGTTTGAAACCGGGCAGCACATCGACGTCGGGGGTGGAGCTCAAGGTCAGGGTGTCACCGACCGGCGCCCCGTGGATGTCCTTGATGCCGGCGATGATGAAGCCCACTTCGCCGGCCTTCAGGTCGACGGTGGCGGTATGTTTCGGGTTGAAGACCCCGACGCTGTCCACCAGGTGGATCTTGCCGGTGGACTTGACCAGGATCTTGTCGCCCTTCTTCACGCGGCCATGGCGCACGCGTACCAGGGAGACTACACCCAGGTAGTTGTCGAACCAGGAGTCGATGATCAACGCTTGCAGCGGATCTTCGATGTTGCCGGTTGGCGCAGGAATGGTGGTGACCAGGCGTTCGAGCACTTCATCCACGCCCAGGCCGGTCTTGGCACTGCAGGTGACCGCGTCGGTGGCATCGATGCCAATGATTTTCTCGATTTCTTCCTTCACGCGGTCCGGATCGGCCTGGGGCAGGTCGATCTTGTTCAGCACCGGCATGACTTCCAGACCCTGCTCGATGGCCGTGTAGCAGTTGGCGACCGACTGGGCCTCGACGCCCTGGCCGGCATCGACCACCAGCAATGCACCCTCGCAGGCCGCCAGCGACCGGCTGACTTCATAGGTGAAGTCGACGTGACCCGGGGTATCGATGAAGTTCAGCTGATAGGTGACGCCGTCGCGGGCCTTGTAATACAGGGTAACGCTGTGGGCCTTGATGGTGATCCCGCGCTCACGCTCGAGGTCCATGGAGTCCAGGACCTGGGCTTCCATTTCACGCTCGGCCAGGCCGCCGCACATCTGGATGAAGCGATCAGCCAGCGTCGACTTGCCATGGTCAATGTGGGCGATGATGGAGAAATTGCGGATATGACTCAAATCACTCACGGATCAACACTCAAAAAGGCTGCAGGCATGGCCCGCCGAAAAATAGCCGGGAATTGTACCTGATACAGACGCCATTGTGGCGAGGGGATTTATCCCCGCTGGGCTGCGAAGCAGCCCTCGACCTATCAACCCTGGCGATGCGCCAGGGAGGATGCTGGGTACTGCTGGGCAGTCCAACGGGGATAAATCCCCTCGCCACATGAAGCCTGCTCGCCACAAGAATTGGGGTCAACCCGCCCTGCGCAGCAACCAGAGCCCGGCCAACGCGCAGACAGCCGCGGGGACCAGCACCGCAAACAGCGGCGAGAAACCAAACACCAGGCTCGACGGCCCCAGCAGATCCTGGGCGATACGGAAGGTGAAGCCCACCAGCACGCCGGTAAACACTCGTTGACCAAGGGTCACCGAACGCAGCGGGCCGAAAATGAAGGAAATCGCCATCAACACCAGAGCGGCGGTGACCAGCGGTTGCAACACCTTGACCCAAAAAGCCAGCCAGTAGCGGCCATTGTTCAGGCCCTGGTCCGCCAGATAGTGGATATAGCCCCACAAACCGGTAATCGACAGCGATTCCGGCGCCATCACCACGGTGCTGAGCAGCTGCGGGCTGATCGACACGTCCCAACGCTCTTGCGGGGCAGCGACCACCTCGGTGCGCTTGTCATGGAACAGGGTGGTGGTGACATCACTCAGTTGCCAGTGGTCCTCGGCGAAATTCGCGCGCTTGGCGAAGCTCGCTGACAGCATGTGCCGCTGGTCGTCGAAACGATAGCGGGTCACGCCATAGAGGATGCCATTGGGCTGGACCGAGTTGATGTGGATGAACTCGTCACCCTGGCGGTGCCACAGGCCGTGCTTGGCGCTTTGCGCATCACCGCCGCCCTGGGCCAGGGAACGGTTGGCCTGGGCGGTGTTCTCGGTGGCCGGGGCGATGTATTCGCCGATCAACACACCCACCAGCATCAGCACCAGCATCGGCTTCATCACCGCCCAGACGATCCGACCAATGGACACGCCTGCGGCGCGCATGATGGTCAGCTCGCTGTTGCTGGCCAGGCTGCCCAGGCCGATCAGGCAGCCGATCAGCGCCGCCATCGGCAGCATGTCGTACAGGCGCCGAGGCGCGGTCAGCAGCACGTAGCTCGCCACGTCCGTCAGGGTATAGGTGTCGCTGACGTCGCTCATTTCATCGATGAAGGCAAACAGGGTCGCCAGGCCAAGGATGATCCCCAGCACCGCGAGAATCGCCATGAACACACTGCTGCCGATGTAGCGGTCGAGTTTAACCACGGGCCACCTCCAGCGCGCTGCGGCGACTGGCCAGTTTCAGGCGCAGGGGTTCCCAATAGAGCAGCCCCAGGCCAATGGCCAGGAAGATGCCATGCACCCACCACAAGCCCAGCGTCGGCGGGATCTTGCCCTTCTCCAGGGCGCCGCGGGCGGAAATCAGGATGGTCAGGTAAGCCATATACAGGAGAATCGCCGGCAGCAACTTGAGGAAACGGCCCTGGCGCGGGTTGACCCGCGACAGCGGGACCGCCATGAGGGTCACGATGAACACCAGCAGCGGCAACGACAGGCGCCATTGCAGCTCGGTGCGGGCACGGATGTCCTTGTTGCCCAACAGGCTGGCGGTGGGCATCGCGTCGCGATCGGTGACTTCGTCGCTGACCTCGGGCTTGGGCAACAGCACACCATAGGTGTCGTACTTGATGGCCCGGTAGTCGGCCTGCCCCGGCTTGCCATCGTAGCGATAGCCATTATGCAGGATCAGGTAGCGGTTGCCGTCGGGGTTGATTTCCTGCCGGCCCTTCTCGGCCACCAGCACGGAAATACCACGGTCCTTCTTGCTGTCCGAAGACAGGTTCTTTTGCGTAATGAAGACGCCGCCCAGGTCGATCCGGTCATCCGAGAGCTGTTCGGTGTAGGTCACCCGCGTGCCGTCGCGCAGGGCCTGGAAACGCCCTGGCACCAGGGTGTCGAATTCGGTCATGGCGTCCTGCTGGTTGATCAGCAGCTGGAATTGGTTGGCGCCCTGGGGCGACAGGCTCAGGCTCAGCCAGGCCACCACCAGCGCCACCAATGTGGCCGGGAACAGGGTCATGCGAAACAGCCGTTGCTGGCTCATGCCGGTGGCCGACAGCACGGTCATTTCACTGTCCAGGTACAGCCGCCCATAGGCCAGCAAAATACCGAGGAACAACCCCAGCGGCAGGATCAATTGCAGGAAGCCCGGCAGGCGGAACCCCATGATCAGGAACAGGGAGCCCGGATCCAGGGCACCGGAGGCCGCCTGGGCAAGGTATTTGATGAAGCGTCCGCTCATGATGATGACCAGCAGCACGGCGCTCACGGCGCTCAGGGTCAGCAGGACTTCGCGGGATAGATAACGAAAGACGATCACACCAGACACTCCAGGGTTGTCAGGCTGGGTTTTGTATGAAAAGTGCCTGCGCGACGATCATGCTGCGTTGAAAACAGGCTCGGAATGCTCATTGACAGCCAGTCAACTCCGCTTCCTCGCCTGTTTTCGCCTTGCCTGATCGCCGCTCGGCGACTTTTCATACAAACCCTTAAGGCGGCCAAACAAGCAAACGTATCGAGCCGGTCCGCCAACGCGAACCGCCGAAAAAAGAGCCGCATTATCCTGTGATTGGAGGCGCCTGTCACTTCGCACGCTTTAAACCGGTGCTTAAAGCCAAAAGTTAGCGCCGTCGAGGGTTGTCAGGCTCGGCCGCCGGGGTTCAAACTGCGGCCTTTGTCGCCGGCAAGCACCGGCGCTTCTATATAGAAGAAGCTCGCTCAGCGCGCCATTGTGTCGGCGCCTGGCCTCTTGACCATTCACTCAGGGAACCGGACATGGAACTGGTTGTAAAAAGCGTCAGCCCAGAAACGTTGAAAACCGCCACGCTGGTGGTTGCCGTCGGTGAAAACCGCAAGCTCGGCGTCGTCGCCACCCAGCTCGACAGCCTGAGCGGCGGTGCCATCAGCGCCGTGCTCAAGCGCGGCGACCTGGCCGGCAAGGTCGGCCAGAGCCTGCTGCTGCACAGCCTGCCCAACCTCAAGGCCGATCGGGTGCTGCTGGTGGGCGTGGGCAAGGACGCCGAATTGGGCGACCGTCCGTTCCGTAAAACCATCGCTGGCGTGTTGGGCACCCTCAAGGGCCTGGGCGGCGCCGATGCCGTCCTGGCGTTGGACGAGTTGGTGGTCAAGGGTCGCGACAGCTACGGCAAGAACCGCCTGCTGGCGGAAACCCTGGTGGACGGCGAATACCAGTTCGACCAGTTCAAGAGCCAGAAAGCCGAACCCCGCGCCCTGAAGAAAATCACCCTGCTGACCATCAAGGCCGCCCAGGCTGAAGTCCAGCGCGCCGTGACCCACGCCACCGCGATTGCCAACGGCATGGCCTTCACCCGTGACCTGGGCAACCTGCCGCCGAATATCTGCCACCCGACGTTCCTCGGCGAACGAGCCAAGGCACTGGGCAAGGAGTTCAAGGGCCTGAAGGTCGAGGTCTTCGACGAGAAGAAGATCAAGGACCTGGGCATGGGTTCGTTCTATTCCGTCGGCCAGGGCAGCGCCCAGCCGCCGCGCCTGATCGTCATGCAATACAACGGCGGCAGGAAGTCCGAGAAGCCATATGCGCTGGTTGGCAAGGGCATCACCTTCGACACTGGCGGCATCAGCCTCAAGCCAGGCGCCGGCATGGATGAAATGAAGTACGACATGGGCGGTGCCGCGAGCGTGTTCGGCACCCTGCGCGCCGTGCTCGAACTGCAATTGCCGATCAACCTGGTGTGCATCCTGGCCTGCGCCGAGAACATGCCCAGCGGCACCGCCTCGCGTCCGGGCGACATCGTCACCACCATGAGCGGCCAGACCGTGGAAATCCTCAACACCGATGCCGAAGGCCGCCTGGTGCTGTGTGACGCCCTCACCTACTCCGAGCGCTTCAAGCCGCAAGCGGTGATCGATATCGCCACCCTGACCGGCGCCTGCGTCGTCGCCCTCGGTGCCCACACCTCGGGCCTGCTGGGCAACAACGACGAACTGATCGGCCAATTGCTCAGCGCCGGCCAGCAAGCCGACGACCGCGCCTGGCAGTTGCCTTTGTTCGACGAGTACCAGGAACAACTGGACAGCCCGTTCGCCGACATCGCCAACATCGGCGGCCCGAAAGCCGGGACCATCACCGCGGCCTGCTTCCTGTCGCGTTTCACCAAGAACCTGAACTGGGCGCACCTGGACATCGCCGGCACGGCCTGGACCAGCGGCGGCAAGGACAAAGGCGCCACCGGCCGCCCAGTGCCCCTGCTGACCCAGTACCTGCTGGACCGCGCCAAGGCCTGACACCAATGACCGTCGTTGGCGTCACCCTCGGGTGGCGCCAGCGGCGGCTCAGGAACCGCAATGACCAAAGTCGATTTCTATATCCTGCCCAGCGCCGATCCGTCGGCGCGGCTGGATTTCGCCTGCAAGCTCGTCGAAAAGGCCTGGCGCATGGGGCACCGCATCTACCTGCATTGCAGCGATGCCGCCCAGCGCGATGACCTGGACGCACGCCTATGGGCTTTCAAGGGCGAGAGTTTCGTGCCCCACGGCCCGGCCGAAAGCGAACCCGAGGGGCTGATCGTACTGGGACTGGGAGATGACTGCGGCCATCATCAGGACCTGTTGGTCAACCTCGACCTGAAAGTACCGGCCTTTGCCCAGCGCTTCGCCCGCGTGGCGGAAGTGGTGGTGGAAGATCCGGCCATCCGACAAGCCGCGCGGGAGAGTTTCCGTTTCTACCGCGAACAGGGCTATCCTCTGCAAGACCACCGTTTACAGCGACTCTGAGCCCTACGATGGACACTCCAAAATCGCCACAAAAGCCCGCGCACCTGTTGGACGACCTCGAGTCGATCCGCCAGTTGCTCGGCGACGACAACCTGCAACCGCCACTGCTGACCGATACGGTCGTGCCCGAGCCGGTGCATGACGAGCAGATTCCCCTGCTGTTCGATCCGATCAACGGCCAGCCCGAACCCGAGCCTGCCGCCAAGACCGAAGCCAAGGGCCCCGACGCCCTGCTGCACCTGGACCGCGAATTGCGCGCTGCGGCGCAGTTGATCATGCAAGACGTCATCGACGACTTCGCCCCGCACATCGAAACCGAGATCAAGCGCCGGCTGGAGGCAAGGATGGAGCGGCTCGTCGCCGCAGCTACGAGCGGCAAGCTTTAAGCTGCAAGCAAAAGCAAAAGCCGGATCCCTCTTGCAGCTTGCAGCTTGTGGCTTGTACCTGCCCCCCCCGCTATACTTCCCGGCTTTTCCTGAATAAATGCCAATAGGGTCCCGCCGCGCATGGATAAGACCTACCAGCCGCACGCCATTGAAACTTCCTGGTACAACACCTGGGAGTCCGAGAATTATTTCGCTCCGCAAGGTGCGGGCGATTCCTACACCATCATGATCCCGCCGCCGAACGTCACCGGCAGCCTGCACATGGGCCACGGCTTCAACAACGCGATCATGGACGCCCTGATCCGTTTCCGCCGCATGCAAGGTCGCAACACCCTGTGGCAACCGGGTACCGACCACGCCGGTATCGCCACGCAGATGCTGGTGGAACGCCGCCTCGAAGCCCAAGGCCAGAATCGCCACGACCTGGGGCGCGAGAAATTCCTCGAGAAAGTCTGGGAATGGAAAGATGAGTCCGGTGGCAACATCAGCCGCCAGATCCGTCGCCTCGGCTCGTCCGTGGACTGGAGCCGCGAGCGCTTCACCATGGACGACGGTCTTTCGGAAGCGGTGAAGGAAGCCTTCGTGCGCCTGCATGAAGACGGGCTGATCTATCGCGGCAAGCGCCTGGTCAACTGGGACACCAAGTTGCACACGGCCATTTCCGACCTCGAAGTGGAGAACCACGACGAGAAAGGTTTCCTGTGGAACCTCAAGTACCCCCTGGCCGACGGCGCCAAGACCGCCGAAGGCAAGGATTACCTGATCGTCGCCACCACGCGTCCGGAAACCATGCTGGGTGACGCCGCCGTGGCGGTAAACCCGAACGACGAGCGCTACCAGGCACTGATCGGCAAGTTCGTCGAGCTGCCCCTGGTTGGCCGTCGCATCCCGATCATCGGCGACGATTACTGCGACCCTGAATTCGGCACCGGCTGTGTGAAAATCACCCCAGCCCATGATTTCAACGACTACGAAGTCGGCAAACGCCACAACCTGCCGCTGCTGAACATCTTCGACAAGAACGCCAACGTGTTGCCGGCGGCCCAGGTGTTCAACCTCGACGGCACGCTGAATGAAAGCGTCGACGGCACGCTGCCGGCCGAATACGCCGGCCTGGACCGCTTCGAGGCGCGCAAGCAGATCGTCGCGGCATTCGAGGCCGCCGGCCTGCTGGTCAGCGTCGACGATCACGCCCTGAAAGTCCCGAAAGGCGACCGCTCCGGCACCATCATCGAGCCGTGGCTGACCGACCAGTGGTACGTGTCCACCAAACCGCTGGCCGAGCCGGCGATTGCCGCCGTGGAAGACGGCCGCATCCAGTTCGTGCCCAAGCAATACGAAAACATGTACTTCTCGTGGATGCGCGACATCCAGGATTGGTGCATCAGCCGTCAGCTGTGGTGGGGCCATCGCATCCCGGCCTGGTACGACGAATCGGGCAAGGTCTATGTCGGCCGCGATGAAGCCGAAGTCCGCGCCAAGCACAACCTCGGTCCGGACGTCGCCCTGACGCAGGACAACGACGTCCTCGACACCTGGTTCAGCTCGGGGCTGTGGACCTTCTCGACCTTGGGCTGGCCGCAACAGACCGAGTTCCTGAAGAAATTCCACTCCACCGACGTGCTGGTCACCGGCTTCGACATCATTTTCTTCTGGGTCGCCCGGATGATCATGTTGACCATGCACCTGGTGAAGAACGAAGACGGTACCCCGCAAGTACCGTTCAAGACGGTCTACGTTCATGGCCTGGTGCGCGACGGCCAGGGCCAGAAGATGTCCAAGTCCAAGGGCAACGTCCTGGACCCGCTGGACATCATCGACGGCATCGACCTGGAAACCCTGGTGCAGAAACGCACCTCCGGCCTGATGCAGCCGAAACTGGCGAAGAAGATCGAGAAGGCCACCCGCGAAGAATTCGCCGAGGGCATCGCCAGCTACGGCACCGATGCCCTGCGTTTCACTTTCTGCTCGCTGGCGTCCACCGGTCGCGACATCAAGTTCGACATGGGTCGCGTCGAAGGCTATCGCAACTTCTGCAACAAGATCTGGAACGCCGCGCGCTACGTGCTGGACAAGGGCGAAGACTGCGGCCAGAACGGCGAAGCCTACGAGCTGACCCTGGCCGATCGCTGGATCATTTCCCAGTTGCAACGCACCGAAGCCGAAGTGACCCGCCAACTGGACCAGTTCCGTTTCGACCTGGCCGCACAAGCCTTGTACGAGTTCATCTGGAACCAGTACTGCGACTGGTACCTGGAGCTGTCCAAGCCGGTGCTGTGGGACGAGAACGCACCGGTCGAGCGCCAGCGCGGCACCCGCCGCACCCTGGTTCGCGTGCTGGAAGTGGCCCTGCGCCTGGCGCATCCGTTCATGCCGTTCATCACCGAGGAAATCTGGCAGCGCATCGCACCGCTGGCGGGCATCCAGGGCAAGACGATCATGCTGCAACCGTGGCCGGTGGCCAACGAGACCCGCATCGATCCGGCAGCCGAGGACGACATCGAATGGCTCAAGACCTTCATGCTGGGCCTGCGTAACATCCGCGCCGAAATGAACATCGGCCCGGGCAAGCCGCTGACCCTGTTCCTGAAGAATGCCAGCGCCGAAGACCTGCGCCGCCTCAACGAAAACGAAGCGCTGCTCAAGAAGCTGGCGAAGCTCGAGTCGGTGACGGTGCTGACCGCCGGCGAAGAAGCGCCACTGTCGGCCACCGCCCTGGTCGGCGAGATGGAAGTGCTGGTGCCGATGGCTGGCCTGATCGACAAGGCCGCCGAACTGGCGCGCCTGGACAAGGAAATCCTGCGCCTGAAGGGTGAAGTGCAGCGGGTTGGTGGCAAGCTGTCCAACGCCGGTTTCGTCGACAAGGCTCCAGCCGAAGTCATCGAGAAGGAACGGGCCAAACTGGCCGAGGCCGAACAGGCCCTGGGCAAGCTGGCCGAGCAGCATGGGCGGATCTCCAGCCTGTAACGGCGGTTCGTCACTGAAGAAGGAGGCCCTGGTGGCCTCCTTTTTTTCTGCCTGGCACTTTCCTATTCATGCTGAGCCCCCCTAATGTGGGAGCGAGCTTGCTCGCGATAGCGGAGGGTCAGCTTGCATCAAAGCTGGATGTGTCGCCGCCATCGCGAGCAAGCTCGCTCCCACATTTGAACTGCGCAGTCATCAAGACCAGTCTGGATGTGGGACAATACCCGCCACTTTTTGAGCCATCCCCGAATCGACCCGCCAATGACCGCCCCCCGCACACCCAAACCTGCACGCCAGAAGCCCAAGTCCACCACCGAGGCCAAAGCCGTGGCGCCGCGGGAAAAGGCCAGCCTACATCCACGCAACCGTCACCAGGGCCGCTACGACTTCCCGGCGTTGATCAAGTCCACGCCTGAATTGGCCAAGTTCGTGATCATCAACCCCTACGGCAAGGAAAGCATCGACTTTGCCAGCCCCGACGCGGTGCGGGTGTTCAACCGGGCGCTGCTCAAATCCTTCTATGGCATCGCCCATTGGGACATTCCGGCCGATTACCTGTGCCCGCCGGTGCCCGGTCGCGCCGACTATGTGCATTTCCTCGCCGATTTGCTCGCCAGCCATAACGACGGAGAGATCCCTCGGGGTGCGGCGGTGAAGGTGCTGGACATCGGCACCGGCGCCAACTGCGTCTATCCGTTGATCGGCTACAGCGACTACCGCTGGCACTTCCTCGGCTCGGAGATCGACCCGACCGCCATTGCCTCGGCCAAGGCCATCGTCCAATCCAATGGTTTGAACAAGGCCATCCAGTTGCGCCAGCAAGCCAACCGCAAGCAGATCCTCCTGGGCCTGCTGGAAGATGGCGAACGGTTCGACCTGACGATGTGCAACCCGCCGTTCCACGCCTCCCTGGAAGAGGCCACCAAGGGCAGCCAGCGCAAGTGGCGGGCACTGGGCAAGGCCGATCCGAAGCGCAAGCTGCCGGTGCTGAATTTTGGCGGCCAGGCCGCGGAGTTGTGGTGCGAGGGCGGGGAAGCGCGATTCGTCACGCAATTGATCAGCGAAAGCGCACAATTGGCCAGCCAAGTGTTGTGGTTCAGCACCCTGGTGTCGAAGGTGTCGAACCTGCCGGCGATTCAGGCCGCGCTGAAAAAGGCCGGGGCGCTGCACAGCCACGTGGTGGAGATGTCCCAGGGCCAGAAGCAGAGTCGTTTCGTGGCCTGGACCTTCCAGACCGAGGCCCAGCAACAGGCGTGGCGCCAGGCGCGTTGGGTTCGCAAGGGCTGAATCGGCATAGCGCTCACCACCAATCCTTCAGCCAGCAAAAGAACCCTGTGGCGAGGGGATTTATCCCCGCTGGGCTGCGAAGCGGCCCTAAAAGCAGTCAACTCGGGTGTCAGGTCTTGCGAGCGCTTCGCGCCCAAGCGGGGATAAATCCCCTCACCACAGGCCACTTTTTCCAAGGCAATAAAAAACCGTGCCCGGATCACTCCGAGGCACGGTTTTTTTACAGCGATCTTACTTGTTGACCGCGTCGGTCAGGCCTTTGGCCACAACCAGCTTGATCACTTTCTTGGCAGCGATTTCGATGGCAGCGCCAGTCGAAGGGTTACGGCCGGTACGGGCAGGACGCTCGGTGACTTTCAGCTTGCCGATACCTGGCAGGGTGATTTCGCCGCCGTTTTCCAGCTGATCGGCAACGATTTGGCCCAGTTGGTCCAAAGCGTTACGCGCGGTGGTTTTTGGCGCGTCGATAGCTTCAGCGATGTCAGCGATCAGTTGGTCTTTAGTAAGAGCCATGTAGTGTTCCTTCCCTATCAAATTCATATGGATTGCAGAGTGCAGTGTCAGCCATCGAGCCCGATCTCTCTGGATCAGGCACCCTCGGCAATCACCACGACGGATCGGGGTAATAGATGCCGAAAACCGGGTTTGGTTCGACCTGACAGATGCTGAATGCACGCTTAACGCAGTGACTTCGCGTAAGACCGGGCAAAACTAGCACAACGCCTCTGAAATATCCGCCTCTAGCTACCCATTTGGTCAGCTTTCTTGCGCTAAAACGTTAAAAAAATGCATATAGGCAGTCGGACGGGCCTGAAAGGTCCTTTGCCGGGTTCCAAAACCAGTGATTGCGGTACACTGGGCCCTTTTCGGGGAGCACGCCCTCCTCTCTTTCATCAGCCGAGAAATCCATGCCGATCCGTCATTGCATCGTCCACCTGATCGACAAAAAACCCGACGGCACCCCTGCGGTGCTCCATGCCCGCGACTCCGAACTGGCAGAGTCCACGGCCATCGAGAACATGCTCGCCGACCTCAACGAAAGCTATAACGCCAAGCAAGGCAAGGCCTGGGGCTTTTTCCATGCCGAGTCCGGGGCGCATCCGTTCAGCGGCTGGCTGAAGGAGTACCTGGATGGCGGGAAGGATTTCACCGCGTTCAGTCGGGTGGCGGTGGAACACCTGCAAAAACTGATGGAAGAGTCCAACCTGTCGGTGGGCGGCCACGTGTTGTTCGCCCATTACCAGCAGGGCATGACCGACTACCTGGCCATCGCCCTGCTGCACCACAGCGAAGGCGTGGCGGTGACCGATGAACTGGACGTGACCCCGTCCCGCCACCTGGACCTGGGCCAGCTGCACCTGGCGGCGCGGATCAACGTGTCGGAATGGCAGAACAACAAACAGTCGAAACAGTACATTTCGTTTATCAAGGGCAAGAACGGCAAGAAGGTCTCGGAGTACTTCCGCGACTTCATCGGCTGCCAGGAAGGCGTCGATGGCCCCGGCGAGACCCGCACCCTGCTCAAGGCCTTCAGTGACTTCGTCGAAAGCGAAGACTTGCCGGAAGACGATGCCCGGGAAAAAACCAAGACCCTGGTGGACTACGCCAGCAGCCAGGCCAAGCTCGGCGAACCCATGGGCCTGGAAGAACTGTCCGAGTTGATCGACGAAGATCGCCCGAAAGCCTTCTACGACCACATCCGCAACAAGGACTACGGGTTGTCGCCGGAAATCCCGGCGGATAAACGCACCCTCAACCAGTTCCGCCGCTTCACCGGTCGCGCCGAAGGCTTGTCCATCAGCTTCGAGGCGCACTTGCTGGGCTCCAAGATCGAGTATGACGAGGAAGCCGGTACGTTGATCATCAAGGGGTTGCCGACCTCGCTGACCGACCAGCTCAAGCGGCGTAATTGATGCTCGCTAGGGCGCTGAAGAAGTTTCTGCTGATTCTGCTGGTAGTGGTCGCGTACCAGAACTGGGGCAAGATCGAGCGGGTGTTCAACCCATCACAGATGGTTTCCGAGCAGGTCCGAACCCATGCTCGGGTCGTGCTGTATGCCACCGACTGGTGCGGCTACTGCAAGGCCACCCGACGGTTCCTGGATGAGAAAGGCGTGCCGTTTCGCGAGTTCGATATCGAGAAGGACCCCGAGGCGCGCAAGGCCTACGAGGCGCTGGGTGGTCGGGGGATTCCGATCCTCGATGTGAATGGCACGTTGATTCGTGGGTACGAGCCGGAGAATATTCTCAAGGCGTTGATGTAATCGATTTGCCCAATATTACGGTGCGTCAGTCATACCGCCTTCGCGAGCAAGCCCGCTCCCACAGTTGGATCTCATTGAACACAATACCTGTGACCAACACAGTTCCACTGTGGGAGCGGGCTTGCTCGCGAATACGGACTCACATCCAATAAAAGTCCAAAGTCTGCACCATCAGCGAGCCTCGATCCGAAACCCGAACCGCGGAAAGTGCACATGCACCACCCCGCCACGCTCATCTTCGCGACGCAGAATCAACTCTTCGCTACCCGCAAACAACAACTCCCCTGCCACCGGATCAACGCCATAGTCCGTCGCGGCGATGGTCACCTGCTGCCCTGCGGTGAACCCGTTCGGCTCTTCGAACGACTCATCCGGCAGCGCTTGCGGTGTCGCGTTGCGGGCAACATCCAAGGCTTCTTCGGCACTTATCTGGCTCGACGCACCATGGCCAAAACCCAGCACCCGCGCCAACCATGCCGAAACAGCCGGATACGCGTCCACCAGCGGCGAGGTCACCGGGGTGCCCTTGAGGAACCACAGCGGATGGGCCATGGCGAAGTCGGCAATCGACGGCTCACCCAACAGGAAATCGCCCTCCTCGCGCTGCAACTGCTGCTCCAGGCGCGCCATGATCGTCGGCCACTGGTGCCTGGCCTGGTCGGCAGGCAAGCGTGTGGTCGTACCACCACTGAACAGCCCGGCGCGGTCGCTGATGAACGCCTTGATGGCTTCAGGCGAGAGCTTGGCGAAACGCACCGCCACGGATTCAGGCTGGAACACCAGGCTCACCGCATGCTGAAACACCACCGAGTCGGCCCAGGCGGCAAAGGACGCGGCCAGCATTTCCCGGCCTTCGGGGAACAGGGCCGGCGAGGCTTTTTCCTGCTCCAGCCGACGGGCGATCAGGGATGTGTCGCAATAGATGTCCGCGCCAATCTGCAATACCGGCGTCTTGCGATAGCCGCCCGTCAGTGCCGTCAGGTCAGGCTTGGGCATCATGGGCGGTATGCTCACCGAACGCCAGGACAGGCCCTTGAAGCCCAGCAGCAGCCGAGCCTTTTCCGCGAAGGGAGACGTTGGGTAATGATGAAGAATCAGCTCTGACATGAGATTCGCCACTGCAGGAAATGAAGTCTTGCAGCTTAGCGCGCCTGACCGGGCCAGCCTACCGGCCTGATAAAGGCCTATCAACCAGGCTGATGAAGCGACAGCGCACTGGCCACCAGGCATTCCTTGGCGCTTTTCCTGAGTTTTTTGATCAGTCGCTCCTGGCGCAGGGCCTCGCCCTTGTCGCGACAGGCCTCGGTATACACCAGGGCCACTGCCGGGCTGGACAGGAAGAAGCGCGCGCCCTTACCGCTTTGATGCTTGGCGAAGCGCCGC
This sequence comes from Pseudomonas sp. NFACC24-1, assembly GCF_900115235.1. Classification (NCBI taxonomy): domain Bacteria; kingdom Pseudomonadati; phylum Pseudomonadota; class Gammaproteobacteria; order Pseudomonadales; family Pseudomonadaceae; genus Pseudomonas; species Pseudomonas sp. NFACC24-1. Next base: position 343,421 of record NZ_FOVS01000002.1, read on the forward strand.
ACCGGATCATCACTGATGCCGCAGTACAGCGAACCATTGGCGGCCCGTACCAAGTAGACGAACCAGGGTTTGTCCGCTTCGGCTGGGCCTTGCGCAGGCAGATCGGGAGAGAGGTCGGCGGTCGTCACAAGATGTTCAACAGGTGGGCAAAGACAAGCCGCAATCTTATCAGCGACTGCCTTGGAACGCCCGCAACCCCTTCAGCGCCTGGGCCCTGACGGCGTTGCGCACCAGCGGCGTCCACCCCAGCAGCAGGCCCTTGGTGCCCAACGCCTGGCGGGACCAGCGCCACAGATCGAAGCTGTCATGGTGCTCGCAGATCTTGCCATCGCGAAACACGAAGCGCGCCTGGATGTCGTTGATCACGATATTGCCGGTCTGGCTGAACAGGTACGTCGCCACCCAGTGAGCACCGCCGGTACGCTCGTCGCTGCGCACGTTATCGAAGGTCAGGGAAAAGTCCTTGGCCCGGGTCGTCAACATGCGCCACATGTCGCCGGCATCGCGCCCGCGCAGCTCGCCAAACGCCGGATCGCTGAACAGCACGTCGTCGGTGTAACAGGCGCTCATGGCGTCGGCGTCCAGGCGCTGGAAGGCCTGATAAAAACGGGTGATCAAGGCGTTGTGGGCATCACTCATGGACCGGCTCCGAAAAACGTTTCAGTAGGCCTGCACGATAATCTGCCCACGCAGGGAAAACTATCGTCATTCGCCATGAAAATGATATCAACGAAGGTCGGTAACGCGTTCACTCTCGACCCCGACGTACAACGCCCGACCTGCGCCGATGCCCGCGATGATCGCCCCCACGCCAACCACGCCGAAGATCCAGCCGAGGGCGTTCCAGCCACCGGTCAAGTCGTGGACCACCCCCACCGCGAAGGGCCCCAGCGAAGCCAGCGTATAACCGAAGCCCTGGGCCATGCTGGACAGGTTGGCGGCCACATGGGCATCCCGCGAACGCAACACGATCAGCGTGAGCGCCAGGCTGAAGGTTGCGCCCTGCCCCAAGCCCAGCAATATCGCCCAGCCCCACAAGCCATCAATGGGGGCATAGAGGCAACCAAACAGCCCTCCCAAGGTCATGACCATGACGATCACAATGGCCAGGCGCTGGTCCTTGCCACGCGTTGCCAGCCAGGGTGCCGCGAGGGAGCTGATCAATTGCACGATGACCGAGCCGGACAGCACGAGTCCGGCCTGGGTCGGGGTCAGGCCACGTCCAATCAGGATCGAGGGCAACCAGCCAAAGACGATATAGGCCAGGGACGATTGCAGCCCCATGTACAAAGTCACCTGCCAGGCCAGGGGATCACGCAGCAAGCCGCGGACCCGGTACGCCACCTGATGGGCGCCGTGTTTCTGGCCCACTTGCGGCAACCAGAACACCGCAGCCAGCAGCGCCGGGACCACCCAGAATCCCAGGCCCAAGGCCCAGCTGTGTCCAAGGTGCTCGCTCAGCGGCACTGTCGCCCCGGCCGCCAGCGCCGCGCCCAGGCACAGCGCCATGGTGTAGACACCGGTCATGGCACCGGCCTGTCTGGCGAAATCGCGCTTGACGATGCCCGGCAACAGCACGCCGATCACGCCGATGCTCGCACCGGCCAGGATACTGCCGGCGAACAGCCCAACCTGACCGAACGCACTGCGCAGGACAATCCCACCCGCCAGTGCCAGCAAGATCCCCAGCACCACGCGCTCGGCCCCGAAGCGCCGCGCCAGCACTGGCGCCAGCGGCGCGAACAGGCCCAGGCAAAGCACTGGCAACGTGGTCAGCAAACCGGCCTGGGCAGCCGACAGACCCAGGCTTTTTGACACTTCACTGAGCAGCGGCGCCATGCTCGACAACGCCGGCCGCAGGTTCAGCGCCACCAGGATCAGCCCGAGCAGCAACAACCAGGGCCGGCGCACCGACGGCTGGCTCTGCTGGACCTGGGCGTCGTCGGCTTCGGCGTCGATCAACAGTTCTTCGAGTTCGGCGGCGCGTTTGGGCGCCGTCGAGGTGGCAGGGGCAAGCAGATCGCGGGACATGGAAAGCTCGGGTTCAGGGTTCATTGATCAACTGCCGGCACAGGGCCTTGGCCTGCTCCGGGTCTTGGCGTTCGACGGCTTCGAGAATGTCGACGTGCAGGTCGAACACATGTTGATGGCGCGGCTCGATGTTGAGGCTCTGGCGCAACTGCGCGCCGATGACGCTGGAAAAGTAACGATAAAGCTCGCTGAGCGTTGGATTGTGCGCGGCATCCACCAGCAGGCGGTGGAACACCAGGTCGCAGGCGATGTAATGCTCCAGGTCGCCGTGGTAATGCTCGCCACTGGCCTGGAGCGCCTTGCGCAAGGCCAGCAAGTCATCTTCGGTACGCCGCAGCGCGGCCAGGCCGATGGCCTCGACTTCGAGGATATGCCGGGTTTCCCGGGCCTGGTCCAGCGAACAGCGCGACAGCACCTTGAGGGTATCGAGCGGGTCCACCGTCGCCCGTACATAACTGCCGTCACCCTGGCGAATCTCGATCAGCCCGGAAAACGCCAGCACGCGCATGGCTTCGCGCACGGTGTTGCGGCTAATACCCAGCTCGGCCACCAACTCGGGCTCGGTGGGCAAACGCTGGCCCACGACCCACACGCCATCACTGATGCGCTGGCGCAGTTGGTCCAGGGCTTGATCGACTAAGGATCGCTTAATTAATGGAGAAATATCTGACATGGAATTCACCCTTTCATCCAATCATAGGATGAATTTTCTGACATGTTAGTCAGCTTCGCGTAGGACGGCAACCGCCTAGGGTCAACGGGAGGTAAAGAAACGAGATTTTCGATTAGTAAAAATTACCCTTTGAGGGTAATTTTAAGGACAAGGCACGCCGTTCTATGGAAAAGAACACACCCCACTACGCCTTGGCGGCGATACAGGCAGATGTCAGGCGGCTTAAAGGGAAAGCTTTCACCAGCACTGCGAAGAACACTGCTCGGACGCTCGGTTTAAACGTCTCGGACATGCAGCAGGTCATCCACGGGCTTGAGCGAAAACAGTTCTACAAATCGATGACCACCTATGACGATCATCGAGTCTGGCATGACGTCTACCACGCCAATTCACACGGTCTGCAGATTTACCTGAAGGTGACGTACCGCCCCAGCGGAGGCCCACCGGTAATTTCCTTCAAGGAGAAAAACTCATGAAACACCAGCAATGCTTCAGCTGTGGTGCCCCGGAAGGCATGTTGCATTTCGAAGGCCGCGGCGAAACCATGAGCGTCAAGGGGCTGGAGCGCCGGATCGATGACTTGTCTGGCTGGGAATGTCAGATGTGCGGCGAAGTCGAGCTCGATTCTAGCTGCTCGGATCGCTACGACCACGCAGGTGATGAGCTGGTCAACGCGGCCAGGCGAATGATCGGCGAAGAGATCAAACGTGTCCGGCGCAAACTGCATCTATCGCAAAAGGAAGCGGTACTGCTGCTATCGGGCGGTGGACACAATGCGTTTTCCCGCTACGAGCGCGGCGAGGTAGTGCCACCCAAGGCGGTGATCTTGCTGATGCGCCTGCTTGATCGCTATCCGCATTTGCTTGCCGATGTCCATGCCTTCGCTGAAGACGCAGACTTGCGGCAATTCAAAACGACGGTGCACAAGGAACACGAGACCCTCACGGCTTGCTGAGCGACCCATTAAAAACAAACCCGGACACGTCCGGGTTTATTTCACTGCCTAAGACCGGATCAATGCAGGATCTGGCTCAGGAACAGCTTGGTGCGATCATTCTGCGGGTTATCGAAGAAGTCGTTTGGAGCGGCCTGTTCGACGATTTCACCCTTGTCCATGAAGATCACGCGGTTGGCCACGGTGCGGGCAAAGCCCATTTCGTGGGTCACGCAGAGCATGGTCATGCCGTCTTCAGCCAGGCCGATCATGGTGTCGAGTACTTCCTTCACCATTTCCGGGTCGAGGGCCGAGGTCGGCTCGTCGAACAGCATGATTTTCGGCTTCATGCACAGGGCACGGGCGATGGCCACACGCTGCTGCTGACCACCGGAGAGCTGGCCCGGGTACTTGTGCGCCTGCTCTGGAATGCGCACGCGCTCCAGGTAATGCATGGCGATTTCCTCGGCCTTGCGCTTGGGCATCTTGCGTACCCACATCGGCGCCAGGGTGCAGTTCTGCAGGATGGTCAGGTGCGGGAACAGGTTGAAGTGCTGGAACACCATGCCGACTTCACGGCGGATCGCTTCGATCTGCTTGAGGTCGTTGGTCAGTTCCACGCCGTCGACCACGATGCGACCCTGCTGGTGCTCTTCCAGGCGGTTGAGGCAGCGGATGGTGGTGGACTTGCCGGAGCCCGACGGGCCGCACAGCACGATACGCTCGCCCTGCTTGACGTTCAGGTTGATGTCTTTCAACACGTGGAACTGGCCGTACCACTTGTTGACGCCCTGCATCTGAATAATGCCTTCAGGGCTCACAGGCTGTTTGATCGCTTCACTCATAAACTACGCTCCTAACGCTTGTGGCCAGTGTCCAGCTTGCGTTCCAAATGCATGGAATAGCGGGACATACCAAAACAGAAAATCCAGAACACCAGGGCAGCGAACACATAGCCTTCAGTGGCCATGCCCAGCCATTTCGGGTCGGCGGCAGCTTGTTTCACGCTGTTGAGCAGATCGAACAGGCCGATAATGATTACCAGGCTGGTGTCCTTGAACAACGCAATGAAGGTGTTGACGATACCCGGGATCACCAGCTTCAGAGCTTGCGGCAGAATCACCAGGCCCATGCTGCGCCAGTACCCCAGGCCCATCGCCGCGGCCGCTTCGTACTGGCCCTTGGGAATGGCTTGCAGGCCGCCACGCACCACTTCGGCCACGTAGGCCGACTGGAACAGGATCACCCCGATCAGTGCCCGCAGCAGCTTGTCGAAGTTCATGCCTTCGGGCAGGAACAGCGGCAGCATCACCGACGACATGAACAGCACCGTGATCAACGGCACACCGCGCCAGAACTCGATGAAGGTCACACAGACCACACGGATCGCCGGCATGTTCGAACGCCGGCCCAGGGCCAGGACGATACCCAGCGGCAGCGCGCCGGCGATACCGACGGTGGCGATCACCAGGGTCAGCATCAGGCCGCCCCATTGGCTGGTTGCCACCGCGGCCAAGCCGAACACTCCGCCGTGCAACAGGCACCAGGCAATGATCGGGTACAGCACCAGGAAGCTCAGGCCGTAGATCGCCTTGCGCGGGAAGCGCGAGATGAACAGCGGCGCTACACCGAGTACCGCCAACCACACGGTCAGGTCTACGCGCCAGCGCAGGTCCGTCGGGTAGTAGCCATACATGAACTGGCCGAAACGCTGCTGGATGAACACCCAGCAGGCGCCTTCCTTGGTGCAGTCGGCCTGGGTGGTGCCGACCCAGTTGGCATCGAGAATCGCCCAATCGAGAATCGGCGGAACCACCAGGTAGATCAAGTAGAACGCAAACAACGTCAGCAAGGTGTTGAGCCAGCTGGAGAACATGTTCGCGCGCATCCACGCCACCACGCCGATGCTGTTGCTCGGAGGGGGCATGTCAGGTTTGAAAGTATGGGATGTCATGCGCGTTTCCTCACCGCTCGATCAGCGCAATGCGCTTGTTGTACCAGTTCATCAGCAGGGAAATGCTGATACTGATCGCCAGGTACACGCTCATGGTGATAGCAATGACTTCAATGGCCTGCCCGGTCTGGTTCAGCACCGTACCGGCAAACAACGAAACCATTTCCGGGTAACCGATACCGGCCGCCAGCGAAGAGTTTTTCGCCAGGTTCAGGTATTGGCTGGTCAACGGCGGGATGATCACGCGCAGGGCTTGCGGGATGATCACCTTGCGCAAGGTCGGACCGTTGCGCAGGCCCAGCGAGTGAGCCGCCTCGGTCTGGCCATGGCTGACCGACTTGATGCCCGAGCGCACGATCTCGGCGATGAACGCCGCGGTGTACACGGTCAAGGCGAGGGTCAAGGCCAGCAGCTCGGGAATCAGTACCCACCCACCGACGAAGTTGAAGCCCTTGAGCTGCGGCATTTCCCAATGCACGGGAGCGCCGAAGATCAGCGCGCACAACGCAGGGATCACCAGGAACAGCGCCAGGCCCACCCAGAATTTATGGAACGGCTCGCCGGTCGCTTCGAAACGCTTGTTGGCCCAGCGGGTCATCAGCACGATGGCGACGATCGCCAGCACGACACTGGCCACGAACGGCCAGAATCCTTCCGCCACCAACGCTGCCGGCATGTTCAGGCCGCGGCTGCTGACAAAGAAGGTGTCCCCGAAGTTATGGCTGTTGCGCGGCCCCGGCATGGTCAGGAACACCGCGAAATACCAGAACAGGATCTGTAGCAGCGGTGGGATGTTGCGGAAAACCTCCACATACACGGTGGCTACTTTGGCGATGATCCAGTTTTTCGACAGTCGGGCCACGCCGACAATGAAACCAAGGATTGTTGCCAGGATCACGCCGATGAACGTCACCAGCAGAGTGTTGAGCAACCCGATGACAAAGACGCGGGCATAACTGTCCGCTTCGGTGTAGTCGATCAGGGTTTGAGCGATGCCAAAACCGGCACTGCGCTCCAGGAAGCTGAAACCGGAAGTGATGCCCCGGTGCTCGAGGTTGGTCTGCGTGTTATCGAACAGAAACCAGCCCAGCGAAATAACCGCCACGATGGTGACGATCTGAAATACCCACGCACGCACTCGTGGATCGCTGAGGCTGAGCCTCTGCTTAGGTGCGCCGATTGAATTTTGCATGAAGTGCCCCGCAAGGAATGGAACAGAACATCACCCGGTGGTTGGCCCACCGGGTGATAGAACCATCAGCGCACTGGTGGTGCGTATTGAATGCCGCCAGCGTTCCACAGAGCGTTCAGGCCGCGATCGATTTCCAACGGAGTGCCCTTGCCGAGGTTACGCTCGAACACTTCACCGTAGTTGCCGACTTGCTTGACGATCTGTACGACCCAGTCTTTCGGCAGTTTCAGGTCCTTGCCGTATTCCCCGTCTGCACCGAGCATACGCGCGACGTCAGGGTTCTTGGTGGCCTTGGCTTCAGCTTCGACGTTTTTCGAAGAGATACCGGCTTCTTCAGTGTTGAGCATGGCATAGCCAGTCCAGCGCACAACGGCCAGCCACTCGTCATCGCCATTACGCACGACCGGACCCAGAGGCTCCTTGGAGATGGTTTCCGGCAGAACCACATAGTCCTTCGGCGAAGCCAGCTTGCTGCGCTGGGCGAACAGTTGGGACTTGTCGGAAGTCAGCACGTCGCAACGGCCGGATTCCAGCGACTTGGCGCTTTCATCGGAGGTGTCGAAGGTGATCGGGGTGTATTTCAGGCCGTTGCCGCGGAAGTAGTCGGAAACGTTCAGCTCGGTGGTGGTACCGGCCTGGATGCAGATGGTTGCACCGTCCAGTTCCTTGGCACTCTTGACGCCCAGCTTGTTGTTAACCAGGAAGCCGATGCCATCGTAATAAGTGATGAAGCCTGGGAATTTCAGGCCCATGCCGGCATCACGGGAGCTGGTCATGGTGGTGTTGCGCGACAGGATGTCGATTTCGCCGGATTGCAGCGCGGTGAAGCGCTCCTTGGCGTTCAACTGGCTGAACTTGACCTTGGTCGCATCGCCGAATACCGCAGCGGCAACGGCACGGCAGAAGTCAGCGTCGATACCGACGATCTTGCCGGTCGAATCAGGCACCGAGAAACCCGGCAAGCCATCACTCACACCACATTGCACAAAACCTTTCTTCTTCACGGCATCCAGGGTTGCACCCGCCTGAGCGAACCCGCTGACACCCAGTACTGCTGCTGCAGTGACGATTGCCAGGGTGGATTTCAGTAACTTCATTCAAACCTCCAGTTTTGCTCTTGTTGTGTCGGAGCTCGAGCCCTGTCGCACCCTTTTGAGGCATTGCCGACCCTTGTTGGCTTTTTTTAGGGTCAACCGACGTCTGGACCTTCGCTATGAGTCTAATAATGAGGATGTCCGTAAACAGTGGTCATGCTCATCTCTCACCAATCGGCCGAACGGGCTGTAGCCCTTCACGTTCGCGAAGCCCGTAGCGGCTGCTGGCGAACATTCATCACCGGATTTCTGATATCCCATGCGACGCGTCTAACTGATAGTGTTACCGCGCAGCGTAAGAATCATCACTCAGCAACCCCATAGCAAAGCCCGTACCAGACCGCTGCGCTTGGGCCATGTAGAACACGTCAAGACAAAAACTTTCAACTTTGCGACATCTAATTAACTGAGGCACCGGGAACGCACTGTAATCACGCACTGATTGGGCGCACCCGCACAGATTTGGAGCACGACCATGACCGACCCCTTGATTCTCGAGCCCAGCGGCACTGTTGACGCGTGCGTTATCTGGCTCCACGGCCTGGGCGCCGATCGTTATGATTTCCTGCCAGTGGCCGAAATGCTGCAGCAAAAACTGCTCACCACACGTTTCGTTCTACCCCAGGCGCCAACCCAGCCAGTAACGATCAACGGCGGCTATGAGATGCCCAGTTGGTACGACATCCGCGCCTTGAGCCCGGCGCGGGCCATTGACGAACAGCAACTCGAAGCCTCGGCGCAACGGGTCATCGACCTGGTCGAAACCCAGCGAGCCAGCGGAATAGACGCCTCGCGGATTTTCCTCGCCGGTTTTTCCCAGGGGGGCGCGGTGGTCTATCACACCGCCTTCGTGAAATGGCAGGGGCCACTGGGCGGCGTGATCGCGCTGTCTACTTATGCACCGACGTTCAGCGATGAACTGCAATTGTCGGCCAGCCAGCAACGCATTCCGGTCCTGGCCCTGCACGGCCAATACGACGAAGTGGTACTCAACCCCATGGGCCGGACCGCAAAAGAGTACTTGAAGCAGCATGGTGTCACCGTGACATGGCAGGAATACCCAATGGGCCACGAAGTGTTACCCGAGGAGATTCATGACATCGGCACCTGGCTGGCCGAACGGTTGCGCTAAGAGGCCAAACGCCACGCCGGTCCTTTGACGATCCCACTACGCCGCGCCCGTTTCTTGCATTACACTGGCCGGCGTACATTCCTTAACCAATCGATGAGATGACCGTGCTCAAAGCACTCAAGAAGATGTTCGGTAAAAGCGAGGCCGAGCAACTCGCGCCTGGCTCCACTGCGCCGACCCACGGCCCGAGCCGTACCGATGCGCAACAACCGCGCCGGACGGCCCCCGTCGCACAGGCGAAAAAAGAACCCGTCGCCCAGCCTGTTACGCCCCCCGAGCCCGAGACACCCCGCAACGAAGCCCCCCGGCCGCGCCGCGAACGCGCACCGAAACCGCCGGTCGTCGCCTGGAAACTCGAGGACTTCGCCGTAGAACCCCAGGAAGGCAAGACGCGCTTCCACGACTTCAAGCTCGCCCCGGAACTGATGCATGCCATCCAGGACCTGGGTTTCCCATATTGCACACCGATCCAGGCGCAAGTGCTGGGCTTCACCCTCGCCGGCAAGGACGCCATCGGTCGCGCCCAGACCGGCACCGGCAAGACGGCCGCGTTCCTGATTTCCATCATCACCCAGCTGCTCCAGACCCCACCGCCCAAGGAACGCTACATGGGCGAACCGCGGGCACTGATCATCGCGCCGACCCGCGAGCTGGTGGTGCAGATCGCCAAAGACGCCGCCGACCTGACCAAGTACACCGGCCTGAACGTCATGACGTTCGTGGGCGGCATGGATTTCGACAAGCAGCTCAAGCACCTCGAAGCCCGCCATTGCGACATCCTGGTCGCCACGCCGGGCCGTCTGCTGGACTTCAACCAGCGCGGCGACGTGCACCTGGACATGGTCGAAGTGATGGTACTGGACGAAGCCGACCGCATGCTCGACATGGGCTTCATCCCGCAAGTGCGCCAGATCATTCGCCAGACCCCACCCAAAAGCGAACGCCAGACCCTGCTGTTCTCCGCCACTTTCACCGAGGACGTGATGAACCTGGCGAAGCAGTGGACCACCGACCCGGCCATCGTCGAGATCGAAGCCGAGAACGTCGCCAGCGAAAACGTCGAGCAACATATCTACGCGGTCGCTGGTGCCGACAAGTACAAGCTGCTCTACAACCTGGTCAACGACAACGGTTGGGAGCGCGTGATGGTGTTCGCCAACCGCAAGGACGAAGTGCGGCGCATCGAAGAACGCCTGGTGCGCGATGGCGTCAACGCGGCCCAACTGTCGGGCGATGTGCCACAGCACAAGCGCATCAAGACCCTCGAAGGTTTCCGCGAGGGCAAGATCCGCGTGCTGGTGGCCACCGACGTGGCCGGTCGCGGGATTCATATCGACGGGATCAGCCATGTGATCAACTTCACCCTGCCGGAAGTGCCGGATGACTACGTGCACCGTATCGGCCGTACCGGGCGTGCCGGGGCCGCCGGGGTTTCGATCAGCTTCGCCGGTGAAGATGATTCCTACCAGTTGCCGTCGATCGAGGCGCTGCTGGGACGCAAGATCAGCTGTGAAATGCCGCCGACCCATCTGCTTCGCCCGGTTGAGCGCAAGCGCTCCTGACCGTCGCGACAACGAACAGAAAGCGCAGCCCTGAAAGCTGCGCTTTTTTTTCGCCCGGGATATTGCCCGAATAAACTAAAAGTCCATAATAGACAAATTAGTTTAAGTGGCACTCCGGAGTCCACGATGCCCAGCACGCCCTACGTGATGAACCAAGTCCAGGCCCGAGAACTGCTCGGACAAATCGACGTGCCGCAGATCCTGCGCAATCTGTTCCGCGATCTCGCCGCCGGGCAAGCGGTGCAGCCCGCCCAGCAACTCGTGGAATTTCCCCAGGGGGCCGGGGACTTCATCAACTACCTGGGCGTGCTGGCGCAAGACCAGGTCTATGGGGTCAAGACCTCGCCCTATATCGTGCGCGAGCAAGGCCCATTGGTGACCGCCTGGACCTTGCTGATGTCGATGCAGACCGGCCAGCCGCTGCTGCTGTGCGACGCCGCCGAGCTGACCACCGCCCGTACCGCCGCCACCACCGCTGTCGCCGTCGATGCCCTCGCCCCGCACAACGCCAGGCGCCTGGCGGTCATCGGCAGCGGCGCGGTGGCCCAGGCGCACGTGCACTACGTCAAGAACCTGCGGGACTGGCAAGGCATCCGCCTCTACTCACCAGGCCTGAAGACCAAGTCGGCACAGGAACGTGCCTCGCTCACCGGCCTGGATCCGCGCCTGCAAATCACCGACACCCTCGAAGCGGCGCTGCAGGACGTCGATGTGGTGATGCTCTGCACTTCGTCCGCCAAAGCAGTGCTCGACCCGCAGACCTTGGGCAAATCGGCGCTGATCACCTCCATCAGCACCAACGCCCCACGCGCCCACGAAATACCGCCCCAGCGCCTCAACGACATGGACGTGTTCTGCGACTATCGTCAGACCACCCCGGGCTCGGCCGGTGAAATGCTGATCGCCGGCGAACAGCACGGCTGGGAGGCATCGCGCATCGTCGGCGACTTGCCTGAATTACTCAGCGAACACGTGGCGCGTCCCGACTACCAACGCCACGTATTCTTCCGCTCGATCGGCCTGGGGCTGGAGGATGTTGCGCTGGCGAATGCGCTTTACCGTTTGCACCGCAATATCTGACACAACTCGATTTCCTGTGGGAGCGGGCTTGCTCGCGAAAGCGGTGTGCCAGCCACATCAATGTTGAATGTGCTGCCGCCTTCGCGAGCAAGCCCGCTCCCACCAGGGTCTGGCGAACGCCCGGCAATGTGCTCTACAGGAGAGCTTCATGACCTCAGCAGACTTCATCATCATCGGCGGCGGCATTGCCGGTGCTTCCACCGGTTACTGGCTGGCGCCCCACGGCCGGGTGATTGTGCTCGAACGCGAATCCCATCCGGCCTATCACTCCACCGGACGTTCGGCGGCGCTGTACACCGCCGCCTACGGCACCCCGCAGGTGCGGGCGCTGACCCAGGCCAGCCGGGATTTTTTCGACGCCCCGCCGGCCGGTTTCTGCGAGCACCCATTGCTCAGTCCACGGGGCGAAATGACCGTGGATTTCACCGGTGACCCGGCCGAGCTGAACAACCAGTACCTGAGCGCCAAGGCCACGGTGCCGCAGATGCAACTGCTCAGCGCCGATGAAGCCTGTGTGCGGCTGCCGATCCTGCGACGGGACAAGGTCCACGGCGCGATCTATGACCCGACGGCCTGCGACATCGACACCGACGCCCTGCACCAGGGCTACTTGCGCGGCATTCGCCGCAATGGCGGTGAAGTGCACACCGACAGCGAAGTACTGGGCCTGAGCCGCGACGACCAGGGACATTGGCAGGTGAAGACAACCAGCCAGAGCTTCACCGCCCCCATCGTGATCAACGCCGCCGGTGCCTGGGCCGATCAGGTGGCCGACCTGGCTGGCGCCCGGAAGCTGGGGCTGCAGCCCAAGCGGCGTGCGGCATTCATCTTCGCCGGCCCCGAAGGCGTGGATATCCATGACTGGCCGATGCTGGTGAGCCTGGACGAATCCTTCTACATGAAGCCCGACGCCGGCATGTTCCTCGGCTCGCCGGCCAACGCCGACCCGGTGGAACCTCACGACGTCCAGCCGGAAGAACTGGACATCGCCATGGGCATCTACCAGATCGAAGAAGCCACCACCCTGACCATCCGCCGCCCGACCCGTACCTGGGCCGGATTGCGCAGTTTCGTCCACGACGGTGATCTGCTGTCCGGTTTCGATCCACAGGTGCCTGGACTGTTCTGGGTCGCGGCCCAGGGCGGCTACGGCATCCAGACGTCACCGGCCATGGGCCAGGCCAGCGCGGCGCTGGTGCGTGGCGAACCGCTGCCCGAAGCCCTGGCCCGTTTCGGCCTGAGCAGCGCCATGCTCTCCCCCGAGCGCTTGGGGTGAGCCAACCGGCGTGACGCATCGCCACGATTGCGGCACACTTCCCGCGCCCCTGTTCCACGGGGCGCTGACGCTGCCTGGAGCCCTGTCATGACCGCTTCGCCATCCGATCCGGCGCTGGAAAACTTCCGCACCATCGCCGACGCCATCGCCACGCTGTTCTACCCCCACGCCGAAGTGGTGCTGCACGACCTGCGCAGCCAGAAAGTCGATTACATCGCCAATAATCTGTCCAAGCGCGAGATTGGCGACGATTCGTCCTTGGAAGACATGCTCAGCGAGGACGTCAGCGAACGTAATATCGGGCCGTACGAGAAACTGAACTGGGATGGACAGAAGATTCGCAGCCTCAGCAGCGTCCTACGCGACGCCCACGGTCATCCGCTGGCGGTGCTGTGCATCAACCTGAATATTTCGCTGTTCGAGAATGCCAAGGCCGCGCTGGATTTGTTCCTCTCGCCGGGCAAGTTGATTCCCCAGCCGGATTCACTGTTTCGCGATGACTGGCAGGAGCGGATCAACACCTTCCTGCACGCCTGGATGCGCGAGCGTCAGCTGAGCCTGAACCTGTTGACCCGCGATCACAAACGCGAGCTGGTGCTGGCGCTGCATGCCGAAGGCGCGTTCAAGGGCAAGAGCGCGTCCAACTATGTGGCCAATGTGCTGAACATGGGGCGGGCGACGGTTTACAAGCATTTGAAGGAGTTGAAGGGCTGAGACCTTGGATTGCCTTTGCTGACGCCTTCGCGAGCAAGCCCGCTCCCACAAGGGATTTGCGCTGAACTCAAGATTTATGTTCGACGAAGATCCAATGTGGGAGCGGGCTTGCTCGCGAAGGCGATGTATCAGTCGCCGAAGATGTCTGACTTGAAATACTTGCCCTGGATCTTCTGATACTCCCCATTGGCGCGAATCCCATCGATGGCCTTGTTCAGGTCCGCCACCAGTTGGGCATTGCCCTTGCGCACCGCGATACCAGCGCCCTCACCGACGTATTTCGGGTCCTTGAGTTCGGGACCGACAAACGCGTAGCCCTTGCCACGGGGCATGGACAGGAAGTCTTCCAGCGGGATGGTGTCGGCGAAAATAGCGTCCAGGCGACCGGACGCCAGGTCCATGTAGATTTCTTCGTTGTTGCTGTAGCGCTTGACGGTCACACCCTTGGGTTCAAGCACCTCTGTGGCGTAGCGGTCAGTGGTGGTGGCCCGTTGCACGCCCACGGTCTTGCCCTTGAGGCTGGCGTACTGGTCATCGACCACCGCCCCTTCCTTCATGACCAGGCGCGATGAGGTGAAGTAGTACTTGTGGGTGAAATCCACCGACTTCTTGCGCTCTTCGGTGATGGTCATGGACGACAGCGCCAGGTCGATTTTCTTCACCTTGAGCGACGGAATCAGCCCGTCGAACTCACCCTCGATCCATTCGCACTTGACCTGCATCTGCGCGCACAGGGCATTGCCGATGTCGTAGTCGAACCCCTCGATTTTCCCTTCCGAGGTCTTGGAAGCAAACGGCGGATAAGCTGCCTCGATGCCGATGCGCAAGGTTTTCTCAGCGGCGAACAGGCTGCTGGAGGCCAACAGGCTCAGGGCCAGGCCAGTGATGAGGGGAAGTTTGCTCATGATGTTCTCTCGCGGGTTGTTGTTGGTTTGGCAGAGAAAGGTGGACACGGCTGATTTGTACTTATAAATCCATACTGGACTTTAATGTACACATCGTCAATCGGTAGGCAGGGGGATGTGATGGGTGGCTGATGGCCTCATCGCGAGCAAGCTCGCTCCCACACAGGATCTTTATGCATCAAGGATCCCCTGTGGGAGCGAGCTTGCTCGCGATGACGGACTCATGGCTTGCGAAACAACAACAGGGGACTTACTGCTTCCAGCGATCCGCCGCCGCATGATCACTGTCCCGCCCTTCAACCCAGCGCGGGCCGTCGACGGTGTTTTCCTTTTTCCAGAACGGCGCACGGGTCTTGAGGTAGTCCATGACAAAGGCACAGGCGTCGAACGCCGCCTGGCGATGAGCACTGGCGGCCGCGACGAAGACTATCGGCTCGCCCGGTTCCAGGGCACCGATGCGGTGCAGCACTTCCAGCTTGAGCAACGGCCAGCGCTGCTCGGCCTCGATGGCGATCTTGCCCAAGGCCTTTTCGGTCATGCCCGGATAGTGCTCCAGGAACATCCCGGATACGTCGAGGCCGTCATTGAAGTCGCGCACGTAGCCGACGAAGCTCACCACCGCCCCCACGCCGACATTGGCCGCGTGCATCGCGTTGACTTCGACGCCCGGGTCGAACGGTTCGACCTGCACACGAATCGCCATGCTTCAGCCTCCCGTCACAGTGGGGAAGAACGCGACTTCGTCACCCTCCTCCAACGGTTCATCGAGCTGGCACAGCTCTTCGTTGCGCGCGCACATCAGGTTCTGCTCCCTCAGCACGTCGGCACCGTCACGCTGGGCAAGCAGCACGCGCACATCATCGACCGTGGCGAAATCACCTTCCACCTTTACCGCATCCAGACCAAGTGCTTCACGGTAACGGGCAAAGAACTTCACGGTAATCTTCATGACGCATCCGCCTGGAAATGGCCACTCTTGCCGCCGAGTTTCTCCAGCACTCGCACGCCTTCGATGGTCATGCCACGGTCGACGGCCTTGCACATGTCGTAGATGGTCAGCGCCGCAACGCTGGCGGCGGTGAGGGCTTCCATCTCCACGCCGGTCTGCCCCGACAGTTTGCAGCGGGCGACAATGCGCACCCGGTCTTCGCCCTCGGCGTTGAGCTCGACCTTGACGCCGGTGAGCAGCAACGGGTGGCAGAGCGGAATCAGGTCACTGGTTTTCTTGGCCGCCTGGATGCCGGCAATGCGCGCGACGGCGAACACATCGCCCTTGGGGTGACCGCCGCTGACGATCATCTGCAGCGTGTCGGGCAGCATGCGCACAAAGGCCTCGGCCGTGGCTTCACGGAACGTCACGGCCTTGTCGGTCACGTCGACCATATTGGCGTGACCTTGGGAATCGAGATGAGTCAGCACAGGGTTACTCCTGATCGGGAATGTCGATTGTAAACCTGTGGGTCAGATTCCGGCAGGGTTGATTGTCGCACCCCACTTGCGTATCGGACTCGAAAGTCAGCGCAAAACCTTGTGGGAGCGAGCTTGCTCGCGATGGCGGTGGGTCAGACACTTATTTTTTATCTGATACACCGTCATCGCGAGCAAGCTCGCTCCCACAGGTTTTTTTGTACAGCCATAAAAAACCGGGCGGCTTGAAGGCCGCCCGGTTGGGTTGGGGTTACAGGTGGGATTCGGCGTATTCGGCCAGGATCGAGCGCGGTACGCCCTGCAGGGTGATGTGGACCCCGTTGGGGAAGTCCTTGAAGCGTTCGGTCAGGTAGGTCAGCCCGGAGCTGGTCGCGGACAGGTAAGGGGTATCGATCTGCGCCAGGTTACCCAGGCACACCACTTTGGAACCGGCGCCGGCACGGGTGATGATGGTTTTCATCTGGTGCGGGGTCAGGTTCTGGCATTCGTCGATCAGGATCAGGCTCTGCTGGAAGCTGCGCCCGCGAATGTAGTTGAGGGATTTGAACTGCAACGGCACTTTGCTGAGGATGTAGTCGACGCTGCCATGGGTGCTTTCGTCATCCATGTGCAAGGCTTCGAGGTTGTCGGTGATCGCACCCAGCCACGGTTCCATTTTTTCCGCCTCGGTGCCAGGAAGGAAACCGATCTCCTGGTCCAGGCCCTGCACGCTGCGGGTGGCGATGATGCGCCGGTAGCGCTTGCTGACCATGGTCTGCTCGATGGCGGCGGCCAGGGCCAGGATGGTCTTGCCGGAACCGGCGGCGCCGGACAGGTTGACCAGGTGGATATCCGGGTCGAGCAAGGCGAACAGGGCCAGGCTCTGGTAGATGTCACGTGGCTTGAGGCCCCAGGCTTCCTGGTGCAGCAGCGGCTCCTGGTGAAGGTCGAGGATCAGCAGTTTGTCGACCTGGATTTCCTTGATCCAGCCGACGAAGCCTTGTTCGTCGATGATGAACTCGTTGATGTGCACGGCCGGCAGGTTGTCGATCAGTTGCACCTGGTGCCAGGTGCGGCCATGGTCCTGGCGAGTCTCGACCTTGCTCACACGATCCCAGAAGGAGCCGGTCATGGTGTGGTAGCCGTTGGGCAACAGCGAAACGTCGTCAACCAGTTGGTCGGTGCTGTAGTCCTCCGCCGCGATCCCGCAGGCGCGGGCCTTGAGGCGCATGTTGATGTCTTTGGTCACCAGCACCACGGACTGGTCCTTGTTGCGCGCGTGCAGGTCGATCAACTGGTTGATGATGATGTTGTCGTTCAGGTGTTCAGGCAACACCAGGTTGGGCTCGGTGCGCTTGCTCATCAGGATCGAGAGCAGGCCCTTGGGACCGCTTTTGCCGCGCTGGATCGGCACGCCGAGCTCAACGTCTTCCGGGGAGGCATCCCCCAAGGTCTTGTCGATCAGGCGGATCGCCTGCCGGCATTCGGCCGCAACGCTATGGTGCCCGCTCTTGAGCTTGTCCAGCTCCTCAAGCACGGTCATCGGGATGGCGACGTGGTGTTCTTCGAAGTTCAGGAGCGCGTTTGGATCGTGGATCAATACGTTGGTATCGAGTACATAGAGGATTGGCTGGTTGGAGGAAGGGCTACGTCCGTGGTCATCCATACTCGGTCACCTATGTGGGGGCCATTCGACGCAATACCGTGACAGTGCTGCGCCTCGAGGTAGCCACCGAATTCACCCGCGAGGATTCAGGTGAACTGCACACAATCTGGGTCTTGGAAGACGCCACCTGTGTTGCAGGTTTCGGCGGTCTGACTTCTTGATACTCCAAAAACCATGACAGGAAAAAGCACTTTGACGCTTTTTTGAAGTTTATTTTTCAGAGTGACGAATAACCCTTGGCGTACCGCCGTCGCGCCGTTAAAGTCGGAAGTCCGGTTGTCATGAATGTGTCCCGGATTTTCCTCCTTCCCCAATGTTTCCGGGCCTTTCCCGGTTTCAGCGAAACGCCTCCTGACAGTCCGCCCAACCGATCCCGCTCTGCGCCGTTTGCGCCATGAGCCAGGGCATCGCCGTTTTCACTCCATCCTGCTTGGCGTTGAAATTGATCACCCCGTGGCGCCACAGGAGCATCAGGGTCAGCACACGCTGGGCGCTTTGCTCAGGCTTGAGCCGATTGCCGCTGTCCTGAGGATCGATGTCCCACAGCGCCACCTGCAGGCCCTGCTGTCGGAAAAATCCTTCGGCATCGCCACGACGCTGGCCTTGGGGCGGGCGGAACAGCGGCACGTAATTCTCGGGCAGCTTGCCCTTGACCAACTCGACACTGCGCCGGACCGAGTCTTGCCAGTCCTGCCAATGACTGTGGGAACGGAACTCCCAGCCCTGCACACCCACGCACTGTCCCGCATACAACATCTGGAGACTGTTGACCGAGCGCTCTTCCAACCGCGCCTGGATGTCCTTGCCCAACACGAAGAAGGTGCCGTTCATGTTCGCCTTGCGCAGGTATTCGGTCAGCCACGGGGTGTTGTCCGGCACCACGTTGGCGGCGCTGTCGAAGGTCAATAGAAACAGCCGGTCGTTCATGTCCTCGCCGTTGCGCTCGTATTCGCCAAAACGGGCGACTTCACTACTGGTTTGCGGAAAAAGCGCGGCTTTGCGTAGCAGTTCATCACGATATTGCGTATGAAAGATCTGGCTCGGTGCCGCCCACTTGATGTAGTAGGAGTCGTCATCGAGATGGAACCTGCGGGCCTCTTCACGCAGGGTCGCCATGTCCTCGACCAGGTAACAGAAAGAGGCATCCTGATCGCAACTGCGCTGGGCAAAGTTGTAGTTGTTCAGTAATCGTTGCCACAGCCGGGCGCGAAGGGCGTCGATCGCGGCCATATTGACCGTGCGCAGCCCCAGGTACTGCTTGAGCGCGATTTCGTCCATGGCATCGACGTCCAGCAAGCCCCGGGCGAACATCAGGATCTCGGCCCGCGAAGCCACGTCGAACAGCGTCGGGCTGGTGAGTTGTTCCGGCCAGGTCGTGCGGTCCAGGGTGGCGACGTCGTTGGGCGCCGCGAGGACGCCGAAGCTCAACAGCCAGGCCGATAACAGAAGGGCGATACGCAAAAGGGATGTCTCCATAACGAAACCCGCGCGGCATCATAGCCGATCTGTGGCGAGGGGATTTATCCCCGCTGGGCTGCGCAGCAGCCCCAACAAAAGTGGAATCAATCTGATTAATGAGGTTGCCGCGATGCAGGCGACACGGTCCATCTGCAAGACTGCGTCATCGTTCATCGCGAGCAAGCTTTGCTCCCACAGACTTTGCTCCCACAACTCCCTCGCCACAAAAGCCCATCAATGCTCGCCCATCCATCACCTATTGCCTCGATAGCTGGAGTCCACCCGGACAACCCCCTAGAATCGCCGAACCTTCAAGGAGACGATTGCATGCTGATGGTGATTTCCCCCGCCAAGACCCTCGATTACGAAACACCGCCGGCCACCGCGCGCTTTACCCAGCCGCAGTACCTGGATCACTCCCAGGAGCTGATCGAACAACTGCGCGAACTCTCGCCGGCACAGATCAGCGAACTGATGCACGTCTCCGACAAGATCGGCGGCCTCAATGCCGCGCGATTCGGCAGTTGGACGCCAGCGTTCACCCCAGCCAACGCCAAGCAGGCGCTGCTGGCCTTCAAGGGTGACGTGTACACCGGCCTCGATGCGCAAAGCTTTGGCGAAGCCGACTTCGACTATGCCCAGCAGCACTTGCGCATGCTCTCCGGCCTCTATGGCCTGCTGCGCCCACTGGACCTGATGCAACCCTATCGCCTGGAGATGGGCACGAAGCTGGCCAATGCCCGCGGCAAGGACCTGTATGCCTTCTGGGGCACGCGCATCAGCGAATGGCTGAACGAAGCCCTGGCCGAACAAGGCGATGACGTCCTGTTGAACCTGGCGTCCAATGAATACTTCTCGGCGGTCAAGCGCAGCGCACTGAAAGCGCGCGTCATCGATACCGAATTCCGCGACTTGAAAAATGGCCAGTACAAGATCATCAGCTTCTACGCCAAAAAGGCCCGGGGCCTGATGAGTCGCTTCGTCATTCAAGAACGCATCAACGACCCTGCGGCACTCCGCCAATTCGATGTTCAGGGTTATCGCTTCAACGCACAACAATCGAGCCAGGACAAACTAGTGTTCTTGCGCGATCATGCTCCCGAATAAGGCATAACCTTATATCGCCCCTGATCGGGGGCTTCGATCAAGCCCCGATCTGTCATCTTAGTTCCCCGCCTGTTTCGCCGGTTTCATGACGTCAATTAATCGCCCCACTCCCCCTCTAACTTTTCTTTCACTCGACACTCGTCAGTTTTTTGCGTAGTGGCACCAAAATTTTTTATCCGTAGTGGCACAAAACCATCCACCTCTCCTAACTCCCCATTAATAAAGGATGAAACGGTAAGTGCCATCATATTGAGGGCAGTGCCATCTTGGATAATATTTCGAAAAATTTCGAAAATCGCGATGAGCGGATCGGAACTATGTGAAATTGCACGGCTCATACCACCCGTAACGATTCTCACGGAGCGTGTAAGAGATGACTTACATAGGCCGTCGATCCAAGTAACCAAGTTGTCATGGCAATTTAGCGAAACGGTCGCCTATTTGGATCCATCTTATAAAGGACAGGAGATAACGCACCATTACTATCCCCTACAAGGCCAAGGCTGCGCCCCTATAACGTGCTCACCCGAGCACACAAGCTTCTGATTTTGTGGGCTTTTGCCAGGGATCAGAGGTGAGAGACTTTTTGCACGAGCGTTCTTGATTTACAGGGACTGGCTGCATAACAGGGCAGGTCATAACAACTAGGCCGCTTTGCGCACAACTTGAGTGCACTTATTTAGACACTCGGAACTTTGTATGCCTGCACACGGCACTGTGGCGCCTGCATTCCACACTTCCGAGTGCTCGATGACCGCTGAACACTATTAACTCCGGCCATTTAATGGCGTGAAAACAGAGGTAAATGCGATGCGCATTAGCATATTTGGTTTGGGTTACGTCGGTGCAGTATGTGCCGGTTGCCTGTCTGCACGGGGCCATGATGTAGTTGGCGTGGATGTCGCCAAAGACAAAATCGACATGATCAACGCCGGTAAATCGCCGATCGTTGAACCTGGTCTTGGCGAGCTATTGGCGCAAGGCATTCAAACTGGCCGACTGCGCGGCACGACCAACTTCGCCGAAGCGATTCGCGATACTGACCTGTCGATGATCTGCGTCGGTACACCGAGCAAAAAGAACGGCGACCTGGAACTGAACTACATCGAAGCGGTGTGCCGCGAGATCGGTTTTGTCCTGCGTGACAAGACCACCCGCCACACTATCGTAGTTCGCAGCACCGTATTGCCAGGCACTGTGGCAAACGTTGTCATTCCGATCCTGGAAGACTGCTCCGGCAAGAAAGCCGGCGTCGATTTCGGTGTCGCGGTCAACCCTGAGTTCCTGCGTGAAAGCACCGCGATCAAAGACTACGACCAGCCGCCGATGACCGTTATCGGTGAGTTCGACACCGCCTCCGGCGACGTCCTGCAGTCGCTGTACGAAGAACTCGATGCGCCTATCATCCGCAAGGACATCGCCGTCGCCGAGATGATCAAGTACACCTGCAACGTGTGGCACGCCACCAAGGTGACCTTCGCCAACGAGATCGGCAACATCGCCAAGGCCGTCGGCGTCGATGGTCGTGAAGTGATGGACGTGGTCTGCCAGGACAAGACCCTGAACCTGTCCCAGTACTACATGCGCCCGGGCTTCGCTTTCGGCGGCTCCTGCCTGCCCAAGGACGTTCGCGCCCTGACCTACCGCGCCGGCGCCCTGGACGTGGAAGCGCCACTGCTCAACTCGCTGATGCGCAGCAACGAGTCCCAGGTGCAGAACGCCTTCGACATCGTTTCCAGCCACGACAAGCGCAAAGTCGCCCTGTTGGGCCTGAGCTTCAAGGCCGGCACCGACGACCTGCGTGAAAGCCCGCTGGTGGAATTGGCGGAAATGCTGATCGGCAAGGGTTTCGACCTGAAGATCTACGACAGCAACGTCGAATACGCCCGCGTCCACGGTGCGAACAAGGATTACATCGAGTCGAAGATTCCTCACGTCTCGTCCTTGCTCAACGCCGACTTCGACTCGGTGATCGACAGCTCCGACATCATCATCCTGGGTAACCGCGACGAGAAGTTCCGCGCGCTGACCGAAAACGTACCGGAAGGCAAGCAGGTCATCGACCTGGTCGGTTTCATGTCCAAGGCCACCAACCCGAGTGGCCGGACCGAAGGCATCTGCTGGTAAGTCTGTTTGCCGGCCGGGGCATGCCTCGGCCGGCCTTTCGCCTGCCTTAACCCATCGGGCCGCCCACAAGGCCCGCCCGAGATAGAGACGGATGCAGATTATGCACAGGCTAAAGCACGGCCTGCTTCAGGCCGCCGGTTGGCTGTTTTACTTGAGTTTATTGATGGGCATCGCCATGGCGCTGCCCACGTCCACGTTCGACTCCGAATCCAAGGACTTCATCTTCCTGATCGGCGCCGTGGGCATCTGGCGTTACTCCATGGGAGCAACGCATTTCGTGCGCGGCATGATCTTCCTGTACATCGTCTACCCCCACCTGCGCCGCAAGGTCCGCAAGCTGGGCAAGGCGGCGGATCCGTCCCACGTGTACCTGATGGTCACCAGCTTCCGGATCGACGCGCTGACCACTGCCCAGGTGTATGGCTCGGTGATCCGCGAGGCCATCGACTGCGGGCTGCCCACCACCGTGGTCTGCTCCATCGTGGAAATGTCCGACGAATTGCTGGTCAAGAGCCTCTGGGCCCGCATGAACCCGCCTGAGCGGGTCAAGCTGGACTTCGTGCGCATCCCTGGCACCGGCAAGCGTGACGGCCTGGCCTACGGCTTCCGCGCCATCTCCCGTCACCTGCCGGACGACCGCGCCGTGGTCGCCGTGATCGATGGCGACACCGTGCTCGCCGAAGGCGTCGTGCGCAAGACCGTGCCGTGGTTCCAGCTGTTCGGCAACGTCGGCGGCCTGACCACCAACGAGTTCTGCGAAGTGCGCGGCGGCTACATCATGAGCGAGTGGCACAAACTGCGCTTCGCCCAACGCCACATCAACATGTGCTCCATGGCCTTGTCCAAGCGAGTGCTGACCATGACCGGGCGCATGTCGGTGTTCCGCGCCACCGTGGTCACCAACCCGGACTTCATCGCCGACGTGGAAAGCGACTCGCTGCAACACTGGCGCCTGGGCCGCTTCAAGTTCCTGACCGGTGACGACAAGTCGAGCTGGTTCAGCCTGATGCGCCTGGGCTACGACACATTCTACGTGCCCGATGCGGCGATCAACACCGTCGAGCATCCGCCGGAGAAGAGCTTCATCAAGGCCAGCCGCAAGCTGATGTTCCGCTGGTACGGCAACAACCTGCGGCAGAACTCCCGGGCACTGGGCCTGGGCATGCGCCGTCTGGGCCTGTTCACCTCGGTGGTGCTGTTCGACCAGCGCGTGTCGATGTGGACCTCGCTGCTGGGCCTGACCGTGGCACTGATCGCCAGCTTCAAGTACGGCACCGCGTTCATCCTGGTGTACCTGCTGTGGATCGGCATCACCCGGTTGCTGCTGACCCTGTTGCTGTCGTGCTCCGGACACAAGATCGGCCCTGCCTACCCGGCGATTCTCTATTACAACCAGATCGTCGGTGCCCTGGTGAAGATCTACGTGTTCTTCCGCCTTGACCAGCAGTCCTGGACCCGCCAGCCCACCTCACTGACCCGTGATCTCGCCAGCTTTCAACGTTGGTTCAACACTTGGTCGTCTCGGACCATGACCTTCTCCGCCGGCAGCATTTTTGTCGCCGTGCTGCTGACGATGGTCTGACCGGACTTGAATGAATTAACTAGGAAATCGCCCCTATGAACACCGCCGTGAATGTCAACGTAGTGCATGAATCCGAAGCCCAGCGCCAACATGCCCGGGTCAAAATCCCAGCCAAGCTGCGCTTCTTCGGCCCCGACCGTACGCCCATGGAAGTCAAGGTCCTGGACCTGTCCGCCGGTGGCCTGTGCTTCAACGCCGGCCAACTGCCGCTCAAGGTTGGCGAGACCTACAAGGCTCGCCTGCAGTTCGTGATCGACAACCTTGGCCTGGCCATGGATGTGGAGTTGCAGATCCGCTCCTATGACCGCCAGACCGGCCGCACCGGTTGCCAGTTCCAGAACCTGGAGCCGCGGGACATCTCGACACTGCGTCACATCATCACCTCGCACCTGGCCGGCGACATCGTCGGTGTCGGTGACGTGCTGGCGACCCTGCAGCGCGACAACTTCACCAAGGCCCGCAAGCAGAAAGACGAAAACGGTGGCATGAGTGCCATGGGTCGCCTGCGCGCCGTGACCTTCAGCCTGGGGGTCTTCGTCGTTGGCCTGGCGGCGTTCGGTTTCATCTTCAAGTCGGTGTACGGCATGTACTTCGTCAGCCACGCCCAGGCAGGCCTGGTGAACGTACCGGGCATGGCCATCACCATGCCGCGCGACGGCACCGTGCAGAGCCTGGTCAAGGCCGACGGTGTGGCCGCCAAAGGCGCGCCGCTGGCGACCTTCAGCACCAGCATGCTCGACGTGCTCAAGGGTCACCTGGACGACAACCAATTGCAGCCGGCCAAGGTCGAGGAGCTGTTTGGCAAGCAAATGACCGGCACCCTGACCTCCCCGTGCGACTGCATCGTGGCCCAGCAACTGGTCGCCAACGGTCAGTACGCCAGCAAGGGCGACGTGATCTTCCAACTGGTCCCACGGGGCACCGAAGCCAACGTCGAAGCGCGCTTCTCCTATCGCCAGTTCAGCGACGTGCGCCCAGGCACCCCGGTCAGCTTCCAGGTCGCCGGCGAAGACACCCCCCGTACCGGCAAGATCGTCAGCAGCACCAGCCTGAAAAGCGCCGACCTGTCCTCCGATATCCGTGTGCTGATCCAACCTGACGAACCCCTGGACAGCGCGCTGGCCGGCCGTCCGGTAGAAGTCACCAGCGACCGTGGCCCGAACCTGAACTGGCTGATCGACAAAGCCATGGCCGTCGGTATTTAAGTCGAGGATATGCCCGTGACCACTCCACAAAACAACAATGCACCGCATTCCCTGTGGGAGCGAGCTTGCTCGCGATGGGATCGACGCGGTCTGTCTGGTACACCGAGCGGCCTGCATCGCGAGCAGGCTCGCTCCCACACAGGATATGCGTTGTGTGCTCTGGCGCTGGCAGTCAGTCTTAGCGGCTGCGCCGGCCTGCCCGACCAGCGCCTGGCCAACGAAGCGCTCAAGCGCGGCGACACGGCGCTGGCACAGCAGAACTACCAGCAACTGGCCGACCTGGGCTATAGCGAGGCCCAGGTGGGCCTGGCCGATATTCAGGTGGACAGCCGCGACCCCGAGCAGATGAAAAAAGCCGAGGCGACTTACCGCGCCGCGGCCGATATCTCGCCACGGGCCCAGGCTCGCCTGGGTCGCCTGCTGGTGGCCAAGCCCGGTTCCACCGAAGCGGAAAAACACGAAGCCGAAGGCCTGCTGAAGAAAGCCTTCGCCAACGGAGAAGGTAACACCCTGATCCCGCTGGCGATGCTGTACCTGCAATATCCCCACAGCTTCCCGAACGTCAACGCCCAGCAGCAGATCAGCCAATGGCGCAGCGCCGGCTACCCGGAAGCGGGCCTGGCGCAGATTCTGCTCTACCGCACCCAGGGCACCTACGACCAGCACCTGGATGAAGTCGAGAAGGTCTGCAAGGCTGCGCTGGCGACCACGGACATCTGCTACGTCGAACTGGCCACGGTCTATCAGAAACGCGGCCAGCCGGAACAGCAGGCCGCATTGCTCAAGCAGATGCAGGACGCTCACGCCCGTGGCGTCGTCTCCGCCCAACGCGTGGACAGCGTCGCCCGTGTCCTGGCCGATGCAAACCTGGGCAAGACCGACGAAAAGACCGCCCAGTCGTTGCTCGAAGGCATCGCCCCTGGCTACCCCGCAGCCTGGGTCAGCCTGGCGCAACTGCTCTACGACTTCCCGGAACTGGGTGACGTCGACAAGATGATGCAATACCTGGAAAACGGCCGCGCCGCCGACCAGCCTCGCGCCGAGCTGCTGCTGGGCAAGCTGTACTACGAAGGCAAGTGGGTCCCGGCCGATGCCAAGGCCGCCGAGGCGCATTTCCAGAAAGCCGTTGGCCGCGAAGTGGCCGCCGATTACTACCTCGGCCAGATCTATCGCCGCGGTTACCTGGGCCAGGTGTACTCGCAAAAAGCCCTGGACCACCTGCTCAAGGCCGCCCGCAACGGCCAGAACAGCGCCGACTTCGCCATTGCCCAGCTGTTCTCCCAGGGCAAGGGCACCAAGCCCAACCCGGTCAACGCTTATGTGTTCAGCCAGTTGGCCAAGGCGCAGAACACCCCGCAAGCCATCGAGCTTGCCCAAACCCTCGAAGCACAATTACCGCCGGAACAACTTGCACAAGCGCAACGCCTGCTACAACAAGAGCAGGCCATTCGCGGCGCAATGAGCCCCGATACGCTGGAACTGCAAGCCCTAAAAGAAGATGACGGCGAGGAACCTCTATGAAGCTTTTGAAGCTCAATCCTTTTGTGCAGGCTGGTATTGGCCTGTCGTTTGCGCTGCTGTGGTCCTGCCCGACCCTGGCGGCACTGACCGAGAGCAAGAATTTCGGCCTGGAAGTGAAGATCACCGGCCAGTCCGAAGACGACCGTGACCTCGGCACCCAGAGCGGTGGCGACGTCAATGGTGTCGGCCTGGACCTGCGTCCCTGGGTCTACGGTGAAAGCGAAAGCGGTGCCTGGAGCGCCTACGCCATGGCCCAGGCCGTGACGTCCTCCGACATCATCGAGACCGACACCCTGCAACAGTCCGATGGCAGCACCCAGCAAACCGACAGCGGCGATCGCGAAGCCAAGAAAAGCTACCTGGCCATGCGCGAGTTCTGGATCGGCTACCGCGGCCTGACCCCCTACCCGGGCGAGCAGTTGAAGTTCGGTCGCCAACGCCTGCGCAATGACGACGGCCAATGGCGTGACACCAACATCGAAGCCCTGAACTGGACCTTCGACACCACCTTGCTGCGGGCCAACCTCGGCATTGCCGAGCGTTTCAGCGAATACCGCACCGACCTCAAGGAATTGTCCCCCAAGGACAAGGATCGTATGCACGTCTACGGCGACGTGGGTTACCAGTGGATGCCAGGCCAGTGGGCCGGTATCCGCGCCCACCACTCCCATGACAATGGCAGCCTCGACTACCCGACCCCGGGCGAAGCCACCGACACCCTGGACAAGACCCAGAACGGCGACTTGACCTGGCTCGGCCTGGAAGCCAACAGCGACGCCTACAACTGGCGCAACACCAACACCGTCAACTACTGGGCCAGCATCACCGGCATGACCGGCGACCGCGACACCGTCAACCCGCTCAATGCCGACGGCACGCGCCCGACAGAAGCCAAGCACAGCGATGATGTGGACGGCTGGGCCACTGACCTGGGTATCCGCCTGCGCCTTGACCCGCAATGGCAGGTCGGTGCGGCCTATGCCCGCGCCAGCGAGGACTACGAACAGAACGGCCTGCAAAGCAACCGCTCGAACTTCACCGGCACCCGCTCGCGGGTCCACCGTTTCGGCGAAGCCTTCCGAGGCGAAATGGCCAACACCCAGAGCGCCAGCCTGTTCGGTTCCTGGCAGTTGCGTGACGAATACGACGCCAGCCTGGTGTACCACAAGTTCTGGCGCGTGGACGGTAACAAGCCGGTGGGCAGCAACGGCATCAACGCCGTGGAAAACAACACCGATGACGTGACCGGCGCGATCCTGTCCACCTCGACCCTGCCGCTGCGTGATGGCGACAAGGACCTGGGCCAGGAAGTCGATCTGGTCGTTACCAAGTACTTCAAGCAAGGCCTGCTGCCGGCCGCGCTGAGTCAGTCCATTGATGAGCCGTCGGCGCTGGTGCGCTTTCGTGGCGGTGTGTTCAAGCCAGGCGACGCCTACGGCAAAGAGGTCGATTCGTACATGCATCGCGCCTTTGTCGACGTGATCTGGCGCTTCTGATGCGAATGGCCATGGGAGTGCCCGATATGAACCGCTACCTCAGGAACAGCCAGGCGATGAAAGGTTCGATCAGCCTGTTGGTCGCAGCGATGCTGCTGGCCGGCTCGCCGGCGTTCGCCAACGTTGAACCGGTGGTCAAACCGGGCAACGTGGTCAAGGAACTGCAACGGGCCAAGACCTACACCGTCAACAGTGCACCGACCGCACCACTGGAACTGGCCAAGCCAACCCTGCCCGACCTCTCCGGCTACACCGCCGAAGCGGTCGCGGCAAAAATCGTCCGCACCAAGCCCGGCAAGGTCAGCGTGCGTCGGATGATGCAGGAAAACGCCTTGAAGGACTTCATCGGCGGCGACAACAAGATGGCCGAGTGGGTCGTGCGTCAGCACGGTATCCCACAGGCCATCTTCCTCGACGACGGCTACATGAACCTCAAGGACCTGGCCAAGAAGGCGCCCAAGTACATCATCGAAACTTCGCCAGGCATCTACCTGGCGAAGATTCCGATCGTGGTCGGCCAGAAAGGCATCCTGGAAATCGACAAACAGACCCAGGAACTGCGCCTGTCCCAAGAGGGCGGCTCGTTCCTGGTCAACGATGGCCATATGTTCATCCGCGACACCAAGGTCACCGGCTGGCGTGAAAAGGACAACGGCCCCGCCACGTTCCGCTCGCCCAAGGAATTCCGTCCGTTCCTGCTGGCCTGGGGTGGCACCGAGACCTACATCGTCAACACCAAGATGGCGAGTTTCGGCTACGCCAACAGTAAGTCGTACGGGGTGAGTATTTCCCAGTACACGCCGAACATGGCCAAGGTCCTCAAGCGTCCGGAACCGACCGGCTGGATCATCGGTTCCGAGTTCTCGGACATGTGGTACGGCTTCTACTGCTACGAAACCCGCGACTTCGTGGTCAAGGGCAACACCTACAAAGACAACGTCGTCTACGGCATCGACCCCCATGACCGTTCCCATCGGCTGATCATTGCCGACAACACCGTCTACGGGACCAAGAAGAAGCACGGGATCATTATTTCCCGTGAGGTCAACGACAGCTTCATTTTCAACAACCGCAGCTACGACAACAAACTCTCGGGCCTGGTGATCGACCGTAACAGCGTGAACAACCTGATCGCCTACAACGAGATCTACAAGAACCACACCGACGGCATCACGCTCTATGAGAGTGCTGACAACCTGTTGTGGGGCAACAAGGTGATCAGCAACCGCCGCCACGGCATCCGGATTCGTAACAGCGTGAACATCCGCCTCTACGAAAACGTGTCCATGGCCAACGGCCTGACCGGTATCTACGGTCACATCAAGGACCTGTCCGACACCGACCGTGACATCAAGCTCGACCCGTTCGACGCCGAAGTCTCGCTGATCGTGGTCGGCGGCGAACTGGCTGCCAACGGCAGTGGCCCGCTGTCCATCGACTCGCCGTTGAGCGTCGAGCTGTACCGCGTGTCCATGCTCGCGCCGACCAAATCCAGCGGCATCAGCTTCACGGGGATCCTTGGCGAACGCCAGGATGAAATTCTCGACCTGCTGGTGCGCCAGCAGAAAGCCGTGCTGATCGACCCTGTCGAACGCCAGACCGAATTGCGGGACTGAGGATGACCTTTATGAACCCACAGATGATCAAACTTTTGGGCCTGTCGGCCCTGACTGCCGGCATTCTCGCCGCTGCAAGCGGCGCGCGCGCCGATGAAATCAAGGCACCGAGCTTCACCGCCGAACCGTGCTGCAACCTGTGCCCGGCGGCCCATGATGCGAAGAACTACACCACGCGCTACCAGCAGAACTTCACCACGCTGGTGCAGGCCCAGGGCGACTGGCTGTTCCGGACCCAGGAAGACCTGCGCACCGAGTTCAACACCACCCCCGCCGGCTACAAGCGCATGCAACAGTTGCACGATGCGTTCAAGGCAAAAGGCGTCGAGCTGGTGATCGTCTACCAGCCGACCCGGGGCCTGGTGAACCGCAACAAGCTCAACCCACAGGAAAAGGCCGCCTTCGACTACGAGAAAGCCCTGACCAACTACAAATCCATGCTCGGCCGCTTCGCCCAGATGGGTTATGTGGTGCCGGACCTGTCGCCGCTGACCAACGAAAACCTGCCCGAGACGCTGCCGGCCCACGATTTCTATTTCCGTGGCGACCAGCACTGGACGCCGTATGGCGCCCAGCGCACCGCCAAGATCGTCGCCGAGAAGGTCAAGCAGATCCCGGCCTTCGCCGACATTCCCAAGCGCGAGTTCGAGACCAAGAAGTCCGGCCGCATGGGCAAGACCGGCACCCTGCACAACATGGCCGGGCAGCTGTGCGGCACCAGCTATGCGATCCAGTACATGGACCAGTTCACCACCGAGCCCAAGGGCGAGGCTGGCGACGGCGACCTGTTCAGCGATTCCGGCAACCCGCAGATCACCCTCGTGGGCACCAGTCACAGCGGCAAGAACTACAACTTTGCCGGTTTCCTGGAAGAAGCCATCGGCGCCGACATCCTCAACGTCGCCTTCCCTGGCGGCGGTCTGGAAGGCGCGATGATCCAGTACCTGGGCAGCGAAGAGTTCCAGAAGAGCCCGCCGAAAATCCTCATCTGGGAATTCTCGCCGCTGTATCGCCTGGACCAGGAAACCATCTACCGCCAGATGATGGCGCTGCTGGACAACAACGGTTGCGAAGGCAAGCCGGCACTCATGAGCAGCAAGACCGCGCTCAAGCCAGGCAAGAACGAATTGATGGTCAATACCAAGAACATGGATCTGCGTAACAGCAGCCACCAGGTCGACATCCGCTTCGCCGATACCTCGGTGAAAACCTTGCAAGCCACCCTCTGGTACATGAATGGGCGCCACGAGGATATCAAGATCGAAAAACCGGATACCTCCGACACCGACGGACGTTTCGCCTTCCAATTGCGCACCGACGAGGACTGGGCTTCGCAGAACCTGCTAGCCGTTGAAGTCCAGGGCCCTGAAGCCGGTAAAGAGCCACTGCAAATCGAAGCGAAAATCTGCAAACGCAACGCATCTCCGCAAGCCGGGCAACAAACGGCTCAAATCGGACAATGAGGTCTCGTCTCATGACCAGTACCACGCGCACCCGAACGTTGAAAACGCTGCTGGCGCCCTCCCTGCTGACCCTGGCGCTGTTCGCCGGGGCCACGCAGGCCGCGGCCCCGCTGCGCCCGCCACAGGGTTACTTCGCACCGATCGAAAAGGTCAAGGCCGGCGACGCTGCCAAAGGTTGCGACGCCACGCCGACGCCCTACACCGGCTCCCTGCAATTTCGCAGCAAGTACGAGGGCTCCGACAAGGCCCGCGCGACGTTGAACGTGCAATCGGAAAAAGCCTTCCGCGACAGCACCGCCGACATCACCAAGATCGAGCGTGGCGTCAGCAAGCAAGTCATGCAGTTCATGCGTGACGGCCGCCCCGAGCAGTTGGAATGCACGCTGAACTGGCTGACCGCCTGGGCCCAGGCCGATGCGCTGATGTCCAAGGACTTCAACCACACCGGCAAATCCATGCGCAAATGGGCGCTGGGCAGCATGGCTTCGGCCTATGTGCGCCTGAAGTTCTCCGAGTCGCGCCCATTGGCCAACCACCAGGAGCAGGCGCAACTGATCGAAGGCTGGTTCAGCCGGATGGCCGATCAGGTGGTCAGCGACTGGGACAACCTGCCGTTGGACAAGACCAACAACCATTCCTACTGGGCCGCCTGGTCGGTGATGGCCACCTCCGTGGCAACCAACCGTCGCGACCTGTTCGACTGGGCTGTCAAGGAATACAAGGTCGGCGTCAACCAGGTCGATGCCGACGGCTTCCTGCCCAACGAACTCAAGCGCAAGCAACGGGCCCTGTCCTACCACAACTATGCCCTGCCGCCGTTGGCGATGATCGCCAGCTTCGCCCAGGTCAACGGCGTGGACCTGCGCCAGGAAAACAACGGCGCCCTCAAGCGACTGGGTGACCGGGTGCTGGCCGGGGTGAAAGACCCGGACATCTTCGAAGAGAAGAACGGCGACGAGCAGGACATGAAAGACCTGAAGGTCGATTCGAAATTCGCCTGGCTCGAACCGTTCTGCAGCCTCTACACCTGCTCCGAGGATGTGTTGGAGCGCAAGCATGAAATGCAACCGTTCAAGACCTTCCGCCTCGGCGGGGACTTGACCAAGGTGTACGACCCTTCGCGGGAAAAAGGTGAGAAAGGAAGCTGACTCACCGCTGGTCGTTCCCACGCTCTGCGTGGGAATGCAGCCGGGGACGCTCTGCGTCCCAAAAAGCCGAACGCGGAGCGTCCGTAGAGGCATTCCCACGCAGAGCGTGGGAACGATCATGCAATAGCCCCCCGGTTTTCATGGGGGGGTTTGGGGGGGCTCTGGCCCTTGACTGTTGATTCAACATGGAGAGATCGGGATGGTATTTTCATCCAACGTGTTCCTGTTCCTGTTCTTGCCGATCTTTCTCGGCTTGTACTACTTGAGCGGGCAACGCTATCGCAACCTGCTGCTGCTGATCGCCAGCTACGTGTTCTATGCCTGGTGGCGGGTGGACTTCCTCGCCCTGTTCGCCGGCGTGACCCTGTGGAACTACTGGATCGGCCTGAAAGTCGGCGCCGCCGGTGTGCGCACCAAACCGGCCCAGCGCTGGCTGTTGCTCGGCGTGGGCGTGGACTTGGCCATCCTGGGCTATTTCAAGTACGCCAACTTTGGCGTGGACAGCCTCAACGCCATCATCACCGGCTTCGGTCTCAACCCGTTCATCCTGACCCACGTGTTGTTGCCGATCGGGATCTCGTTCTACATCTTCGAGTCCATCAGCTACATCATCGACGTCTATCGCGGTGACACGCCGGCGACCCGCAACCTGATCGACTTCGCAGCGTTCGTGGCGATTTTCCCGCACCTGATCGCCGGCCCCGTGTTGCGTTTCCGCGACCTGGCCGACCAGTTCAATAACCGTACCCACACGCTGGACAAGTTCTCCGAAGGCTGCACGCGCTTCATGCAGGGCTTCATCAAGAAAGTGTTCATCGCCGACACCCTGGCGGTGGTGGCCGACCATTGCTTCGCCTTGCAGAACCCGACCACGGGCGACGCCTGGCTCGGCGCCCTGGCCTACACCGCGCAGCTGTACTTCGACTTCTCCGGCTACAGCGACATGGCCATCGGCCTGGGCCTGATGATGGGTTTCCGTTTCATGGAAAACTTCAAGCAGCCCTACATCAGCCAGTCGATCACCGAGTTCTGGCGCCGCTGGCACATCAGCCTGTCGACCTGGCTGCGTGACTACCTCTACATCACCCTGGGCGGTAACCGCAAAGGCACGCTGATGACCTATCGCAACCTGTTCCTGACCATGCTGCTCGGTGGTCTGTGGCACGGAGCGAACATCACCTACGTGATCTGGGGTGCCTGGCACGGCATGTGGCTGGCCATCGAAAAAGCGGTGGGCATCAACACCACGCCACGCAGCATCAACCCGATCCGCTGGGCGCTGACTTTCCTGCTGGTGGTGATGGGCTGGGTGATCTTCCGGGCCGAGAACCTGCACGTGGCCGGTCGCATGTACGGCGCCATGTTCAGCTTCGGCGACTGGTCGCTGTCGGAACTGACCCGCGCCAACCTCACCGGTCTGCAGATCGCCACGCTGGTGGTGGCCTACGTGACCCTCGCCTTCTTCGGCCTGCGGGACTTCTACACCAACCGTCCGCCGGTCAAGGCCAAGCCTGAGGTCAACACCGAGGCCAACGGTCCTGCCACCGCGCAGCCGGGGATGATCAAGGCCGTGCCGGGTGACAACCCAGCGGCGATCCATGAGCCGGGCTACACCGTCGGCGTCGAGGCCCAGGTGCAACCGGCCTATTGGACCGTGGACTGGTCACGCTACGTGATGCGTGCCTTGGTGCTGCTGCTGTTCATTGCCTCGATTCTCAAACTTTCGGCGCAAAGCTTCTCGCCGTTCCTTTACTTCCAGTTCTGAGGGATCTGAATATGACCCGCTCATTACGCATCTTCTACGTCGTGCTGTTCATGCTGATCCTGACAGCCCTGGGTATTTGGTCGATGCGCAGCTTCTTCGGCTTCAGCACCAACCCCGACGCGACCGTGCTCAACGGGCGCTGGGCCAAGGCCGTGGAAACTCACTACGACGACGAGTTCCCGATCAAGCGCCTGGGCACCAACATCTGGGCCGCACTGGACTACAAGCTGTTCAATGAAGGCCGCAAAGGCGTGGTCCTGGGCCGCGACCAATGGCTGTACAGCGACGAAGAGTTCAACCCGATCGTCAACGAAGAGCTGAACCTGCAAGGCAACTACGCGCTGGTCGAAGGCGTGCGCCAGAAGCTCAAGGAGCAAGGCATCACCCTGGTCATGGCGATCGTGCCGGCCAAGGCACGGCTGTACCCCGAGCACCTGGGCGAAGTGAAGCCATCGAGCATTCACACCAACCTCTACCAGGATTTCCATGCTCGCGTCGCGGCCGACAATATCCTCGCGCCTGACCTGCTCGGCCCGCTGCAACAGGCCAAGCAAAGCGGCCAGCAAGTGTTCCTGCGCACCGACACCCACTGGACCCCGGAAGGCGCCCAGGTCGCTGCCGAGAACCTGGCCAAGGCCATTGCCGAGCGCACGCCACTCAACGGCGAGCCGCAGCGCTTCGTCACCGAGCCTGCAGAAAAAATCACCCACAAGGGCGACCTGCGCCAGTTCCTGCCGCTGGACCCGCTGTTCGAAAACCTGATGCCAGCCCAGGAGCCGCTGGTCAAGCGCAACACCCGCGAAGCCGACGACCAGCCGGCCGGCGACGACGCGCTGTTCGCCGATGCCCAGGTGCCCGTGGCCCTGATCGGCACCAGCTACAGCGCCAACCCTAACTGGAACTTCGTCGGTGCGCTCAAGCAAGCCCTGCACAGCGATGTCGTGAACTACGCCGAAGACGGCCACGGCCCGATTCTGCCAATGCTCAGTTATCTCAAGAGCGATGCCTTCAAGAACAGCCCGCCACAGGTGCTGATCTGGGAGTTCCCTGAACGTTATCTGCCCGTGAACAACGAAATCGGCGACGCCGACCCACAGTGGGTCGCAGAGCTCAAGCAAGCCGGCGCTCGCCAACAGAACGTAGCCGCCAACACCCCATCCGAGACGCCCGACCGGGCGCAAAACTGAAAGAGAGGTCCACCATGACTTTCAACACTACTCCTCGCCGTCTCGCTGCTCGCTCCTTCAAGGCCGTTGCCCTCGTCGCCAGCATGAGCGCCCTCTCACTATCCGCCTTTGCCGGTGACTCGGCCCTGTACGGCCCGGTCGCGCCAAAAGGCTCGAGCTTCGTACGCATCTACAACGCCAGCAACGCCGAAGTCAGCGCCACTGTCGGCAGCACCAACCTCAACGACGTGGCTCCCCTGGCCAGCAGCGATTTCAGCTTCATGCCCGGTGGCGACTACAGCGCCAAGGTCGGCAGCCAGACCGTCCCGGTAAAACTGGCCCCTGACCACTATTACACCCTGGTCAACAACGCCAGCGGCCAGCCTCAGTTGATCGAAGAACCACCGTTCAAGAACAAGCAGAAGTCCCTGGTCCGCGTGCAGAACCTCAGCGACAAGGCACTGACCCTCAAGACCGCCGACGGCAAGACCGAAGTGGTGCCGAACGTGGCCGCCAAGGGCCGTGGCGAACGTGAGATCAACCCGGTCAAAGTGTCCCTGGCCCTGTTCGAAGGCGACAAGAAAGTCGGCGACCTCAAGCCTGTGGCCCTGGAGCGCGGCGAAGCGGCCGTGCTGTACGTCACCGGTTCGGGTAGCAGCCTGTCGCCAGTGTGGGTGAAACGCCCCGTGTCGACACGATAAGAGCAGCGGCGAGCTTCTAGCTTCAAGCGGCAAGCTTTTACTTGCAGCTTGAAGCTTGAGGCTCGCCACTGCCGCAGGAACAAAAACAAGAGAGTGAAACGACAGAACGCAGTAGCTCTAACAACCATTTCGCTTCAAGGAGTAACAACATGATTCCGGTGATCTTGTCAGGTGGTAGTGGCTCACGTCTTTGGCCGCTTTCGCGCAAGCAATTCCCTAAACAGTTCCTGGCCCTGACCGGTGAACACACCCTGTTCCAGCAGACCCTCGAGCGCCTGGTGTTCGAAGGCATGGACACGCCGATCGTGGTCTGCAACAAAGACCACCGGTTCATCGTCAACGAACAGTTGACCAACCGTAAGCTCGAAGCCCAGCGCATCCTGATGGAACCGTTCGGGCGCAACACCGCACCGGCCGTGGCGCTGACAGCGATGATGCTGGTCAACGAAGGCCGCGACGAGCTGATGCTGGTGCTGCCGGCCGACCACGTGGTGGAAGACCAGAAAGCCCTGCAACGCGCCCTGGCCCTGGCCACCGTGGCTGCCGAGCGTGGCGAGATGGTGCTGTTCGGCGTACCGGCCACCAAACCGGAAACCGGCTATGGCTACATCAAGTCGACCAACGATGCGCTGCTGCCCGAGGGCGTGAGCCGCGTCTCGCACTTCGTTGAAAAACCCGATGTCAAGCGTGCCACCGAGTTCGTCGAGGCCGGTGGTTACTTCTGGAACAGCGGCATGTTCCTGTTCCGCGCCAGCCGCTTCCTCGAAGAGCTGAAAAAGCACGATCCGGACATCTACGACACCTGCCTGCTGACCCTGGAACGCAGTGAGCAGACCGCCGACACCGTTACCTTCGACGAAGCCACCTTCGCCTGCTGCCCGGACAACTCCATCGACTACGCGGTGATGGAAAAGACCCAGCGCGCCTGTGTGGTCCCACTGTCGGCCGGTTGGAGCGATGTCGGCTGCTGGTCGTCGCTGTGGGAAGTCAATGCCAAGGACGCCAACGGCAACGTCACCAAGGGCGACGTGGTCGTCCAGGACAGCCGCAACTGCATGATCCACGGCAACGGCAAGCTGGTGTCGGTGATCGGCCTGGACAACATCGTGGTGGTCGAAACCAAGGACGCCATGATGATCGCCCACAAGGACAAGGTCCAAGGCGTCAAGCAGATGGTCAACACCCTCAACGCACAGGGCCGCACCGAGACCCAGAACCACTGCGAGGTCTATCGTCCATGGGGTTCCTATGACTCGGTGGACATGGGCGGTCGTTTCCAGGTCAAGCACATCTCGGTCAAGCCGGGCGCGTGCCTGTCGCTGCAGATGCACCACCACCGCGCCGAACACTGGATCGTGGTCAGCGGCACCGCCGAAGTGACCTGCGACGAGAACGTGTTCCTGCTCTGCGAAAACCAGTCGACCTACATCCCGATCGCCTCGGTCCACCGTCTGCGCAACCCGGGCAAGATCCCGCTGGAAATCATCGAAGTGCAGTCCGGCAGCTACCTGGGCGAAGATGACATCGAACGTTTCGAAGACATCTACGGTCGCTCCACCCCGATCGAACGCGGCGTCTCGGTGAAAACCATCGCCCAGTAATGATCGACAACGATCAGTAAAGATCAGCGTTACAAGAAGCCCCCGTCCAGCCCACTGCGTCCCCTATCCGCAGTGGGTTGGGTGGGGGCTTTTTTTGAGTCGGGTGATTGCCTGGCATCATTGCTTCAACATTGCCCGCGCCCTTCGGTAGGATGTGCCTACGGTAACGGAGGCTTCCACCATGCTTATCGGCGTCTTGCTGGTCATCACCTGGCTCATCCTGCTGTTGCGCTATCCGGCCAAGGCCTTGCCGGTCTCCCTGGCGGCCTTCATCGGGCTGGGACTGGTCGCCGCGTGGGTGCTCTGGCAGGAAAACCGCGAGACCCGGCAACTGGAGCGCCTGGAACTGCGCATCCGCTATGCCCCCGAACAATGCCCCGCCGACCGGCCGCTGTCGCTGACCCTGAAAAACAACAACGACGTGCCGCTGATCGAGCTGCGCTGGCGGGTCGCGGCCTATGCGCCCGGGGACACCATCAACCTGGCCGACAGCCCCTACAACGCACCGCGCTACCGTGGTCCCGGCGAATTGCAAGCCGGCTCCGACTGGCAAGACTGCCTGCCGCTGCCGCCCCTGCGTCCGGGTTATCGCCCGCAGACCCTGGAGTTTCGCGCCGAGCGATTGCACGGTAGCTTCTCCAACTGATTGCCCTCCCCCAACTTTTTGCACAAGGAACGCGCCATGCCTGTTGCGTTGATTACCGGATGTTCCAGCGGCATTGGCCGCGCCCTCGCCGACGCCTTCAAGGCCGCGGGTTATCAGGTCTGGGCCACGGCGCGCAAGGCTGAAGACGTGGCGACACTCGCCGCGGCCGGGTTCACCGCCGTGCAACTGGACGTCAACGATGGCCAGGCCCTGGAACAACTGGGTGAGCGGATCAACCAGCAATGTGGCGGCCTGGATGTGCTGGTCAACAATGCCGGCTACGGCGCCATGGGCCCGCTGCTGGACGGCGGCGTGCCGGCCATGCAGCGTCAGTTCGAAACCAACGTGTTCGCCATCGTCGGGGTCACCCGGGCGCTGTTCCCGGTGCTGCGTCGGGCCAGGGGGCTGGTGGTGAACATCGGCAGCGTGTCCGGGGTGCTGGTCACGCCGTTCGCTGGCGCCTATTGCGCTTCGAAGGCGGCGGTGCATGCCTTGAGCGATGCCTTGCGCATGGAACTGGCGCCGTTCGGTATCCGCGTGATGGAAGTCCAGCCTGGCGCCATTGCTTCGAGTTTCGCCAAGAATGCCGGCCATGAAGCCGAACAGTTGATCAGCGAACAATCGCCCTGGTGGCCCCTGCGCGATGGCATCCGCGCCCGGGCCAAGGCCTCCCAGGACAACCCGACCCCCGCCCACGAATTCGCCGCTGCGCTGCTCAAGGCGGTTCAACAACCCAAGCCACCCCGCTTGCTGCGTCTGGGCAACGGCAGCCGGGCGCTGCCGTTGATGGCGGGTTTGTTGCCCAAAGGGTTGCTGGAGAAGGGGTTGATGAAGCGGTTCGGGTTGGGAAAAACGCTGTAAGTACCGGAGAAGTAACAGGCATTACTTCTGTGGCGAGGGAGTCGGAGGCGAATACAAAACGCATCTTTAGCGAAGATCCAATGTGGGAGCGGGCTTGCTCGCGAAGACGCCGGCACAGTCGATATCAGTGCAAGCTGAACCGCCGCTTTCGCGAGCAAGCCCGCTCCCACAGAGGATTTATGGTGTGCGAAAAATTTTACTCTCGACCACAAGTAGCCAGTGATCTCAGCGTTTGTCGTTAGGCTCGACCACCACCGTGCAGGTCATCCCCGCCGCCAGCAGCACGCCGTCCGGCATTTCATCCAGATGGATGCGCACCGGCACTCGCTGGGCCAGGCGCACCCAGTTGAACGTGGGGTTCACATCGGCGATCAGTTCGCGGCTTTCGGGGTTGTCGCGGTCGTAGATGCCTCGGGAAATACTTTCCACATGGCCCTTGAGCGTCTCACCGCTCATCAACTGCAACTGCGCCGAATCGCCGACCCGCACCTTGGGCAATTTGGTCTCTTCGAAGAAGCCGTAGACCCAGAACGAATGCATGTCCACCACGGCCATTTTTGCCTCGCCGATGCGCGCATAGTCGCCGCGGTGCACATTGAGGTTGGTGACGTAGCCATCCACCGCCGCGCGAACGTCGGTGCGCGACAGGTTCAGCTCCGCGGCTTCCAATTGGGCCTGGGCCTGCTGGTAGTCGGCCAGGGCCGAGTCGGCGATGTTGCTGGCGTCATCGCGGTTTTCCCGGGAGATCACCAGGCTGTCCAAGTCGGCCCGTCGATGGGCGTTGACCTTGCGCATCTCCCAGGTGGCCTTGCGCGACGCCACCAGGGAACGCGCCTGCTTCACGGCGATGCGGTAATGCTCGGGGTCGATGCGCATCAACAAGTCGCCCTTTTTCACCAACTGGTTGTCGCGCACCGACACCTCGACCACCTCGCCGCTGACATCGGCGGCCACATTGATGATGTCGGCCCGCACCCGGCCATCGCGGGTCCAGGGCGTGTTCATGTAATGGACCCACAGCGTACGGCCGATCCACAACGCCAGGGCCAGTACCAACAGCGTCGCCAGCAGGCTGAAAAACTTTTTCATCGCATCGATCTCAACGATAGACCGTCAGCGCCAGCGCGCCGAACAGACAGGTAAACAGACTCAGGCGCAACAACGCCGGGTGCCAGAAGAAACGGTACAGGTCCAGCCCCGACAGGAAGCGGTCCAAGGCCCAGGCCAGGCCGGCGGCGATGAAAAACATCAGGGTCATGGTGGGCATGTACACGCCATGGAAGGCGATCTCACGGGGCATGTTCAGGTTCCTGGGGAAGCGATGTGGCATGCGCCATGGCATAGCCGGCCAATGGCGATTGCGGGTCCAGCAGCGAAGTGCGGATGAAATGCAGGTAGCTCTTCACCCGGCGCAGGGCCGAGGTGTCGAAATGCGGGGCGAAGGGTTCGTCGGTGGCCTGCAAGCGGCCGATGGCATGATCCACCGCCACCAGCGCACGCTCCAGATTGCTCTGGCCCGGCTGACGGAACAGCCGCACCAGCGCCCGCCCCATCACCCGAATCGCCTGGCGCCATGGCTGGCTGTCGGCATACGCCGGGTGCACCGGCAAGATGGCCTGCTCCTTGCGCAACTCAATAATCGCGTGACCGACTTCCAGCACCACGAACATCCAGCGCAGCAAGTCCCGTTGCACTTGGGGTTGACCCGCCGCCAGCCCGTAGGCCTGGTGCAGCAGGTCGCGGGTGCGGCTCTCAAAACTCGAGGCCAGCCCCTTCAGACGACCGCTAATGGCGAACACCACTTGCTCGCGCAGGTCCTGCTCCAATCGGCGCCACAACCAGCGGCTGTTGGGCGGCAGGATGATCGCCCCGGCAGCGGCGCACACCAACATGCCAAGGATCATCGCAATGTAGTCGTTGATGAAGGCGTAGGGGTTGTAGACCGTCAGGTTGTCCGGCACCGAGCCGGTGCAGAAAAAGATCAGCAGCCCCAGCCCGACCCCGGCGTATTGCGGCCTGGAACTGAGGAACGAACCGAACATGATGACGGGGGCGAGCATCACGCAGAGCAACGGAAAACCATCGATCAGCGGGAAAATGAAAAACATCTCGACGAAGCCGACCAGCGCCCCGAACAACGTACCGCAGGCCATCTGGAAAGCCATGCGCTTGGGGTTCGGCGTCGCGGCCGACAAGCCTACGGTGGCGGCGGCGATCATCGTCATGGTCGCGCCGCTCGGCCAGGCCGTGGCGACCCAGTAGCTGCCCAGCACCAACAGAATGAAGGCGGCGCGAACCCCCGATGCCGTGGCGGCCAGCCAGTTGGTCTGGGGCACGAACGGTTCGTCCCAGCGCTCGCGTTCGTGGCGATGTTCGGCCAGGGAGGCGTGGGTCTGGGCGTAGCCGTGCAAGTCGTCGACAAAGCGATAAAGCAGCTCGTAAGCGGTATGAAAGTCCAACTGCTCGCCATCGCTTGGCGCGGTGTCCTGGAACGCTGCCCGCAAGCGCCGTACCTGGGCCGGCAGGTCGGCCTTGTAGTCCGCCAGCGCCGTCGCCAACCGCGCTGCGTCGGCGTCGGTCAAAGCCCGTGCGCTGAAGCCGTCCAGCAGCTCGGCAAGGTTTTGCAAACCAGGCTTGATGGCGTTCACCACATGATCCGCCGCCCCGCTGCGCAAGCGTTCGAGCAGTTGGTGCAAGGCATTGAAACGGGTGGTGACACCCATGAATTCGCTGTTCAAGCGACTGAGCCGGCCATTGCGCCGACGCATGTGGGGGTCTTCGAACACCGTCACGCTGCGCAGGCTCTCCAGGCCGACGGCTTCGGCGATGAAGCGCACGTTACCGGCCTCGAAGGCCTCCCGCTTGCTGCGTCCGCGCAAGCCGTCGGTGACAAACAGGGCGAACACGCCAAAGCGCTGGTACAAAGCGTTGCGCATGGCGGCGCTGGCGGTTTGCGGCAGGATCGCGGCACTGACCAGGGTCGAGCAGAGAATTCCCAGGGAAATCTCCAGCACCCGCCAGACCGCCGCCATGAACGCCCCCTCGGGGTGGGCCAACGCTGGCAAGCCGATCATCGCCGCGGTATAGCCAGCCAGCACGAAACCATAGGCGCGGAAGTTACGATACCGCGCCGCCCCTGCCGAACAGATGCCGACCCAGATCGCCAGGCAGCCAAGGAACAGCTCGGTGTTCTGGGCGAACAGAGCGATCAGCGCCACCATCACCGCCGAACCCGCCAAGGTGCCAAGGAAACGGTAGAAGCTCTTGGCGAACACCTGGCCGCTCTGGGGCTGCATGACGATGAATACGGTGATCATGGCCGTACGTGGTTGCGGCAGTTCCAGGCGCATCGCCAGCCACAAGGTCAGGAACGCGGCAAACAGGACCTTGAAGATATAGACCCAGGTCACCCCGTCGCTGCGGGCCCAGTCGAAGAAACCACGGCGCCATTCGAGGCGATACAGCCAGCGTGCGGGGGCAAGTAAGGACATCATTGGATGCTGCTTACGCATCGTGGCGAGGGCGCTTGCTCCCGCTTGGGTTGTGCCTTGTCGGAGCTGTGTAGGCGCGGTGTAGGAGCTGCCGAAGGCTGCGATCTTTTGATCTTTTGATCTTTCGCTTGAGACTCAAGTGTCTGGGGGAAGATCGC
The DNA here is from genome assembly GCF_900115235.1 of Pseudomonas sp. NFACC24-1. Lineage (NCBI taxonomy): Bacteria > Pseudomonadati > Pseudomonadota > Gammaproteobacteria > Pseudomonadales > Pseudomonadaceae > Pseudomonas > Pseudomonas sp. NFACC24-1. The sequence continues at coordinate 386,153 of NZ_FOVS01000002.1, forward strand.
AGCCTCGTTGCACTCGACAGCTCCTACAGAGTCCAGCCCACCGCCCAACGCCGTCACCAGATCGGCATGGGCCGTCAGGCGAGCCGCCTCCACCCGCTGTTGCACCTGTTGCTGCTTGAACAGCAGGCTTTGGGCGTTGAGGACGTTGAGGTAGTCCGTCAGGCCACGTTGGAACGCTACCTTTGCGATGTCGTAGGTACGTTGGGCCGCGGCCACCGATTCGGCGGCGAAGACCTGCTGCTTGTCCATGGATTCGCGACGGATCAACTGATCGGAAATGCTCTTGAGCGCGTTTGCCAGTGTCTGGTTGTAGTGCGCCACGGCGATGTCATACCCGGCGGCGGCCTCGCCCAACTGCGAACGCAGGCGCCCGCCGTCGAAGATCGGCAACGTGATCGCCGGCCCGACGTTGTAGGTGAGTTTCTTGCCGGTCAAAAACTCCAGCGCCCCGCCACCTGTGGCCATGTAGCCGAGGCTCCCCACCAGGTCGACGTTGGGATAGAAGCCGGCCCGGGCCACATCGATGCCCCGGGCCTGGGCCGCCACTTGCCAACGCCCGGCCACCACATCCGGACGCTGGCCAAGCAGTTCGGCGGGCATGGCCGACGGCAGCTTCAAGGGCGCGCCGAGGGCCAGGGTCGGACGTTGCAACTGCGCCCCCGCTCCCGGCCCCTTGCCCGCCAAGGCCGCCAATTGATTGCGGCTCAAGGCGATGGCCTCGTCCAGGGCGTCGAGTTGGCGATGGGTCTCGGGCAGTGGCGCCTGGGCCTGGCTGACTTCGAAATGGGTGCCGATACCACCGTCCAGGCGCTTCTGCGCCAGGTCGAGAATCTGCTCTTGTTGGCCCAGGGTCGCGGCAACGATATCGCGCTGGGCGTAGTGCAACGAAAACTGGATGTAGGCGCGCACGATGTTGTTCTGCAATTCCAGTTGCGCCTGCCGTGCCTCGGCGACGCTGAGGTGGGCCAGGTCAACCGCCCGTTCGCTGGCATTGCGCTCACGGCCCCACAGGTCCAGGGCATAACTCAAGCCCAGGGAAGCATTGTTGTCCCAGGTCGTGGTGTCGGCCAACTCGCCCGGGCCGTAGAACTGATCGGAGGGCCAGTTATGGCGCTTGAGGGTCGACTCGCCATTGATCTGCAACGACTCGGCGGCCTCGGCAATGCCGGCCATGGCCTTGGCCTGGCGTACTCGCGCCGCGGCCATGGCCAGGCTCGGGCTGCCCTGTACGGCCAGGTCGATCCAGCGATCCAGTTGCCGATCGCCATAGGCTTGCCACCACTGGCGGGTGGGCCAGTGGGCGTCGCGGGCGGCCTCGCGGATGGCGGCATCGGTCGCCAGTTGATTGGCCGGCAACACCTGGCCTTGCGGCGCAATACCCCCGGTGCCGATGCAGCCGCTGATGGTTAACGTTAAAACCCAAACACTGAGAGTCTTCAGCTCTCTGCTGATGCAACGCGGCACTTGCGCAAAATTCCTAAGAGAGAGTCGAGAACCTGTAGGAGCACCCTGTGGGAGCGGGCTTGCCCGCGAAGGCGGTTACCCTGGCAACATCACCGCCAACTGACCCACCGCTTTCGCGAGCAAGCCCGCTCCCACAGGTACTGCACCAGACAGCAGGGCCAGACCAGCGCCACAGTGCCGGCAATTCTAGGCATCGCCCTCTCCGGCGATAAGCCGACCTTTCTGCGAATCTTTGTTACCGTTAACGCGATAATCCATTAGTCGGGTCCCGCATCTCTGTAACTTCATGTCACAATTTGCCACCTCCCAAGAGAGCCCTCCATGGACACCTTGCAAAACATGCGCGCGTTCAGCTGTGTGGCCGAAGCCGGCAGTTTCACCGCCGCCGCCGTGCAACTGGATACCACCACAGCCAACGTCTCGCGTGCGGTTTCCAACCTCGAAGCCCATCTGCAAACCCGCCTGCTCAACCGCACCACGCGGCGCATTGCCCTGACCGAGGCGGGTAAACGCTACTTGCTGCGTTGCGAGCAGATCCTGGCTTACGTCGAAGAAGCGGAAGCCGAGGCCAGCGACGCCCATGCGCGACCGGCCGGGCAGTTGAAGGTCCACACCATGACCGGTATCGGCCAGCATTTCGTGATCGACGCCATCGCCCGCTACCGCAAGACGCATCCGGACGTGACCTTCGACCTGACCCTGGCCAACCGGGTGCCGGACATCCTCGACGAGGGCTACGACGTCTCCATCGTGCTCGCCAGCGAACTGCCGGATTCGGGCTTCGTCTCCCAGCGCCTGGGGATCACCTACAGCATTGTCTGCGCCTCGCCCGCCTACGTGAAAGCCAGCGGTTGCCCGCAAAAACCCAGCGACCTGCTCAACCACGCCTGCCTGCGCCTGGTCAGCCCGGTCATCCCGCTGGAAAAATGGGTGTTCGACGGCCCGGAAGGCCAAGAGATGGTCACCATCAACAGCTCACCGTTCCTGGTGAACTCCGCCGATGCGATGAAAACCGCGATCACCAGCGGCATGGGCGTGGGGGTATTGCCGGTGTATGCGGCCATCGAAGGCTTGCGCAACGGCACGCTGGTGCGGGTCATGCCCAACTACCGCTCCCAGGAACTGAACCTCTACGCCATCTACCCGTCGCGCCAATACCTGGATGCGAAGATCAAGACCTGGGTCGAGTACCTGCGCGGCTCGTTGCCGGAAATTCTCGCGGCGCACCAGGCTGAGCTGACGGCTTACGAATTGAGTGGCAGCCTGGCAGGCGCACGGGTCACGAGCTGAAGTCGTCCCCGTGCTTGAAGGAGCAATTCAACGCTTGCCCATGGAACGCCGCGTGCCGGGAGGCGCCGCGCCCGGGGTCTTGGTGTGGCCATTCTTCGCGCCGTTCTTGTACCACGGCTGTTGCCCGGCGCCCTTGGCCGCCGCCAGTTCACCGGGTTTGAAGGGGAATTTGAAAGCCGGGATCGCCGCCTTGATGTCCTCGCTGCTGGAAACATCGCTGCCGGGCAAATCGGCCTGTTCGCCGCCGGGGAGATCGTCCGCGGGCGAAGGTGTCGGGGAAGTCATGTAAGGCTCCGGGTCATGCATGCAAGTCGGGCCCGAAGGGCGAGCCGCGAAAGGCGGCAGTATACCTGCCCGATATCACCGCGCGTTGGCAGTTTCATCCGGCATATGCATTCATCCGACAGCAAGCCGGGACAAAACTGACAAGCCTGTCAGTTAGGCGTCACCTTCCTGACCGGCTCGCAACGCTATATAAGAAAGCTCCAACTCTTGCGTCTCGAACCGGCCCTTCTTATCCATGCGCATCCAGAAGAAAACTGTCCTGATTGTCGTGCTGCTGATCGCCCTGGCGGCCCTCGCCCTCTGGTTTGTGCTCAAGCCCGTGACCGCCAGGCCCGGCGCTCCCGCCGCCGTTCCGGTACGGGCCGTCAGCGTGATGCAACAGGATGTACCGCGCTTTGCCAGCGGCATCGGCACGGTGCTGTCGCTGCACAGCGTGGTGATCCGCCCGCAGATCGACGGCATCCTCACCCGGCTGCTGGTCAAGGAGGGGCAACTGGTGAAGAAGGGTGACCTGCTGGCGACCATCGACGACCGCTCGATCCGCGCCAGCCTCGACCAGGCCCGGGCCCAGCTCGGCGAAAGCCAGGCACAACTGGCGGTGGCCCAGGTCAATCTCAAGCGCTACAAATTGTTGAGCGTCGATGACGGCGTCTCGAAGCAGACCTACGACCAGCAACAGGCGCTGGTCAACCAGCTCAAGGCGACCGCACAAGGCAACCAGGCGGCCATCGACTCGGCACAGGTGCAACTGTCCTATACCCAGATCCGCTCCCCGGTGAGCGGTCGCGTCGGCATTCGCAACGTGGACGAAGGCAACTTCCTGCGTACCAGCGACGCCGAAGGCCTGTTCACGGTGACCCAGATCGACCCCATCGCCGTGGAGTTCTCCCTGCCCCAGCAAATGCTGCCCACCTTGCAACGGTTGATCGCCGCCCCCGAGCAAGCCTTGGTCAAGGCCTATATCGGCGCCGATGGCGCTACCGGGGAGCTGCTCGGCGAGGGGCGCCTGAGCCTCATCGACAACCAGATCAACGCCAACACCGGAACCCTGCGGGCCAAGGCTGAATTCAACAACGCCGCGCAACGGCTGTGGCCGGGGCAACTGGTGACACTGAAAATCCAGACCGCCATCGACAAGGACGCCCTGGTGGTACCGCCTACCGTGGTCCAGCGCGGCCTGGAGCAACACTTCGTGTACCGCATAAAGGGCGACAAGGTCGAGAGCGTGCCGGTGGAGATGGTTTACCAGGACAGCGACCTGCACATCATCAAGGGGGTGAACGCCGGCGACCAACTGGTGAGCGACGGCCAGTCGCGGCTCAAGCCGGGCAGCCACATCCAGGTGCTCAGCGACCCGCCCGCCCTGGCCAGGACCGCGGAGCCGCAACCATGAAGGGTCGCGGCTCGGTTTCGGCGTGGTGCATCGACCACCCTATCGCCACGGTACTGCTGACGTTCGCCCTGGTGCTGCTGGGGGTGATCGCGTTTCCTCGCCTGCCCGTCGCACCGTTGCCGGAGGCGGAATTCCCGACCATCCAGGTCAACGCCCAGTTACCCGGGGCCAGCCCCGAAACCATGGCGTCGTCGGTGGCGACGCCACTGGAAGTACAATTCAGTGCCATTCCCGGCATTACCCAGATGACCTCCAGCAGTGCCCTGGGCTCGACCAACCTGATCCTGCAATTCAGCCTCGACAAAAGCATCGACACCGCCGCCCAGGAAGTGCAGGCGGCGATCAACACCGCCGCCGGCAAACTGCCCAACGACATGCCGAACCTACCGACCTGGCGCAAGGTCAACCCCGCCGACAGCCCGGTGCTGATCCTCAGCATCAGTTCCACGCTGATGCCCGGTACCGAACTGAGCGACTACGTCGAAACCCTGCTCTCCCGTCAGATCAGCCAGATCGATGGCGTAGGACAAATCTACATCACCGGCCAACAGCGCCCGGCGATCCGGGTCCAGGCCTCGGCCGACCGACTCGCCGCCATCGGCCTGACCCTGGCGGACATTCGCCTGGCGCTCCAACAGGCCAGCCTCAACCTGGCCAAGGGCGCCTTGTACGGTGATTCGAGCATTTCCACCCTGTCCACCAACGACCAGTTGTTCAAGCCTGCGGAGTACGGAGAGCTGATCGTGTCCTACCGGGACGGGGCACCGGTTCACCTCAAGGACATCGCCAAGGTGGTCAACGGCTCGGAAAACGCCTACGTCCAGGCCTGGTCCGATAACGAGCCCGGGGTCAACCTGGTGATCTTCCGGCAACCGGGGGCCAATATCGTCGAGACCGTCGACCGCATCCAGGCGGCCCTGCCCACCCTGCAAGCCATGTTGCCCGCCGCGGTGCAGGTCAAGGTGCTGATCGACCGCACCCAGACCATTCGCGCCTCGCTGCACGAAGTGGAAATCACCTTGCTGATCGCGGTGCTGCTGGTGGTGGCGGTGATGGCGTTGTTCCTGCGCCAGCTCTCGGCGACCCTGATCGTCTCGGCGGTGCTGGGGGTGTCGCTGACCGCCAGTTTCGCCCTGATGTACGTGATGGGTTTCAGCCTGAACAACCTGACCCTGGTGGCGATCGTCATCTCGGTAGGGTTCGTGGTGGACGATGCGATTGTGGTGGTGGAGAACATCCACCGGCACCTGGAGGCCGGCGACGGCATGCGCGAGGCGGCGATCAAGGGGGCCGGCGAAATCGGCTTTACCGTGGTCTCCATCAGTTTCTCGCTGATCGCCGCGTTCATTCCGCTGCTGTTCATGGGCGGCGTGGTCGGGCGCCTGTTCAAGGAGTTCGCCCTGACCGCCACCTCGACCATCCTGATCTCGGTGGTGGTGTCCCTCACGTTGGCGCCGACCCTGGCCGCGTTGTTCATGCGCGCCCCGGTGCATCACGCCCATGGCAAGGCGGGGTTCGGCGAACGCCTGCTGGGCGGGTATGAGCGGGGCCTGCGCAAGGCCCTGGCCCATCAGAAGCTGATGATCGGCGTGTTCGGCCTGACCCTGGCACTGGCGGTGGTGGGCTATGTGTTCATTCCCAAGGGTTTCTTCCCGGTGCAGGACACCGGCCTGGTGCTGGGCACCAGCGAAGCCGCCGCCGATGTGTCGTTCCCGGACATGGTGGCCAAGCACAAGGCCCTGGCCGATATCGTCGCCGCCGACCCGGCGGTGCAGACCTTCTCCCACTCCGTCGGTGTCTCTGGCAACAACCAGACCATCGCCAACGGCCGTTTCTGGATCGCCCTAAAGCCCCGGGGCGAGCGTGACGTGTCGGCCAGCGGCTTCATCGACCGGATCCGCCCGCAATTGCTGAAAATCCCCGGCGTGGTGCTATACCTCAGGGCCGGACAGGACATCAACCTCAGCTCCGGTCCCAGCCGCGCCCAGTATCAGTACGTGCTCAAAAGCAACGACGGGCCGAGCCTCAACGCCTGGACGCAAAAACTCACCGACAAGCTGCGCGGCAACCCGGCGTTCCGTGACATTTCCAACGACCTGCAACTGGGCGGCAGCATCACCCACATCAACATCGACCGCAGCGCGGCGGCGCGCTTCGGCCTCACCGCCACCGATGTCGACCAGGCCCTGTACGACGCCTTTGGCCAGCGGCAGATCAATGAGTTCCAGACCGAGACCAACCAGTACAACGTGATCCTGGAACTCGATACCGCACAGCGGGGCAAGGCCGAAAGCCTGGCGTATTTCTACCTGCGTTCGCCCCTGAGTGGGGAAATGGTGCCGCTCTCGGCCCTGGCCCGCTTCGATGCGCCGAGCAACGGCCCGCTGTCGATTGCCCACGACGGCATGTTCCCGGCCGCCAACCTGTCGTTCAACCTGGCGCCCGGCGTGGCCCTGGGAGACGCGGTGCGCCTGCTCGACCAGGCGAAGAACGAAATCGGCATGCCGGCCGCCATCACCGGTAGTTTCCAGGGCGCGGCCCAGGCCTTCCAAAGCTCGCTGGCGAGCCAGCCGTGGCTGATCCTCGCCGCACTGGTGGCCGTGTACATCATCCTCGGCGTGCTCTACGAGAGTTTCGTGCACCCGTTGACGATCATCTCCACCCTGCCCTCGGCCGGCCTCGGCGCGCTGATCATGCTCTGGCTACTGGGCCAGGACTTTTCGATCATGGCGCTGATCGGGCTGGTGCTGCTGATCGGGATCGTCAAGAAGAACGGCATCCTGATGATCGACTTCGCCCTCGACGCCCAGCGCAACAAAGGGCTGGCGCCCCAAGAGGCGATATTCCAGGCGTGCCTGACACGCTTCCGCCCGATCATGATGACCACCCTGGCGGCCCTGCTCGGTGCCCTGCCGCTGATGCTCGGCTATGGCCCGGGCGCGGAACTGCGCCAGCCCCTGGGCATCGCGGTGGTGGGCGGCCTGTTGGTGAGCCAGGCGCTGACGCTGTTCACGACACCGGTCATATACTTGTGGCTCGAGCGAGTGTTCCATCGGCCCGCCCAGCAGTCAGGGTCGGCGCCGACGGCGGCGCTGGCGAGCACAGACCACTGAGGCGGGGCCATGCGCGTTCTGATCATCGAAGACGAAGAAAAAACCGCGGACTACCTGCACCGCGGCCTGACCGAACAGGGCTACACCGTGGACGTGGCGCCGGACGGCATCGAAGGGCTGCACCTGGCCCTGGAAACCGACTATGCGGTGATCGTGCTCGACGTGATGTTGCCGGGCCTGGACGGCTTCGGCGTGCTGCGGGCCCTGCGCGCCCGCAAGCAGACACCGGTGATCATGCTCACCGCCCGGGAACGGGTCGAGGACCGTATCAAGGGCTTGCGCGACGGGGCCGATGACTACCTGGGCAAGCCCTTCTCCTTCCTCGAACTGGTGGCGCGCCTGCAAGCCCTGACCCGCCGCAGCGGTGGCCATGAACCGGTGCAGGTAAGCATCGCCGACCTGTGGATCGACCTGATCAGCCGCAAGGCCACCCGCGCGGGCCAGCGCCTGGACCTGACCGCCAAGGAGTTCTCCCTGCTCAGCGTCCTGGCTCGCCGCCAGGGCGAAATCCTCTCGAAAACCGCCATTGCCGAAATGGTCTGGGACATCAACTTCGACAGTGACGCCAACGTCGTGGAAGTGGCGATCAAACGCTTGCGGGCCAAGCTCGACGGGCCATTCGAACAGAAGTTGCTGCACACCATTCGCGGCATGGGTTATGTGCTGGAGAGCCGCAGCGATGAGCGTCCCTGACAGCATCGCCCTGCGCCTGAGCGGCATGTTCACGCTGGTGGCGGCGCTGGTGTTCCTGTTGATCGGAGGCGCTTTGTACCAGCAGGTCGACAAGGGCCTGGGCCTGTTGCCCGAAGCCGAGCTCGATGCCCGCTACAGTGTCCTGGAGTCCACCGTCGGCCGCTACGGCACGCCTGAACACTGGGTGAAGATCAACAACAAGCTGCGATTGCTTGGCGAAGAAGACAAACGCATCCATTTCTGGATCGTCAGCGATGATCCGCGCTTTGAATACGGCGATCCCGATGCGCAGATCCGCACCTTTGCCCAAGGCCCGCTGGGTAAGCGCGACCTGACGTTGCCCCATCGGCACTACCCGATGAAAGTGCTGGTGAGCCAATTCCCGGCCAAGGACCAACGCCCGCCGCTGCGCTTCATGATCGGCATCGACACCGAGACCTTCTACCAGACCCAGCATCGCCTGTTGGTGGCGCTGGTGAGCCTGGCGATTGTCGGCGTACTCCTGGCCTCGTTGCTGGGCTACTGGGTCGCGCGCATCGGTCTCAAACCGCTGATCAAGCTGTCCGAAGAAGCCCGGCGCCTGGCCCCACCCCGCCTGTCCGGGCGCCTGCAACTGTCGCCCTTGCCGCCGGAGCTGAGCCAGTTCGTCAGTTCCTTCAACGCCACCCTGGACCGGGTCGAACAGGCTTACTCGCGGCTGGAGTCGTTCAACGCCGACGTCGCCCATGAATTACGCTCGCCCCTGACCAACCTGATCGGCCAGACCCAGGTGGCGCTGACCCGTGGGCGCTCGGCCGAACATTACTTCGAAGTGTTGCAATCGAATCTCGAGGAGTTGGAGCGGCTGCGCTCGATCATCAACGACATGCTGTTCCTGGCCAGCGCCGACCAGGGCAGCAAGGCCACCAAGTTGACCAGCGCATCCCTGGCCGGCGAAGTGGCGACCACCCTCGATTACCTGGACTTCATACTGGAAGATGCCCAGGTCCAGGTCCGGGTCAGCGGCGACGCCCAGGCCAACATCGAGATCGCTCACCTGCGGCGGGCGCTGATCAACCTGCTCAGCAACGCCGTGCAGCACACCGCGCCCGGGCAAGTGATCGACGTGCACATCGAAGCCCTTGGCGACCAGATCACCCTCGCCGTCACCAATCCCGGCGAACCGATCGCCGGCGAGCATCTGCCACGCCTGTTCGAACGGTTCTATCGCGTCGATGCATCGCGCAGCAACAGTGGCGCCAACCATGGGCTGGGGCTGGCCATCGTCAAGGCCATTGCACTGATGCATGGTGGCGATGTGTTTGTGCACAGCGACCAGGGTGCCAATACGTTCGGGATCCGTTTGCCAGCCTGACGCCTCTCCCCCCATTGGGCTTGTACGCATCATCAGATCTTTCCAGGCCAATGAATGCTGGGCGAAAGCCAACTGTAGCAAAATCGGAATACCGTCCGAACGCGCCCCCAGCTTCCATTAATTACCGGGTAATTGCGCAAAACACTGATTGCCCGCTCTCATTGATCCAAGCACAATCAGCAAAAGGCCAGCATCTGGTTCATTGCCGGTTTGCAATCCTTTGGGACGGATCCCAGCCACATGACAATGCAGACATCAGAACCATGAGCGCGCGCAGTGCGACACCCGGCAACACCCCGCTTTCGAGACGTTCGGAACGGGTATTCGTACTGGCCAGCTCACTGGTTGTCATTGCGATCCTGAGCATCGTGACGTTTCTGTTGATCCGCGAACATGCCGCCGCACAACAGGCGGCGACACGTGCGGCGACCAATATCGTGCAATTGATTGACGCCGATGTGCTGCGTAACGTGGAGCTCTACGATCTGTCGCTGCAAGGTTTGGTCGCCGCCGCCAAACGCGACGACCTGAAAGACGTTTCGCCGACGATTCGCCATTTGGCGCTGTTCGACCGCGCCACCGCCGCCCCCTACAAAGGCGACATCCTGCTGCTCGACAAGCATGGCGATGTAATCGCCGACTCCGCCTCGGTCGAACCGCGCAAAGGCAATTACGCCGACCGGGAATATTTCCAGTCCCATGTCCAGGACCCGAGCCTGGGCATGATGATCAGTCGCCCGTTCCGTTCCAGGAGTCACGCGCAAGATTGGCGCATCAGCTTCAGCTATCGACTGAGCGACGAGCGGGGTGAGTTCATGGGCGTGGCCGAGGCCGCGATGCGCCTGAACTACTTCAGCCAGTTGTTCAAAAGCCTGAACATCGGCCACGGGACGGTCAACCTGATCAGCCGCGATGGGATTCTGTTGGCCCAGGAACCGCCCCTGGCCGACGACATGATCGGCAAGGACTTCAGCAACCGACCGAACTTCGTACGCATCCTGCGTGAAGGTAACGGCAGTTTTACCGGCACCTCCAGTGTCGATCAGACACAGCGGCTCTATACCTTTTCCCAGGTGGGCGACCTGCCATTGATTGTCGTGGTAGCGCTCTCCTACCAAGAGGTCTTCGCCTCATGGCAACGCACGGCGTTGTTGGTCAGCGGCGCCACCGGCGCGCTGTGCATCGGTTTGCTCTGGCTCACCTGGCTGCTGCGCCGCGAATTGCGCCGCCGTTACAGAGCCGAACGGGAACTGGCCCAACTGGCGTCCGTCGACGCCCTCACGGGCCTGGCCAACCGACGAACCCTGGACGAGACGTTGCAACAGGAATGGCTGCGCGCCCAACGTTCGGGCCAACCGTTGTCTGTGCTGATGATCGATGCCGATCATTTCAAGGCATTCAACGATCGCCATGGTCATCAACAGGGTGACGAGGCCCTGCGCACCTTGGCGCAATTGATCGGCCAGCATGTCCGACGCCCCGCCGACCTGGCGGCGCGCTATGGCGGAGAGGAGTTCTCGGTGGTGCTACCGGAGACCACCACCGCTGGCGCCTTCACCATGGCCCAGAATATTCGTGACGCGGTGGAACAACTGCCACCGGTGTCCGAGGGGGAAGCGCCCATGACGGTCAGTATCGGCATCGCCACCTGGACTCAAGGACCGTACAACGAACTCAAACAACTCTTGTTCGCCGCGGACAAGGCGCTGTACCAGGCCAAGGCCAGCGGGCGCAATCGTGTGGTCTGCGCGATGTAACACCGCAACACCCAAAGGCTATGGACACAGCGCGCTCTGTGGCGAGGGGATTTATCCCCTCGCCACAGGGCTTAGCTGATCCTCAGGAAACAGCCATAAAAAAAGGCCACCCGAAGGCAGCCCTTAAAAAACTAGAGAGGTTTTTTGCTTACACCGCCGCGACAGGGCGCATGTAAGAGATTGGTGCGGTGCTGGCGTCTTCGAACGTCACGACTTCCCAAGCATCTTTCTGCTCAATCAACTTGCGCAGCAGCTGGTTGTTCAGTGCGTGGCCGGACTTGAAGCCCTTGAACTCACCAATCAGGCTATTGCCCAGCAGGTAGAGGTCGCCGATTGCATCGAGGATCTTGTGCTTGACGAATTCGTCTTCATAACGAAGACCGTCTTCGTTCAATACACCATCGGAATCGACCACGATCGCATTTTCAACACTGCCGCCGAGTGCGAGGTTGTGCTTGCGCAGGTACTCGATATCACTCATGAAACCAAAGGTACGGGCGCGGCTGACTTCTTTTACGAACGAAGTGCTGGAAAAATCCACGCTTGCACTCTGGGTGCGGTCACGGAAAACCGGGTGATCGAAATCGATCTCGAAGCTCACCTTGAAACCTTCGAAAGGGACGAAAGTGGCGCGCTTGTCGCCGTCTTCCACTGTCACTTCCCGCAGGATGCGGATGAACTTCTTGGCTGCGTCCTGCTCTTCCAGGCCAGCCGATTGAATCAGGAATACGAAGGGTCCGGCACTGCCATCCATGATCGGGACTTCGGACGCGGAGAGCTCGACGTAGGCGTTATCGATGCCCAGGCCAGCCATGGCCGAGAGCAAATGCTCCACCGTATCCACTTTGGTGTCACCGTTGACCAGTGTGGTCGACATAGTGGTTTCACCAACGTTTTCCGCGCGAGCAGGAATCTGCACCACAGGGTCGAGGTCGGCACGACAAAACACAATGCCGGTATCGATAGGCGCGGGCTTGAGGGTCAGGTAGACCTTCTCGCCGGAGTGCAAGCCGACACCTGTGGCACGGATAATATTCTTCAGGGTGCGTTGTTTAATCATGGCATGGGCCGCTTCAGCGCAAATTGCGAACTGGTATCAACAAAGGCTGGCGATGATAGCAGACCAGACCTTTGCTGAACACCAATCACCCGTATCCCCCTGATACATTTCATCAATCGGCCTGACGACGCAGGAAAGCCGGGATGTCCAGGTAATCCAAATCGTCTTGCGGATTCATCTTCGCGGCAGTCGCAGTACCGGCCTGGGCCTGGTTGCGCATAACGGTCGGACGGTCCAGGTCACGGTAGTTCACCGCAGGCGCTTCCTGACGCGCAGCCACTTGTTGTTGCGGTTGCGAAGCCATGGAGGTGTGAACGGTGTTGTCGATGACCTTCACAGGCTTCTCGATTTTCGCGCCCAGACCGGTGGCAACCACGGTCACGTGCAACTCGTCGCGCATGTCCGGATCGATAACGGTACCGACCTTGACCATCGCGTGCTCGGAAGCGAAGGCTTCGATGATGCTACCCACGTCGGAGTACTCACCCAGGGACAGGTCAGGACCGGCGGTGATGTTCACCAGGATGCCGCGTGCACCTTGCAGGTTCACGTCTTCGAGCAACGGGTTGCGGATGGCCGCTTCGGTGGCCTCGCGAGCACGGTTCGGACCGCTGGCGCAGCCAGTGCCCATCATTGCCATGCCCATTTCGCTCATGACAGTCCGTACGTCGGCAAAGTCGACGTTGATCATGCCTGGACGCTTGATGATGTCGGAGATACCGCGAACGGCACCGGCCAGTACGTCGTCAGCCTTGGCGAAAGCCGACAGCAGGCTTGCGTCCTTGCCCAGGATGGTCAGCAGCTTCTCGTTGGGAATGGTGATCAACGAGTCGACGCTTTCAGACAGCAGACGGATACCTTCGTCGGCGATCTGCATACGCTTGCGGCCTTCGAAAGGGAACGGACGAGTCACCACCGCAACGGTGAGGATCCCCATTTCCTTGGCCACTTCGGCGATGATTGGCGCCGCACCCGTACCGGTGCCGCCGCCCATGCCGGTGGTGATGAACACCATGTTGGTGCCTTGCAGGACTTCAGCGATGCGCTCACGGTCTTCGAGAGCGGCCTGACGACCGACCTCAGGGTTGGCGCCGGCACCCAGGCCTTTGGTCACGCCAGTGCCCAGTTGCAGGATGGTTCGCGCGCCGATGGATTTCAGCGCCTGGGCATCAGTGTTGGCGCAGATGAATTCAACGCCTTCAATGTTGCTCTTGACCATGTGGTTGACAGCGTTGCCGCCGCCACCGCCGACACCGATTACTTTGATAACCGGGCTAGCGGGGATGTTGTCTACGAGTTCGAACATTTTCCCTCTCCTTTCATTCTCTAGTTTTTTCGCCTACTGCGTTTGCTGCGTCTTCCAGCGCCAAGCCTGAAACCTGCCGCGTGAAGCTTTGAAACTGTTTAGAAGTTGCCTTTGACCCAAGCCTGGAGCCGCTCGAACAGCGGTGCCTTCGGCTCGTCGCTGCTGTAGCTGTCGCGGCTGCCAATGCCTGAAAACGAGATCCCGTCGGACTGTTTCTGCAGGCCGTACATCAACAGGCCCACGCCGGTGGAATAGATCGGGTTGCGGACCACGTCATCCAGGCCCTTGACGCCATGGGGCACGCCCAGGCGCACCGGCATGTGGAAAATTTCTTCGGCCAGCTCCACCGCACCTTCCATCTTCGACGTACCGCCGGTCAGCACGATGCCGGCCGGGATCAGGTCTTCGTAGCCGCTGCGACGCAGTTCGGCCTGGATCAGCGTGAACAGCTCGTCGTAGCGCGGCTCGACCACTTCGGCCAAGGCCTGGCGCGACAATTCGCGCGGTGGACGGTCGCCGACGCTCGGTACCTTGATGGTTTCACCGGCACCGGCCAGCTTCGCCAGGGCGCAGGCGTAACGGATCTTGATTTCCTCGGCGTACTGGGTCGGGGTGCGCAACGCCATGGCGATGTCGTTGGTCACCTGGTCGCCGGCAATCGGGATCACGGCCGTGTGGCGGATCGCGCCTTCGGTGAAGATCGCGATGTCGGTGGTGCCGCCGCCGATGTCCACCAGGCACACGCCCAGTTCTTTCTCGTCGTCGGTCAGCACCGAGTAGGCCGAGGCCAGTTGCTCGAGGATGATGTCGTCGATTTCCAGGCCGCAGCGACGCACGCATTTCTCGATGTTCTGCGCGGCGTTCACCGCACAGGTCACCACGTGGACCTTGGCTTCCAGGCGCACGCCGGACATGCCCAGGGGCTCACGCACGCCTTCCTGGTTATCGATCACGTAATCCTGCGGCAGGGTGTGCAGCACACGCTGGTCGGCCGGGATCGCCACGGCCTGGGCCGCGTCGAGTACGCGCTCAAGGTCCGCGGAGCTGACTTCGCGATCACGAATCGCCACGATGCCATGGGAGTTCAGGCTGCGGATGTGATTGCCCGCCACGCCGACGAACGCCGAGTGGATCCGGCAACCGGCCATCAACTGCGCCTCTTCGATGGCGCGCTGGATCGATTGCACGGTGGACTCGATGTTCACCACCACGCCTTTTTTCAAGCCGCGGGACGGGTGTGTACCGATCCCGACGATGACCAGCGTGCCGTCGTCCGCGACTTCGCCTACCAGCGCCACCACCTTGGAAGTGCCGATATCGAGACCGACGATCATTTTCCCGCTTTGCACGTTTGCCATGGGTCCTGCCTCTTCTTAATTCTTCGCGACGGCGGGTTCGGCCGTCGTCGGCGCTACAGGTTCCCGCCAGCCAACGGCCAGGCCGTTGGCGTAGCGCAGATCGATGCGCGCAATGTTCGTAATCTGTTCTTTGAGCGTCTTGTCATAGATGGCGATGAAGCGGCGCATCTTTTCCACCAGGTTGCCGCGCCCGAGCAACAGCTCGATGCCCGGCCCCGAGCTGCCCGCGCCAGTGGTCAGGAACCAACTGCCGCGCTCACGCAACTCCAGGCGCGCGATGGAGAAGCCCAACGGCCGCAACATCTGGCTCAACACCTGGTATTGCTGCATCACTTGCTGCTGGGCCCGCTGTGGACCGAACAGTTGTGGCAAATGTTCATAGTTGGCCAGTTCCCGCGGCGTAAACGCCTGGCCCTGGTTGTTCAGCAACGACTCATCGCCCCAACGGGCCACCGGCAGTTGCTCTTCCAGGCGAATCGACACCTGGTCGGGCCACACCCGCCGGACTTCGGCGTGAGCGATCCAGGGCATCTGCTCCAGTTCCGTGCGCATGCCCGCCAGGTCGATGGTGAAGAAACTCGACGCGACGAACGGGGCGATCCGCTGCTGCACTGCCTGCTGGCTGATGTAGCTCAGGTCGCCCTGGACGTTGATCCGGGCGATCGGCCGGTCGGCATAAGGCAGCAACCGTTGCGCGCCTTCATAGGTGCCGAACCCCAACGCCACCAGCAGCACCGGCCAGAACAGGCTCTTGAGAAAACCAAAATTGGCTTTCGGCAAGCGCGCCGACATCGGCTCTTTGGCCACCATTCGGCTGGCACCCCGCGGCACCGGCTTGCGACCGGGTGCGGATGGCTGATGACGAAGCGATGCGCCTTGCATGGCTTAACCTCTTGGCTCTTGAGGGCCGACACTGGCCGCCAGGATCGACAGCACCAGTTGCTGGAAATCCAGACCGGCGGCGCGGGCCGCCATCGGTACCAGGCTGTGATCGGTCATGCCTGGAGCGGTGTTGACTTCCAGGAACCAGAACTGCCCATCGGCGTCCTGCATCACGTCTGCCCGCCCCCAACCGGCGATACCCAGCGCCTCACAGGCCTTGGCCGTGAGGTCCATCAGTTCTTTTTCCTTGGCAGCGTCCAGCCCGCAGGGAATGCGGTACTGGGTATCGTTGGCGATGTACTTGGCGTCGTAGTCGTAGAACGTGTGGGGCGTGCCCAGCGCAATCGGGGGCAACACCTGGTCACGCAGGGTGGCGATGGTGAACTCGGGACCGGTGATCCATTGTTCGACCAGCACTTGCGAATCGTAGGAACTGGCGTCTTTCCATGCCGCGGTCAACTCAGGCAGCGAATTCACTTTCGCCATGCCGATACTTGAACCTTCATGGGCCGGTTTGACGATCAAAGGGAAGCCCAGTTCCGTGGCCGCCGAAATACAATCGGCCTCGCACGCCAGCACGGCGTGACGCGGCGTCGGAATGCCGAGGCTGTGCCAGACCTGCTTGGTGCGCAGTTTGTCCATCGCCAGGGCGGATGCCAGGATGCCGCTGCCGGTATAGGGGATCCCCAGGCATTCGAGCAGGCCTTGCATGCTGCCGTCTTCGCCGCCGCGACCATGGAGAATGATGAACGCGCGATCGATCTTTTCGCTCAGCAGGCGCTGCAGGAAATCGTCGCCCACGTCGATGCCGAAGGCGTCGACGCCGGCGCTTTGCAAGGCTTGCAGCACGGCGTTGCCGGACTTGAGGGACACCTCGCGCTCGGCGCTCTTGCCACCGAACAGCACGGCCACGCGGCCGAAGGCTTTCGGATCGAGGGTCGAGACCAGGTTGGCGTAGGCAGCAGTCATTTCAATTTCCCCTCGCTGGAGGCCACGATTGCTCCGGCGAATAACGGACTTTTCAACAGTTTCGGGGCCAGGCCACCGATGTCGCCGGCCCCTTGGCACAGCAGGATGTCGCCGGCGCGCAGCAACGGCTTGACCAGCGGCGCGAGGTCTACGCCACGTTCGATGTAGATCGGGTCCAACTGGCCGCGTTGACGAATGCTGTGGCACAGCTGGCGGCTGTCGGCCCCGGGGATCGGTTCTTCACCGGCCGGGTAGACTTCCATCAACAGCAGCACGTTGGCGTCGGCCAGCACCTGGACGAAATCGTCATACAGGTCGCGGGTGCGGCTATAGCGGTGCGGCTGGTAGACCATCACCAGGCGCCGCTCCGGCCAGCCACCGCGCACGGCCTTGATCACCGCCGCGACTTCGGTCGGGTGGTGGCCATAGTCGTCCACCAGCATCACGTTGCCGCCGTCCACCGGCAGTTCGCCGTAGACCTGGAAGCGTCGGCCCACGCCCTGGAACCCGGACAGGCCCTGGACGATGGCTTCATCGCTGACGCCTTCGTCGGTGGCGATGCAGATGGTGGCCAAGGAATTGAGCACGTTGTGGTTGCCGGGCATGTTCACCGACACGTCCAACGGCTCGCGATCAGGGCGCAAGACGGTGAAGAACGTCTGCATGCCTTGCTGACGCACGTTGATGGCGCGCACGTCGGCGTCTTCGCCAAAGCCGTAGGTCACGGTCGGACGCTTGATCAGCGGCAGGATTTCACGCACCACCGGGTCGTCCAGGCACACCACGGCCAGACCGTAGAACGGCAGGTTGTGGAGGAATTCGACGAAGGTTTTCTTCAGTTTGTTGAAGTCACCGTCGTAGGTCGCCATGTGGTCGGCGTCGATGTTGGTCACCACGGCCACCAGCGGTTGCAGATGCAGGAAGCTCGCATCGCTCTCGTCGGCTTCGGCGATCAGGTAGCGGCTGGTGCCCAGCTGGGCATTGGTGCCCGCAGCATTCAGACGACCACCGATCACGAACGTCGGGTCCAGGCCACCGGCCGCGAACACCGAGGCGATCAGGCTGGTGGTGGTGGTTTTGCCGTGGGTACCGGCCACGGCGATGCCATGGCGATAGCGCATCAGCTCGGCGAGCATCTCAGCCCGTGGCACCACGGGAATGCGGCGTTCCAGGGCGGTGGCGACTTCCGGGTTGGAGGTGTTCACGGCGCTGGATACCACCAGCACGTCAGCATCGGCGGCGTTCTCGGCACGGTGACCGATAAAGATCTGCGCACCGAAGGACTCCAGGCGCTCGGTGACCGGGGAAGCCTTCAGGTCGGAACCCGAGACCTGGTAACCCAGGTTCAGCAATACCTCGGCGATCCCGCACATGCCCACGCCGCCGATACCGACGAAGTGGATGCGGCGGATACGGCGCATTTCCGGTTGCGGCATGGCTTTGCGATTCTCAACCATGGGCCACCTCCAGGCAGGTATCGACCACTTGGGCCGTGGCATCGGGTTTGGCCAGGCGGCGGGCGGCGCGGGCCATGTCTTCAAGTCGTTGCGGCTGCATCAAAACCTCTGTCAGGCGGGCGGCAAGATCCGCGGCGCCAGTCGTTCTTTGCGGCATCAGGAAGGCAGCGCCTTCACGGGCCAAATAATCGGCGTTACGGGTCTGGTGATCGTCGATGGCGTGGGGCAAAGGCACCAGCATCGAGGGCAGACCGGCGGCGGCCAGTTCACTGATGGTCAGCGCGCCTGCGCGGCAGACCACCAGGTCGGCCCAGCCATAGGCTTGGGCCATGTCTTTGATGAAAGGCTGCACTTGCGCCTCGACGCCGGCGGCGCGGTAGCGCTCGGCGGTCACTTCATCGTGGTTTTTGCCAGCCTGGTGGAACACTTCCGGCCGCAGGTCGGGAGCGACCAGCGACAAGGCTTCGGGCAGCAATTTGTTCAACGGTTCCGCCCCCAGGCTTCCACCCAGGATCAGCAAACGCGCCTTGCGTCCAGCCAGGGCCGGGCGCGGTGTTTCCAGGAACAGCTCGGTACGCACCGGATTACCGGTGGTGCGGCGGCTGCCCGACAGGGTAAAGGTGTCGGGAAAAGCTTCACAGACCCGGGCGGCCAACGGCACCAGTAACCGATTGGCGGTACCGGCCACGGCGTTCTGCTCGTGGACGATCACCGGCACGCCGGCCAGTTTTGCCGCTACGCCACCAGGGCCGGTCACATAACCACCGAACCCGACCACGCACACCGGGCGCAACCGACGAATGATCGCTCGCGCCTGCCAGATCGACTTGAGCAGCATCAGCGGCGCCTTGAGCAACGACAACTTGCCCTTGCCCCGCAGGCCGCTGGCGTCGATCCGATGCAGTTCGAGGCCGGCGCCAGGCACCAGTTCGTTCTCGATCCCCCGCGGCGTACCCAGCCAGTGCACGGTGTAGCCCCGCGCCTGGAACTCCCGGGCACAGGCCAGCGCCGGGAACACGTGCCCGCCGGTACCGCCCGCCATGATCAGCACGTTAGCGCCCATGAGTCGGCTCCTCGGCGAAGTCGCTCTCCTGGAATTCCATCTCTTCGCTGCCCAGGTGGGTTCGACTCTCCCATTCGATGCGCAGCAACAGGCCGAGACAGGCACAGCAGATCACCAGGGAACTGCCGCCATAACTGAGGAACGGCAGCGTCAGGCCTTTGGTCGGCAAGAGGCCGACGTTCACGCCGATGTTGATCAGGAACTGGCCGATCCACAGGAACGACAAGCCATACGCCACGTAAGCGGCGAAAAACTGCTTGGCCTTCTCGGCCCACAAGCCGATGTACATGCCACGCACGCAGACGAACACGAACAGGGCCACGGTGCACAGGGAGCCGACGACGCCCAGCTCTTCGGCCAGTACCGAGAATACGAAGTCGGTGTGGGCTTCCGGCAGGTAGAACTGCTTCTGCACGCTGTTGCCCAGGCCGACGCCCAGCCATTCGCCGCGACCGAAGGCAATCAGGGCCTGGGTCAATTGATAGCCGGAACCGAACTGGTCGGCCCACGGGTCGGTAAAGGTGATCAAGCGCGCCATCCGGTACGGCTGCGCCTGGACCAGCACGGTCACGGCCGCCACCGCCAACGCCACCATCAGGATGAAGCGAAACAGCCCGACCCCACCGAGGAACAGCATCGCCGCTGCGGCGCCCATCATCACTACCGTGGCGCCGAAGTCCGGCTCCATCAGCAGCAGGCCCGCCATGGGCAGCAAGACGATGAACGGCTTGAAGAACCCCATCCAGCTCTCGCGCACTTCTTTCTGGCGACGCACCAGATAACCGGCCAGGAAAATCACCACGAAGACCTTGGCGATCTCCGAGGGCTGCACGTTGAAGAAGCTGAAGCCGATCCAGCGCATCGAGCCGTTGACCTCGCGGCCGATCCCCGGCACCAGCACCATCACCAACAGGCCGAAGGCACCGAGCAGCATCAACCAGCCCAGGCGTTGCCAGGTAGCGATCGGCACCATCATGGTGACGATGCACGCGCCCAGGCCGATCACCAGGTAAACCAGGTGGCGGATCATGTGATAAAGGGTGTTGCCCGACTGCACGGCGGCCACTTCCGACGACGCGGAGGTGATCATCACCAGGCCCAGGCCCAGCAAGGCCAGGCAACCGGCGAGCATCGGGAAATCCAGGTCGATGCCACGTCCGGTGATCAACGGCGACGGGTACGGCTTGATGATGTTCATCAGGCTCATGCCAAGTCCTCCGCGGCCCGGGCAAACAACTGCCCACGCTCTTCATAGTTCTTGAACATGTCGAAACTGGCGCAGGCCGGTGACAACAGCACCGCATCGCCCGGGTGCGCGAGAGCGCGGCATTGCTGCACCGCCTCGTCCAGCGAACCGACGCGAACCAGCGGCACGGCATCGCCGAGGGCCTGGGCGATCAATTCGCGGTCGCGTCCCATCAGCACCACGGCGCGGCAGTTGGCCGCGACCGGATCGCGCAAGTCCTTGAAGTCGGCGCCCTTGCCGTCGCCGCCGGCGATCAGCACGAGCTTGCCTGCGATGTCCGCCCCCAGCCCTTCGATAGCCGCCAGCGCGGCACCGACGTTGGTGGCCTTGGAGTCGTTGTACCAAGCCACGCCATCGAGATCGCGCACCCACTGGCAGCGGTGTTCAAGACCGGCAAACGTGCGCAGGGCCGACAGCATGGCGTCGAACGGCAGGCCGACCGCATGCCCCAGGGCCAACGCGGCCAGGGCATTGGCCTGGTTATGGGCGCCACGAATCTTCAGTTCGCGCACCGGCATCAGGTTCTGGAATTCGAAGGCCAGGTACTTCTCGCCATTCTCTTCGCGCAAGCCGAAGCCTTTGAAATCCGGAACCCCCAGGCCGAAGGACCAGCACGGCATGCCCTCGCCCAGCAACGGACGGGTCAAGGCGTCCTGGCGGTTGAACACCACCTGCCGGGCCCCGCGGAAGATCCGGTGCTTGGCCAGGTGATAGGCCGGCAGGCCGCTGTAGCGGTCCATGTGGTCTTCGCTGACGTTGAGCACGGTGGCCACTTCGGCGCCCAGGTGGTCGGTGGTTTCCAGCTGGAAGCTCGACAACTCCATCACGTACAACTCGATGTCGTCGCTGAGCAGGTCCAGGGCCGGGGTACCGAGGTTGCCGCCCACGGCGACGCGCTTGCCGGCCGCCGCGGCCATCTCGCCCACCAGGGTGGTGACGGTGCTCTTGGCGTTCGAGCCGCTGATGGCAACGATCGGCGCCTTGGCGTTACGCGCGAACAGCTCGATGTCGCCGGACAGTTTCACGCCACGGGCAGCGGCCGCCTGCAGGGCCGGAGTCGCCAGGGCCAGGCCGGGGCTCACGTAGAGCTCATCGGCGCGGCACAGGAACTCGACGTCCAGCTCGCCACAACGCACGTCCACCTGGGGATAGTCACGGCGCAGCGTGGCCAGCTCAGGCGGATTTTCCCGCGTGTCGGCCACGGCAAACGACACGCCCCGGTTCGCCAGGAAGCGAACCAGGGACATGCCGCTCTTGCCGAGGCCGACAACGATGCGGAAGTGGTCAGAAGCGATCAGGGACACTCGTTCTACCTCAGCTTCAGGGTGGCAAGGCCGATCAGCACCAGAATCACGGTGATGATCCAGAAACGGACGATCACTCGTGGCTCGGGCCAGCCCTTGAGTTCAAAGTGGTGGTGGATCGGCGCCATGCGGAATACGCGGCGGCCGGTCAATTTAAAGGAAGCAACCTGAATGACGACTGACAGGGTCTCCATCACGAACACGCCGCCCATGATGAACAGGACGATTTCCTGGCGAACGATGACAGCGATGGTGCCCAGGGCCGCGCCCAGCGCCAGCGCGCCGACGTCGCCCATGAAGACTTGCGCCGGGTAGGTGTTGAACCACAAAAAGCCCAGGCCGGCACCGATCAGCGCACCGCAGAACACGATCAGCTCGCCCGCCCCCGGCACATAAGGGATCAGCAGGTATTCGGCGAATTTCACGTTACCCGACAGGTAGCAGAAGATCCCCAGCGCGCCGCCGACCATGACCGTCGGCATGATCGCCAGGCCGTCGAGGCCGTCGGTGAGGTTGACCGCGTTGCTCGAGCCAACGATGACCAGGTAGGTCAGCACGATGAAACCGGCACCCAGCGGAATGCTGTAGTCCTTGAGCATCGGCAGGATCAGGGTGGTTTCCACCGGCGAGGCGGCGGTCATATAGAGGAAGATCGCCGCGCCGAGGCCGAACACCGACTGCCAGAAATACTTCCAGCGACTTGGCAGCCCGCGGGAGTTCTTCTCGATCACCTTGCGATAGTCGTCGACCCAGCCGATGGCGCCGAAGAACAGGGTCACCAGCAGCACGACCCAGACGTAGCGGTTGGCCAGGTCGGCCCAGAGCAAGGTGCTGATGCCGATGGACGACAGGATCAACGCGCCACCCATGGTCGGGGTGCCGGATTTGGACAGGTGCGATTGCGGACCGTCGTTACGGACCGACTGGCCGATCTGCAGGTTCTGCAGGGTGCGGATCATCCACGGGCCCAGGAACAGCGACAACGACAACGCGGTCAGCACACCCAGGATCCCGCGCAGGGTCAGGTACTGGAAGACCGCGAAGCCTTTGTGGAACTGTTGCAGGTACTCCGCTAGCAGCAGCAGCATTAATGTTTCTCCGTGGAAGCGCCGCACAGTGCCGCGACGATGTTTTCCATCGCTGCGCTGCGTGAGCCCTTGATCAATAAGGTGGTGTTCGGGTCCTGCTCGGCGCCCAGGGCCTGGATCAGTTCGGCTTGAGTGGTGAAATGCCGCGCGTGTTCGCCAAACGCGGCGACCGCATGGGCCATCATCGGACCGACCGCATACAGCGCATCGACCTTGCCGCGGGCATAGGCACCAACGTCGTGATGGCCCTGTTGCGCCCATTCGCCCAGCTCACCGATATCACCCAACACCAGCACGGTGCGGCCGGAGAAACCGGCGAGGATGTCCACGGCCGCGCACATGGACGACGGGTTGGCGTTGTAGGTGTCGTCGATCACGCGCATGCCGTTGCTGGCCAGTTGCGCGACGGAGCGCCCCTTGACCGGCTGCACGGCGTTCAGCCCGGCGATGATGCCCGGCAGCGACACGCCCAGGGCATGGGCGGCAGCCGCCGCGGCCAGGGCGTTGGCAACGTTATGGGTGCCCAGCAGGTTCAACTGGACCCGCTCGGCACCGTCGGGGCTGTGCAGGTTGAAGGCCGGGCAACCGCGGGCATCACGGTCCAGGTCGCTAGCGTAGAAATTCGCGGCGAGGTTGCTCAGGGCAAAGGTCAGCACCTTGCGTTCGCCCGCGCGGGTCTTCCAGGTTTCGAACGCCTTGTCATCGAGATTCAACACGGCGACGCCATCGGCATCCAGCCCTTCGATGATCTCGCCCTTGGCCTCGACGATTTTTTCCGGACCGCCGAACTCGCCGACGTGGGCGGTACCGGCGTTGTTGAGCACCGCCACATGAGGCTTGGTCATGGCCACGGTGTAGGCAATCTCGCCGAGCCGCGAAGCCCCCAGTTCGATGACGGCGGCGCTGTGTTCCGACGCCAGTTCCAGCAAGGTCAGTGGCACGCCGAGGTCGTTGTTCAGGTTGCCACGGGTCGCCAGCACCGGCCCGCGGGTGCGCAGGATGCTGGCAAGCATTTCCTTGACCGTGGTCTTGCCGCTGGAGCCGGTGATGGCCGCGACAGGGTTGCCATACGCCGCACGGTTCAGTGCACCGAGCTGGCCCAGGGCCTGGCGAGTGTCGTTGACGAGCAATTGCGGCAACGTGCTGTTGCTCACTTCCCGCTCGACCAGGGCCGCGACCGCACCTTTGCCCGCGACCTCATTCAAGTAATCGTGGCCATCGAAACGCGGCCCGGTCAGGGCGACGAACAATTGCCCCGGTGCGATTGCCCGGCTGTCGATGCTGACACCGTCGAAACTGGCGTCCGCGGCGATGAGGCGCGCATTCAGGGCGTTGGTCAGTTCGCTGAGCTTCAGGGCCTTAAGCATGGGCCACCTCCCACGCGGTCAGGGCGTGATCGGCTTCCACCAGATCGGAGAAAGCATGGCGTTCGCCATTGATTTCCTGATAGTCCTCGTGGCCCTTACCTGCCAGGACGATGACATCGTCCACCGAGGCGCTGGCGATCAACTGGGCAATGGCCTGGCCGCGACCGGCGACGAAGGTGACGTTATCCACAGCAGTAAAACCGGCGCGGATGTCGTCGAAAATTCGCAACGGGTCTTCGCTGCGCGGGTTGTCGTCAGTGACCAGCACACCGTCTGCCAGCCGCTCCACGACTTCGGCCATCAATGGGCGCTTGCCGCGATCACGATCGCCACCGCAGCCGAACAGGCACAACAACTTGCCCTTGGCGTGAGGACGCAGGGCCGTGAGGACTTTTTCCAACGCGTCGGGGGTATGGGCGTAATCGACCACCACCAACGGTTGGGCCCCACCGCCCAGGCGCTGCATGCGCCCGGCTGGCCCTTCCAGCTTTGGCAACACTTTGAGAATCTCGTCCAACGCGTAGTCCAGGCCGAGCAAGGCGCCGATGGCCGCCAATACGTTGCTCAGGTTGAAGCGGCCGAGCAACGTGCTGCGCACGTGGTGCTCGCCCTGGGGCGTGACCAGCGTGGCGCGTACGCCTTCGTCATTGAACTGCGCCTGACGTATATAAAGGTAGGCGCTGGTATCTTCCAGGCTATAGGTGATCAACCGGGACTCGCGCTTGTCGGCGGCCAGTTGCCGACCGAACTCGTCATCGAGGTTGATGACCCGGCATTTCAAGTCATTCCAGGCAAACAGCTTGGCCTTGGCTCCGCCGTAGGCCTGCATGGTGCCGTGATAATCCAGGTGGTCCCGGGACAGGTTGGTCAACACCGCCACATCGAATGCCAGCGCCGTCACCCGGCCCTGGTCCAGGCCATGGGACGAGACTTCCATCGCAACAGCCTTGGCACCGGCCTTCTTCAGGTCCGCCAGGGTCGCTTGCACGGCAATCGGGTTCGGCGTGGTGTGCAGGCCGCTTTCCAGCGCGCCATGAAAACCGTTGCCCAAGGTGCCGACAATGCCGCAATGCTGGCCGAGCAGGTCCAACGCCTGGGCCACCAGTTGGGTCACGCTGGTCTTGCCGTTGGTACCCGTCACGCCCACCAGGTTCAGGTGACGGCTCGGGTCGCCATAAAAACGCCCGGCGATGTCCGACAGCTGCGCCGCCAGGCCCTTGACCGGAATCAAGGGCACGTCAGTGATGGGCAGCACGGTGGCGCCTTGCACTTCATAAGCCACGGCAGCCGCGCCACGCTTCAAGGCGTCGACGATATGGTCACGGCCATCGACACGGGCGCCCGGCACCGCCAGGAACAAGTCCCCGGCACGTACATTGCGGCTGTCCAAGGCCAATTCACGAATCAGCAGATCGTGACCGGCGTGGGCGAAAATCTTGTTCAGGCTCAGGGACATCAGCCACGCCCTCCTTCGGCTTTCAAGGGAACGACCGGTGCGGTATTGGCCTGCTGGGTCGGCGGCAGGTTATCCGGGGTAATGTTCATCAGGCGCAGGGTGCCGGACATCACTTTGCTGAACACCGGCGCCGAGACCAGGCCACCGAAGTAGCCCGCCTTGCTCGGTTCGTCGATGACCACGACGATGGCGTAGCGCGGGTCGCTCATCGGGCCGAAGCCGGCAAACAGCGAACGGTAGGAATTCTCGGCGTAGCCTTTGGTGCCCACGGAGGTTTTACGGGCCGTACCCGATTTGCCTGCCACGTGGTAGGCCGGCACCTGGGCGCGATAGACACCGCGCGGAGCCTCGATCACCTGCTGCAGCATGCCCTGCATGGTCTTGGCGACGTTTTCCGGGATCACCTGGGTAGTTTGCGGCGCCTTGTCGGTCTTGATCAGGGTCAGCGGCGCCATGCGCCCGTTGTTCGCCAACGCTGAAAACGCATGGACCAACTGGATCGCGGTCACGGAAACACCGTAGCCGTAGGACAACGTGGCGGTTTCAGCCTTGCGCCAGTCACGGTAGTTAGGCAGGTTGCCCACACGCTCGCCCGGGAAGCCCAGGCCGGTGTCCTGGCCGAGACCGATTTTCTGAGCCAGGCGATAGATCGTTTCGCCGCCGATATCGAAGGCGATCTTGCTCATGCCGACGTTACTGGAGTTGATCAGGATGCCGGTCAGGTCGAGCACCGGGCCTTCGGTCTTGGACACGTCGCGGATGGTGTACTTGCCGATCTGCAGGGTGCCCGGGTACACCTCGACGGTGTCGCTCGGCTTCCAGCGCCCGGTTTCCAGGGCCGCGGCCATGGACACGGCCTTCATGGTCGAACCCGGCTCGAACACGTCGATCATCGCGCGGTTGCGCATCATCGCCGGCTGCAGGTTGCGACGGTTGTTCGGGTTGTAGGTCGGCTGGTTGACCATCGCCAGGATCTCGCCGGTCTTCACGTCCATGATCACCAGGCTGCCAGCCTTGGCACCGTTCTCGACGATGGCATTGCGCAGCTCGCGGTTGGCCAGGTATTGCAGGCGCAGGTCAATAGACAACGCCAAGGGCTTGCCGGCCTTGGCGTTTTTGGTGACTTGGACATCCTTGATCAGCCTGCCGCGCCGGTCCTTGATGACCTGCCGCTTGCCGGCGACCCCGGCGAGCCATTCGTCATAGGCCAGTTCGACACCTTCCCGGCCCCGGTCATCGATGTCGGTAAACCCGACCATGTGGGCCGTGACCTCACCGGCCGGGTAGAAACGCCGGAATTCCTCGATGCCGTAGACACCGGGTACTTTCAAGTCGAGCACGCTCTGGCCCTGCTCGGGGGTCAAGCCGCGCACCAGATAAATGAACTCTTTGTTGGCCTGGGCTTCCAGGCGCTCGGCCAGCGCCTTGGGGTCCTGCCCGAGGGCGGCGGCCAAGGCCGGCCATTTTTCCTTGGCCAGTTGCATTTCCTTGGCGTTGGCCCACAAGGTGGTCACCGGGGTACTCACGGCCAGGGGTTCGCCATTGCGGTCGGTGATCAGGCCACGGTGAGCCGGGATCGGAATATGCCGCACACTGCGGGCGTCACCCTGCCCCTTGAGGAAGTCACGGTCGACGACCTGCAGGTCGATGATGCGCCACGAAATCGCCGCCACCATGATCCCAAGCAAGCCCAGGACCAGACGAAACCGCCACGGGAACAGCGCCCCTTCGAGTTTCATCATGGCGCCACCATTTGCACTTCGGCGGCGCCGGGAATGCGCATTTTCAACTGTTCGGTGGCCAGGACTTCGATACGGCTGTGGGCGGTCCAGGTGCTCTGTTCCAGGATCAACCGACCCCACTCGGCCTGCGCCTTGTCGCGCACGCTGAGTTCGTTATAAAGGGTATTGAGCAACTGCCGGTTCCAGTGCGCGCTATAGGACACAGCGATGGCCGACACGAGCACGCCGATAAACAGCAGCAGCATGAAAAAGCTGCCGCCGGGCAGGGGCTTGGCGAAGAGCTTGCTCACCGCAACTTCTCCGCGACGCGCATGACGGCGCTACGGGCACGTGGGTTGGCCTTGAGTTCAGCTTCGGAAGCGAACTGCGCTTTGCCATGGATCTTGATTTTCGGCACGAAGGCTTCGAAACGCACCGGCAGGTTGCGCGGCAGGTTATCGGCTTCACCCTTGGTGAGCTTGCGCATGAACAGCTTGACGATGCGGTCTTCCAGGGAATGGAAGCTGATCACCACCAGACGACCGCCGATCTCCAGCGCCTCAAGCGCCGCTTCGAGGCCCACTTGCAGATCGCCCAGTTCGTTATTGACGTGGATGCGCAAGCCCTGGAAAGCCCGGGTCGCCGGGTTCTTGCCCTTTTCCCAGGCCGGGTTGGCCACTTTCAATACCTCGGCCAGGTCGCCGGTGCGCTCGAAAGGCTTGATGTCGCGGCGCTCGACCACGGCGCGGGCCATGCGGCCGGAGAAACGCTCTTCACCGTATTCCTTGAAGACACGGGCGATTTCTTCCACCGGGGCGGTGTTGACGAATTCGGCGGCGCTGATCCCGCGGGACGGGTCCATGCGCATGTCCAGCGGGCCGTCATTGAGGAAACTGAAGCCGCGCTCCGGGTCGTCCAGTTGTGGCGACGACACACCCAGGTCGAGCAGCACGCCACTGACCTTGCCGGCCAGGCCACGCTCGGCGACTTCCGCGCCCAGTTCGGCAAAGCTGCGCTGCACAACGACAAAGCGGCCGTCTTCGGCCGCCAGCGCTTGCCCGGTGGCAATCGCTTGAGGATCCTTGTCGAACCCCAGCAACCGGCCGTCCGGACCGAGCTGGCTGAGAATCAACCGACTGTGCCCGCCACGCCCGAACGTGCCGTCCAGATAGCAGCCATCAGCACGTACGGCGAGAGCCTCGACGGCTTCGTCAAGCAGTACGGTGATGTGGTTAAAGCCGCTATCAATAGTCACAGGATCAAATCACGCAGTTCGTCAGGCATGGCGCCCGGTTGTTGAATAGCAGCGAGGTCAGCGGCAGAAACCGCATTCCAGGCATCTTCGTCCCACAGTTGGAACTTGTTCAGTTGCCCCACCAGCATCGCGCGCTTGTCCAGCTTGGCGTACTCGCGCAGGCGCGGTGGCACCAGGAAACGACCGCTGCCATCGAGCTCGAGGTCGACGGCATTACCGATCAGCAAGCGTTGCAGGCGGCGGTTTTCTTCACGCAGCGAAGGCAGTGCGCGCAGTTTGGTTTCGATGATTTCCCACTCATCCAGAGGGTAAACACACAAACATGGGTCAACGGCGTCGATCGTGACGATTAACTGCCCTGAACTTCGCGAAACGAGCTCGTCACGATACCGGCTGGGCATGGCGAGCCGGCCTTTTGCATCGAGACTGATAGCGTTAGCTCCGCGAAACACGTCAGCGTTTCTCCACTTTTTGGCGTTTTACCTTCAAAAAAACCCACTTCATGCCACTTTCCGCCACTTGCGCACACTATAGGAATGCGCCCACCGCACCGTCAAGGCGCGTAATGAAGGAAAAGCCTTATAGATCGGAGATTTAGGAGCGTTTCAGGAGGGGCAACAAGAATCTGACGTAGGAAAATTCGCTCCAACCTGAAGCAGCACAGGGGGCTGCGCGCACAAGTTAAAGTGATTTATTAAGAGTAAGATTTTTTTGGTATTAGGAACTGCGTCTGCCAGTGATTCCGGCAGGAAGGGAAAAGGTGGAGAGTCGATCTGTAAGCCGGGTTCTGTCTTGAACAGTCATTCGTCTACGATGGCCATCACTGGACATCTTTAGCAACCTACCCGGTCCCAGCGCGGGCCACGCCTTGGGACCCTATTTGGTCTTGCTCCAAGTGGGGTTTACCTAGCCACGAACTGTTGCCAGCCGTGCGGTGCGCTCTTACCGCACCTTTTCACCCTTACCGGCGCCGAAACGCTTAGGCGGTTATTTTCTGTGGCACTTTCCGTAGGCTCACGCCTCCCAGGCATTACCTGGCACTTCGCCCTATGGAGCCCGGACTTTCCTCCCCCCCCTAATTCTCATAGAGGGCAGCGACTGTCCGATCGACTCTCCGCCGCGAAGGTTAACGGTAGAGCGCTTGAAGAACAAGCGCTAAAAGCCCCAGGCCAGCACCGTGTCCCGGTTTCACTGGCCTTTCTGTTTTTCCAGTGCGACCTGATACAGCACATTCTTGCGCTCGCCAGTGATCTGCGCCGCAAGGGCCGCAGCGCGCTTGAGGGGCATTTCCTCCAGCAGCAGGTTCAGGACGCGCATCGCCTCGCCGCTGACGGCGTCCTCGCTTTGCGGCGGCGTCCAGCCCGCCACCAGCACGACACACTCGCCGCGTTGCTGGTTGCTGTCGCTTTCGACAAAGACGCGCAACTCGCTCAACGGCAGTCCCTTGAGGGTTTCAAAGGTCTTGGTCAACTCCCGGGCCAGCAGCGCCTGGCGTTCGGCACCGAACACCAGTTCCATGTCCTGCAGGCATTCCAGAATGCGGTGCGGCGCCTCATAGAAGATCAGCGTACGCGGCTCTTCCTTTATAGCTTCCAGGCGTGCCCGCCGCCCCACCGCCTTGGCCGGCAGGAAACCTTCGAAGATGAAACGGTCCGACGGCAGGCCTGCCGCCGACAGCGCCGCGATCAACGCGCAAGCCCCCGGCACCGGCACCACGCTGATACCCGCCGCCCGGGCCTGGCGCACCAGATGATAGCCGGGGTCGGAAATCAACGGGGTACCCGCATCGGAAATCAGCGCGACGTTATCGCCTGCCAGCAGCCGGGTAATGAAACGACTGCCTTCGTCCCGCTCATTGTGCTCATGACAGGCCGCCAACGGCGTGGAGATGCCGAAATGTTGCAGCAGGCGCTGGGAGTGACGGGTGTCTTCAGCCGCGATCAGTGCAACCTCCTGCAGGATTTTCAGCGCCCGGGCACTGATATCGTCCAGGTTGCCGATGGGCGTCGCCACCACATAAAGCGAGCCGGCAGCGGAATTCAAAGCACCTGGAGCAGTCAAGACACATACCTCATGATCGGTAAAAACCGCCATTGTAGCGTGTGCAGCCCGTCTCGGCTGTCCACATCAGCCATTGTGGCGAGGGGATTTATCCCCGCCGGGCTGCGCAGCAGCCCCAAAAAAGACTGGAAACCATTCAGCCTGACAAACAGAGGTGGAAGGTCTTGGGGCCGCTGCGCGGCCAGCGGGGATAAATCCCCTCGCCACAGGTTTAGTGCCGCCGCCTGAGTGAGTAGCGTCTTTTGTAGCATGCCGCACTCTTTGAAATACCTAAATTGATCGATTCACACCAGTAACATCGCGCCCCGGCCAGTGCTTGGGTACAATTCGACGCTAATTTGATCTCGTATCAGGAACACTTACATGATCGCTTGCCTGCGGCTGCTCTCCGCCCTCTGCCTCGCCGCCCTCCTGGCGGCCTGCGCCAGCTCGCCCTCGTCCAGCCTTGGCGAACTTCCACGGACCCCGGATGCCAGTATCGAGCAGTTGCTCGAACAGGCCACCCAAAACAAAACCCCGGAAAAAGCCGCCCTGCTGCGCCTGAGCGCCGCAGACCTGGCCTACCGCCAGGGCAATGCCGGCCAGTCCGCACAGATCCTGCAACAAGTGCCAATGGAACAACTCAAGCCCGGCCAGCAGATTTTCGCCAGCACGCTGTCGGCGGAACTGGCGATGACCCGCAACCAGCCCAAGGCCGCGCTGACCGCCCTGAGTCACCCAAGCCTGCAACACCTGAGCGAAATGCCAGTGGAGCAGCAAGTCCGCACCGGAACCGTCCGCGCCCGCGCCCTCGAAGCCGACGGCCAGACCCTGGCCGCCGCCAAGGAGCGCATCTTCATCGCCCCCTTGCTGAAGGACGACGCCGCGGCGAAAAACCACGAAGCCATCTGGTCGCTGATCGCCTCACTGCCCACCGACCAGTTGCAGCCCACCGCCAACGACGACCTCGGCGGCTGGTTGAGCCTGGCCCAGGCCGTCAAGACCGCCGGCACCCTGGAACAGCAGCAGGCGGCCATCGACCACTGGCGCGAACAGAACCCGAAGCACCCCGCCGCCCTGCAACTGCCGACGCCCCTGGTCAAGCTCAAGGAACTGGCCAGCCAACCACTGAGCAAGATCGCCCTGCTGCTACCACAAAGTGGCCAGCTGGCAGCGGTTGCCAAGGCCTTGCGCGAGGGTTTCATGGCCGCGCACTACCAGGCCCAGCAGGCCGGGCAAACGCCACCAAGCATCCAGTTCTATGACAGCGCCAACCTGACCTCCATGGACGAGTTCTATCGCAAGGCCCAGGCCGACGGCGTGCAACTGGTCATCGGCCCGCTGGAAAAACCCCTGGTCAAGCAGATCAGCACCCGCCCGCAATTGCCAATCACTACCCTGGCGCTGAACTACAGCGAAGGCGAGCAAGGGCCACCACAACTGTTCCAGTTCGGCCTGGCACCCGAGGATGAAGCTCGCGAAGTGTCCCGTCGCGCCCGCGCCGATGGCCTGCACCGCGCAGCCGCCATGGTACCGAAGGGCGAATGGGGCGATCGTGTACTGAAAGCCTTCAGCCAGGACTGGCAGGCCAACGGCGGCACCATCGTCGCGATCGAACGGGTCGACCTGCCAGTCCAACTGGCCCAGCAGATCGCCGACATGTTCCAGTTGCGCCAGAGCGAAGGTCGCGCCAAGAGCCTGCAAAGCACCGTTGGCACCACGGTCGCAGCCCAGCCGTCCCGTCGCCAGGACATCGAGTTCATCTTCCTGGCCTCGACACCGCAGCAGGCCCAGCAGATCAAGCCAACCCTGAACTTCCAATACGCCGGCGACGTACCGGTCTACGCGACGTCTTCGGTGTTCAGCGCCAGCGGCGACCAGAACCAGTACAACGACATGAGCGGCATCCGCTTCTGCGAAACCCCGTGGCTGCTCGACGCCAATGACCCGCTGCGCAAGCAGGTCACCGCGCAGTGGCCCCAGGCGGGCGGCAGCCTGGGCCGGCTGTACGCAATGGGCGCGGATGCCTATCGCCTGGCACCACGCCTGGGCCAGCTCAAGACGCTGCCGGACAGCCGCATCGAAGGTTTGTCGGGCAGCCTGGCCGTGTCTCCCACCCAGCGCGTACAGCGTCAACTGCCATGGGCCGAGTTCGTCAACGGCCAGGTGCAGCGCCTGCCGGACACCCAGCGCTGATGCCTGACCGATCACGCCAGCAAAGCGGACGGGATGCCGAGGGCCAGGCCCTCGCGCATCTCCAGCAACACGGCCTGCGGCTGGTGGCGCAGAACTGGTTATGCAAACGCGGCGAGCTTGATCTGGTCATGCTTGACGGCGATACAGTAGTATTCGTCGAAGTCCGCTACAGAAAAAATACCCAATGGGGTGGCGCGCTCGACAGCATTGACGAGCGCAAGCGCCAGAAGCTGGTGTTCGCCGCGCAGCATTTCCTGCAACGCGAATCTCGCTGGGCCGATTACCCCTGCCGCTTCGACGTGGTTGCCATCGACAGCAACGCCGCCCAGTTGAACTGGCTGCAGAACGCCTTCGACAGTTGAACGCCCATGCCGAGCCGGACACCTTCACCTAACTTTCTTGCTCTTTGCTTTGCGCGCCGCACATGTTTGTGCCTATAAGCCGCGCTACTTAAGGTCACACAGATGGACATGCAATCGCGAATTCGCCAGCTTTTTCAGGCCAGTATCGACACCAAGCAACAGGCGATGGACGTACTTGCACCGCACATCGAGCAAGCCAGCCAAGTGATGGTCAACGCCTTGCTCAACGAGGGCAAAATGCTTTCGTGCGGCAATGGCGGCTCGGCCGGCGACGCCCAGCATTTCTCGTCGGAACTGCTCAACCGCTTCGAGCGCGAACGCCCGAGCCTGCCGGCGATCGCCCTGACCACCGACAGCTCGACGATCACCTCGATCGCCAACGACTACAGCTACAACGAAGTCTTCTCCAAACAGATCCGCGCCCTGGGCCAACCCGGCGATGTGCTGCTGGCGATTTCCACCAGCGGCAACTCGGCCAATATTATTCAAGCGATCCAGGCCGCACATGATCGCGAAATGATTGTCGTAGCATTGACCGGTCGTGACGGCGGTGGCATGGCATCACTGCTATTGCCCGAAGACGTCGAGATCCGCGTACCGGCCAATGTCACCGCACGTATCCAGGAAGTCCACCTGCTGGCGATCCACTGCCTTTGCGACTTGATCGACAGCCAACTGTTCGGGAGTGAAGAATGACCCCTAATCGCCTAGGCCTTCTGGCCTTGACCCTGTGCCTCGGCATCAGCGGCTGCACATCGGTGGTTAACGCCAGCCGGGAGAAGCCGATTGAAGACGACCGCGGCACCCGCACCTTCGGCAGCAAGATCGACGACTCCCTGATTGAAACCAAGGTCGGCGTGAACATTGCCAAGGCCGACCCGGACCTGGACAACAACTCGCACATCGTCGTCACCAGCTTCAACGGTGTCGTACTGCTGGCCGGCCAGACCCCACGCGCAGACCTCAAGGCCAAGGCCGAACAGGAAGCCAGTGCCGTGCAGCGGGTCAAGACCGTGCATAACGAACTGCAGGTTCTGCAACCCTCCTCGCTGCTGGCGCGCCAGAACGATGCGTGGCTGACCACCAAGATCAAGACCCAGATGCTCACCGACGCCAGCATTCCTGGCTCGCGCATCAAGGTTGTGACCGAGAATGGCATCGTTTATCTGCTGGGCCTGCTGACCAAGCAGGAGGCCGCCCAGGCGACCAACCTGGTGCAGGGGGTATCCGGGGTGCAGAAGATCGTCAAGTTGTTTGAATATATTGACTGAGGTAACTCGCGGCTCTTGAGGCTGCATGTGGCTGGAAAAAACGGCGCTCACTCATACAGAGGAGCGCCGTTTTTTTATTTGGTCGGGGGCGCCCAGATCAAGATCAAGATCAAAAGCAAAAGCAAGGCGGCCTTATAGCCGGCCTGTCTCCTCCGGCTGTACCCGATCCCATTGTGGGAGCGAGCTTGCTCGCGATGGCGTCAGGTCAGCAGTATCGATGTTGGCTGATACACCGCAATCGCGAGCAAGCTCGCTCCCACAGTTGATTGGGGTGCAGCCAGAGGAGACAGGCCGGCTATAAGGCCGCCTTGCTTTTGCTTTTGCTTTTGATCTGGGCGCCCCATTAACCACGCCGGCCGAACGCAGGCATTGCGCAGTGGGCATCCCGGCATGGATGCCGGGATAGCCGCGCTGGGCCATGGATGGCCCTTCGCGGCGGCCCACGGAGCAATGCCGGAGTGAGGGAACACCGAGCCTAGGCGAGGTGCCTAGTGGTGGGGCAGAAGCGTTTTGCTTACTTTTGCGCTTCTCAAAAGTGAGCCGCCGTAAGGGCGGAACCGCCAGTAGCCGTTACCGCAGAAACGGATATACACACCAATCCACCAGTGAATGCAGCCAAAAAAAATGCCCACATCTCACGACACAGGCATTTTCCTTAGCGAACAGATCACCTGCTCCGCTACTTCACCACCTTAAGACTAGGCCGACCACTAGGCCGCGGCGGCTCGTCATCCGGCGGTGGCAGGTCATCATCCGGCTCGAACTCTTCTTCACCGTCCAGCGGCGCTTCCAGCTCAAACACCATGCCCTGGCCATTCTCCCGGGCATAAATCCCCAGAATCGCCGCAACAGGCACGTACAGGGTGTGCGGCACACCACCGAAGCGCCCTTCAAAACTGACGGCATCATTATCCATGTGCAGGTGACGCACAGCGGCTGGCGACACGTTCAGGACAATCTGCCCATCATTGGCAAAGCCCTGCGGCACCTGCACCGATGGAAACTCGGCATTGACCAGCATGTGCGGGGTGCAATCATTGTCCACAATCCACTCGTAGAGCGCGCGGACCAGATAAGGTCGACTGGAGTTCATAGCGGCTCCCTAAGCCTTAGCGCATGTCGCGTTCGACACCAGACAGACTCGCCTGGAATGCCTCGCGCGCAAATTGGCGCTCCATATAATCAAGCAGCGGCTTGGCAGGCCGCGGCAGTTCGATACCCAGAATCGGCAAACGCCAGAGTATGGGCAATAGGCAGCAATCCACCAGACTTTGTTCCTCACTGAGGAAAAACGGCTTGTCGACGAACAGCGGCGATACGCCCGTCAGGCTTTCACGCAATTCCTTGCGCGCCACGACCCGCGCCGGCTCCTTGGTCCGGGAATCCAGGATCAGATCCACCAACCCGCACCAGTCACGCTGGATGCGATGGATCAGCAAACGGCTGTTGGCACGCGCGACAGGATAAACCGGCAGCAAGGGTGGATGCGGATAACGCTCATCCAGGTATTCCATCACCACGGTCGACTCCCACAACGCCAGGTCACGATCGACCAATGTGGGCAGGCTGCCGTAAGGGTTCACTTCGATCAGCTTCGGCGGCTGACGACCCGCTTCGACGTAAATGATCTCGGCGCTGACACCCTTCTCTGCCAGTACGATGCGTACCCGGTGGGAATAGTGGTCGGCGGGGTCGGAGTAACAGGCCAACCGATTGGTCACGCCCATGGCGATCCTCCTCGCTTGTTGAAATTATCGAAAAACGGAAAAACGAGCGCGCCCAGAGGGCGTCTCTCGTAACACCTGGCGGGCCAGGCTCGTTACATATCTAGAGACGCCCTTGGGCGCGCACGATTAACAGCAATGGCTTACAGCTTTATCAATGCACGTCTTTCCAGTATTCACGCTTGAGCAGGTAAGCGAATACGAAGAAGAACGCCAGGTACAGCAATACATAGGTACCGATGCGCTGATGCTCCAGCTTCACCGGGTTGGCCGAGTAGGCCAGGAAGGTCACCAGGTTCTTGACCTTCTCATCGAACTGCTCCGGGGTCAGGCTGCCGGTGTTCGGCAATACGGTCAGCTGGTCGCAGGCTTCATGAGTCAAAGCGGAGCCGGTCAGCGGATCGAATTGCTTTTTGCCGTCTTCAACGATCTGAACCTGTTTGCAGCCTACCACCTGGCGCCCCTGGAGGCCGACCAGAACGTTAGGCATGCCGACGTTCGGGAAGACCTTGTTGTTCACGCCCCAAGGACGTGCAGGGTCTTCGTAGAACGAACGCAGGTAACCGTAAAGCCAGTCGGTGCCACGCACACGGGCAACCAGGGTCAGGTCCGGCGGCGCGGCACCGAACCAGGTCTTCGCGTCCGCAGGCTGCATGCCGATGGTCATGTGATCGCCCAGTTTGGCACCGGTGAACACAAGCTTCTCGAGCATCAGCTCATGGGGGATGCCCAGGTCATCGGCAACGCGCTCATAGCGCTGGAACTTGGCACTGTGGCAACCCATGCAGTAGTTGGCGAACGTACGTGCGCCGTCCTGCATGGCCGCTTTGTCGGAAACGTCGATGTCGACTTTTTCCAGCTCCGGACCACCGTGTTCAGCCGCGAAGGACAGTACAGGCATAGCAGCAAGAATCAGTACAGCAAATAGCTTTTTCATCAGCCAGTCACCCTTTCCGGAACCGGTTTGGTCTTCTCGAGCCTGGTGTAGAAAGGCATCAGAATGAAGTAGGCGAAGTACAGGAAGGTGCAAACCTGCGACAGCAACGTGCGCCCTGGTGTCGGTGCCAGTACGCCCAGCACGCCCAGGATCACGAACGAAATGCAGAACACCACGAGCCAGATCTTGCTCAGCCAGCCTTTGTAGCGCATCGACTTGACGGGGCTGCGGTCCAGCCACGGCAGGACGAACAGCACGGCAATGGCCGCGCCCATGGCGATAACGCCCAGCAGCTTGTCCGGGATCGCCCGCAGGATCGCGTAGAACGGCGTGAAGTACCAGACCGGGGCAATGTGCTCAGGGGTCTTGAACGCGTTCGCCTGCTCGAAGTTCGGCTTCTCGAGGAAGTAACCGCCCATTTCCGGGAAGAAGAACACGATGGAGCAGAAGATGAACAGGAAGACCACCACGCCGACGATGTCTTTCACGGTGTAGTACGGGTGGAAGGCAATGCCATCCAGCGGTACGCCGTTCTCGTCCTTGTGCTTCTTGATGTCCACGCCATCCGGGTTGTTCGAGCCGACTTCGTGCAGCGCGAGGATGTGCAGTACCACCAGGCCGAGGATCACGATCGGCAAGGCGACCACGTGCAGGGCGAAGAAGCGGTTCAGGGTGATGCCCGAGATCAGGTAGTCACCACGGATCCACTGGGTCAGGTCGTCACCGATGACCGGGATCGCACCGAACAGCGAGATGATCACCTGGGCGCCCCAGTAGGACATCTGGCCCCACGGCAGCAGGTAGCCCATGAAGGCCTCGGCCATCAGCGCCAGGTAGATCAGCATGCCGAAGACCCACACCAGTTCACGCGGCTTCTGGTACGAACCGTAGAGCAAGCCACGGAACATGTGCAGGTAGACCACGATGAAGAACGCCGAAGCGCCGGTGGAGTGCAGCAGACGCAGGATCGAGCCGTACTCGACGTCGCGCATGATGTATTCGACGGAGGCAAATGCTTCTTCCGCCGACGGGGTGTAGCTCATGGTCAGCCAGACACCGGTGACGATCTGGTTGACCAGAACGAGCAGTGCCAGGGAGCCAAAGAAGTAGAAGAAGTTGAAGTTCTTCGGAGCGTAGTACTTGCTGAGATGGTCTTCCCACATTTTGGTCGCGGGAAAGCGCGCATCAACCCAATCCATTAGTTTGCTCATCACGCTTTCTCCGTATCGACGCCAACGACAATGATGTCATCGGTCTCATAGGAATGCGGGGGAACTGGCAGGTTCAGAGGTGCAGGCTGCGACTTGTAGACGCGACCAGCCAGGTCGTAGTGGGAGCCGTGGCAAGGGCAGAAATAACCACCGACCCAGTCCTTGCCCAAGTCGGCAGGCGCCACTTCAGGTCGGAACGTTGGCGAGCAACCCAGGTGCGTACAGATCCCGATCAGCAGCAGGACCTCTGGCTTGATCGAACGCGTCTGCGGGTCGACATAGGTCGGTTGCGTAGAGTTCTTCGAGGACGGGTCGGACAACTGACCCTCGATCTTTTTCAGATTCCCCAGGATTTCCTCTGTACGGCGGACGATGAACACCGGCTGGCCGCGCCACTCAGCAATCATCTGCTGGCCTGGCTCGATCTTGCTGACATTCACTTTCACCGGTGCACCTGCGGCTTTCGCCTTGGCGCTGGGAAACCATGACCCCACGAACGGGACCGCAGCCCCCACCGCTCCTGCAGCACCCACCACGGATGTGGCTGCTACCAGGAAGCGACGCCGGCCTGCATTCACGCCGTCATTGCTCATTCAGTCCTCTCCCATCAGCTTTGTGGCCTGTTAGATCAGGCGTCTACTAAGTAAAAATCTGAACTTATAAAAATTTTG
Source organism: Pseudomonas sp. NFACC24-1 (assembly GCF_900115235.1). Classification (NCBI taxonomy): domain Bacteria; kingdom Pseudomonadati; phylum Pseudomonadota; class Gammaproteobacteria; order Pseudomonadales; family Pseudomonadaceae; genus Pseudomonas; species Pseudomonas sp. NFACC24-1. The sequence continues at coordinate 425,446 of NZ_FOVS01000002.1, forward strand.
CCGAATGGTAATGAAAAGCCCCAATTCTGACAAGGTAATTACCAAGCGGCCAAACCGCCAAGCCTTGTAGTATAGGGGCTCTACGAATGTGGCAAGTTGTCACAGAGCAATTCTTTTGCCCATAAAAAAACGCCCAGCTCCGTGAGGAACTGGGCGCCTTTTGAAAGCGGAAGCGAAATTAACGCTTCGAGTACTGCGGACGCTTACGCGCTTTACGCAGACCGACTTTCTTACGTTCAACTTCGCGAGCATCGCGAGTTACGAAGCCGGCTTTGCGCAGAGCACCACGCAGAGTCTCGTCGTAATCCATCAGGGCGCGAGTGATGCCGTGGCGGATTGCGCCAGCTTGACCACTTACACCACCACCGATAACGGTGACGTAGATGTCGAATTTTTCGACGGTCTCGGTCAGTTCCAGCGGCTGACGAACTACCATGCGGGCAGTTTCGCGGCCGAAGAAGTTATCCAGGGAGCGGTTGTTGATGGAGATGTTACCAGTGCCCGGACGCAGGAAAACGCGTGCGGTTGCAGTCTTGCGACGGCCAGTGCCGTAATTTTGAGTCGCCGACATAATGAACTATTCCGTTAAAACTTCAGTTCTTGGGGCTGCTGAGCAGTATGAGGGTGAGCAGCGCCCGCATAAACCTTCAGCTTACGATACATGTCGCGACCCAGTGGGTTCTTAGGCAGCATGCCTTTAACCGCGGTCTCGATCACGCGCTCAGGGGCTTTGGCGATCAGCTTTTCAAAGTTGATCGACTTGATGCCGCCAGGAAAACCGGAGTGGGAGTAGTACATTTTGTCAGTGGTTTTAGCGCCAGTAACACGTACTTGCTCAGCGTTGATCACGACGATGTAGTCACCGGTATCAACGTGAGGGGTGTACTCAGGCTTGTGCTTGCCACGCAGACGGCTCGCGATTTCGGTGGCCAGACGACCCAGGGTCTGACCAGCAGCGTCGACGACAAACCAGTCGCGCTTTACTGTTTCCGGTTTAGCAGTAAAAGTTTTCATTCTTTATAGCCTCAGGGGCCGCCCTGTAAATTAGACGGCGGATCTTACTGAATAGTGCGTACTTTGACAAGTCAAAGGCAGCCGGATACAGACGCTTTCGGGGGCTCGGGTCGGCGCGTCCGTTCAACGGCAAGATTCTTCGGCGGCGGCGCATCACTTCCACTGCAGAAAGAGGTGCGCAATTATGCAGATTGCGAAAAATATTTCAACCTGCTTTTATGATTGTTTTGCCCAAGGAGTTCCCGATGGACTATCGCCAGCTAGGCCGTACCGATCTGAACGTGAGTGCCCTGTGCCTCGGCACCATGACCTGGGGTGAGCAGAACAGCGAGGCCGAGGCCTTCGCCCAGATCGAACGCGCCAAGGGTGCCGGCATCAATTTCATGGACACCGCCGAGATGTACCCGGTGCCCCCCAAGGCCGAGACCTACGCCACCACCGAGCGCTACATCGGCAATTATTTCAAAAGCCGCGGCGACCGTGCCGACTGGATCCTGGCGAGCAAGATCGCCGGTCCCGGCAACACCATCGACTACATCCGCGACAAGAACCTCAAGCACAACCGCCAGCACATCGTCGAAGCGGTGGACGCCAGCCTCAAGCGCCTGCAAACCGACTACATCGACCTCTATCAGTTGCACTGGCCGGAGCGCAGCACCAACTTCTTTGGCCAACTGGGCTACCAGCACAAGGCCGACGAAACGTTCACACCGCTGGAGGACACCCTCGAAGCCCTGGACGAGCAGGTCCGCGCCGGCAAGATCCGCCACATCGGCCTGTCCAACGAAACACCGTGGGGCACCATGAAGTTCCTGGCCCTGGCCGAGGCCCGTGGCTGGCCGCGGGCGGTGTCGATCCAGAACCCGTACAACCTGCTCAACCGCAGCTTCGAGGTCGGCCTGGCGGAAATCGCCATCCGTGAACAGTGCGGCCTGCTGGCTTACTCACCCTTGGCGTTCGGCTTCCTGTCGGGCAAATATGAGAACGGCGCACGACCGGCCAAGGGTCGTTTGACGCTCTACAGCCGCTTCACACGCTATTTCAACGCTCAATCGGAAGCCGCGTGCAGCCGGTACGTGGCGCTGGCCCGTGAGCACGGCCTGGACCCGGCACAGATGGCCCTGGCGTTCGTCACCCAACAGCCGTTCGTGACCAGCAACATCATTGGCGCCACCACCCTGGAGCAACTGGACAGCAACATCGAAAGCTTCGACCTGAAGCTGTCGGACGAAGTGCTGGCGGGGATCGAGGCGATTCACAAGGATCAGCCGAACCCTGCGCCTTGATCGGCCGGTAAAAAGTCTTCGCGAGCAAGCCCGCTCCCACAGGGGATTTGTGTCTGAACACTCTTTTGTGATCGACGCAGGACTCCTGTGGGAGCGGGCTTGCTCGCGAAGACGATCTTGAGTTCACCCTGGATCAAAGCGACCGCGCAATGATCTCCTTCATGATTTCATTGGTTCCGGCATAGATCCGCTGCACCCGCGCATCCGCCCATGCCCGGGCAATCGGGTATTCCCACATGAAGCCGTAGCCGCCATGTAACTGCACGCACTC